>CAZTZM010000253.1:0-29038 GCA_964618005.1 uncultured Myxococcales bacterium
GGGGCAAGGTCGGCAGCTGATCGGCGATCAGCTCGCCGATCGCGAACGCCGTCAGGATCCAGACCACCCAGGTCCGGCCGAGATGAACCAGCCAGGTCCCCCCGACATCCAGCGCGCCCAGTCGAATCGCCCAGGCCACCACGGCGGGCGCCAGCAGCGACCGCAACCCGGCCACGACGCCGATGACGACTGCCAGAACGTAGACCACCGAGACCTCCGGCCGCAAAGGTGGGGCCCGGCCGGCCCCGGCGCCAGCGGGGGCGCGGCGGATTTCACGGGGCGCCGAAGTTCCCCGGACTGTGATAGTTGGGGGCCATGACGTTGATGCCGGCCAGCGACCTGCGCCGCGCCCTGCGCGGGCACGGCCATGCCATGTCGCCGATCGTCCAGATCGGCAAGCTCGGCGTGACCGAGGCGGTCATCAAACAAGTGGAGCAGGCGCTGGCCGACCACGAGCTCATCAAGGTCAAGATCGGCGGCGAGTGCCCGGTCGATCGCCACGACGTCGCCGACCGCCTGGGCCAGGAGCCCGGCGTCAACGTCGTGCAGATGGTCGGCCGCGTGCTGCTGCTCTACAAGCGCCACCCGCGCACGCCGAAGTACGAAGGCAAACGGGCCAAGCCCTCGAAGCCGGGCGCCAAGCCAGCCACCCGCGGGGCTTCGCGACGCAAGCCCGCCGCGCGCGGCAAGCGCTGACACGCCGAGCGGCCGCGCTTCAGGTCTGCGCGCGCTGGTACGCGGGCCGCGGCCGGTTCACGAACGCCGCCACCGACGGACGCTGCCACTCGCGCTCCGCGAAGGCGCGCACCCGCGCCGGGAGCGCTTCGCCGGTCTTCACCAGCCGCTGCAGCATCATCGCCAGATCGGTGTCGGCGATGGACCAGGCGCCGAACAGCGATCCGCCGTCGGCGGGGATCAGGCGCTCGCAGAAGCCCACCAGCTTGTCCAGCGCGCCGCGCGCGGCGGGCGAGAGCGGCGCCACCGGCGCCAGCGCCTCGGGCGGATAGAAGACGTGCTCCGCCGAGCGCTCCTCGCGAATGGGGCCCAGGTCGCTGCGCACCCAGGCCATGATCTGCCGGGCCCGCGCGCGTTGCCGGACGTCGCGCGGCAACAGGGCCGGGTGCGCCGGGGCCGGCCACTTGTCATCCAGGTACTCGACGATGGCGCTCGACTCGGAGAGCGAGAAGTCACCGTCGACCAGCGCCGGCACCCGGGCGGTGTACGAGGTCTCGACGTAGGCCGGCGCCCGCTGCGCCCCCTCGTGGAGCGCGATCGTCCGCACGTCGAAGGCCAGTTGCTTCTCCGTCAGCCCGACGAAGGCTGAAAGGACATACGGGCTGGTCCACATCGCGTTGCCATGGAGGACGAGGCGGGTCGGCGCGGTCGCGGGCATGCCGCCAAGCTAGCACGCGCGGCGATCCCTCTACTCGCCCAGGGCGGCGCGCACGTAGGGGATCAGTGTGGCGGCGGTGAAGGGCTTCTGGACGAAGCCCGCGGGGTTGTCACCCGCGAAGCGGCCGGCCACCTCCTGCTCGCTGTAGCCGCTCACCAGCAACACCTTCAGCGTGGGCGACAGGCGGCGGAGCTCGCGGAAGCAGGACTCGCCGTCCATGCGCGGCATCGTGAGATCGACCAGCGCCAGCCGCACGTCGGCGCGGTGCCTGCGAAACATCTCCAGCGCCTCCAGGCCATCGCCGGCGGTCACGACCTGGAAGCCGTGCCGCTCCAGCATGCGGCGCGCGACGTCTCGCACCTGCGCCTCGTCGTCGACCAGCAGCACGAGCCCCTGCCCCTTCCAACCGACCGTGCCACGCTGGTCCGGTCCGATGGCGCGCGCCGGCGCGGTCACGGCGGGCAACAGCACGCGGAAGGCCGTGCCGCGCCCCAGCTGGCTGGCGAGGCTGAGTCCGCCGCGGTGTCCGCGCACGATCCCCTGCACCGCCGCCAGCCCCAGGCCGCGCCCGGTGAACTTGGTCGTGAAGAACGGATCGAAGATGCGCGCCAGCGTCTCCGCCGACATCCCGGCGCCCGTGTCACGCACCTCGAGGAAGACGTAGCGGCCGGGCTTGAGCCGTTCGCTGCCGCCCGGCACCGCGTCGATCTCCAGGTCGGTCTCGACCAGCCCGGTGCCGAGCGCGATCGTCCCCTCGCGATCGCCGATCGCCTCGTTGGCGTTGGTGATCAGGTTCATCACCACCTGCTGCAGCTGGCTGGCGTCGCCCGAAACGGCCGGGAGGTCGCTGCCCAGGTGGTACGAGACCGTGACCTTCTTGTTGATCGACACGGCCAGCAGGTCGCCCATCTCGCGCACGAGATCGTTGAGCGACAGCGGCTGGACGACGAAGCGGCCGCGCCCCGAGTAGGCCAGCATCTGCCGCGCCAGGTCGGCCGCCCGGCGGGCGGCGAGCTCGATGTCAAGCAGGTGCGTGCCCGCCGGAGAGTCGGGCGAGAGATCCGCGCTGGCCAGCGTGACGTTGCTGAGGATGATGGTCAGCAGGTTGTTGAAGTCGTGGGCGATGCCGCCGGCCAGCAGCCCCAGGCTCTCCAGCTTCTGCGCCTGCAACACCTTGGACTCCAGCTGGCGGCGGTCGGTCACGTCCTGGATCGTGCCGAACATGCTGATCACGGTCCCGTCGGCCTCTTTCTCCAGCTCGCCCCGGCCGTGCACGATCACCGTGCGCCCGTCGCTCTTGCGCGCGATCCGGTATTCGCGATCGAACGGTTTGCCCTGTTTGATGACCTCCTCGGCGAAGTAGCGGGCCATCGCGTCGCGATCCTCGGGGTGCAGGATCTCGATCCAGTCCGCCAGCCCCCGCTGGGCCTTCTTCTGCGTGCCGAAGATCTCGTCGAGGACCGGTGTGCAGTCCCAGATCCCGGTTCGAACGTCCAGAAAGTAGGAGCCCAGCCGGGCGACCCGCTGGCTGCGCGCCAGGTCGGCCTCGCTGCGCTTCAACGCCTCCTCCTGCCGGTGGCGGGCGGTCGTATCCGTGACCACCACGGCAAACCGGCCGTCGCTGAGGGGCAAGGCGGTGACGTTGAGATACCGCCCGATCGCGGCGAAGAACGAGCCGTCTTCGCGGGCGATCCCGCTGGCGACCGCGGCCGCGAACGTCTCCAGGTGAGGCGGCGGCGAGCTGCCGTAGGCTTCGCTGGCCAGCCGCCCGAGCACCACGCGCGCCCTCAGGCCCGTGTGCATCTCGAACGCCGGGTTCACCTCCAAGAAGCGATAATCGACCGCGCGGCCGTCGCGCCAGACCAGCTCGTGGAGCGCGACGCCCTGAGGCAAGCGTTGAACGACCTCGCTGAGCCCCGTCCCCTGCAGCGACCCTAGGTCGCTCAGGGCCGCCTCCGCAGGCGTGACGGGAGGCACTGGAGGCGATCCGAGGCGGCCGTCACGGCGAACATTTTGCCCCTCCGGACGCGCGGGTCAACAGGAAGCGCGCTCTTGCGCCATTCCCTGACACGGCGAGCAGCGTGGGGCGCTGCTCAACCGACGCAGGTCGGCGACGGGTGGCGGAGGCCGCGCAGCGCCTTCGTCGCCTCGACCGCGACCCGGGACTTCGGGTAGCGCACGACCAGCGCGCGCAGCAGCGTCTTCGCGTCGGCGCAGAACGACATCTGGACGAAGGCGCGCGACAGCTGCCACATCGCCTCGGGCGCGACCGGCGCGGTCGGATAGATGGCGAGCAGGCGCTGGTAGGTCGCGGCCGCATTGGCGAAGCGCGATTCGGCGGCGTACGAGAGGCCGATCGAGAGATAGGCTTCCGAGGCGCGCGGGTCCTGCGGGAAGCGCTCGGCGAACGCCCGCGCGTACCGGCGCCCGTTTTGGCCGTCGCCGGCGGCCAGCAGCGCCGTCGTCTGACGCCAGAGCTGCTCCTGGTCGTCGGGGAGATCCAGGGCCAGCCGGTTCGCCAGGCGGGCGTCGTCCCGCTCCAGCCGCGCGACGCGCTGGTCGAAGCGTTGGCCGGCCGCCGCGCGTCGCTGGTCGCGGTCCGCCACGCGCTCGGCCAGCTGGTCCATGCGCGCGCCGACGGCGGCCAGGTCGGCTTCCGCCGTGGCTTCCCGGGCCGCCGCGTCGTTCCCGCTGGCGGTCAGGATCTTGTTGGCGTCCGCCAGCGCGCGGTCGATCTCGGCGATCTGGCGGGCCCGTGTGTCGTGGTCCGTCGCCAGCGCGGCCAGGCGGGCGTTGACGTCGGCCAGGCCCGCGTTCACCCGCCGCCCCTCGGTCATGGTCATACACCCCGCCGTCGCGCTGAAGGCGAGCAGCGCCGCCCACAAACCCGCGCGCGCGCAGGGCAGGCGCCGGGCGCGTCCCCCCCATGCGGCCCCACCCGGATGTCGTCCGCCAACGGCTGACAAACTTCGCCCCGACTCCAAAGGAACGCTTCCCTCCTCGCGAACAGCGCTTGTAAATGCACGTACCGTACCTGCACGGCGCATGTGTGCCGGCGGCGCCTTCGTACCCACCCGGTGTCAAAAGAACGATCGCCGGGAACGTCGTCCGTAAACTCTTTCGCGCCCGGCGCGTGCGGTGGCCGCCGATCCGTCGAATCAAGAGCTGGATCGTTGCTTGCTCCGGCACGAACCCATGCGTCCGTACCCGATGCTCTTCCTGCTCGTGACGGCGGTCTCCTGCGCTCAGGGAAAGCTGCTGCCGGCCGCCTCCGCCCACGTCATACCGGGCGTGCCCGAGGCGGCGGCCGCGGAGGTCGGCGGGCTGCGCCTCTCTGCCGATGGCGACGACTGGTCGGCCAACCCGGCCGATCTTTCCGAACACCTGACGCCGGTGAAGGTGCGGATCGTCAATCACAGCGGCGAGCCGGCCGTCATCGCCTACGACCGCTTCAAGCTGGTCGGCGGCCACGGGCACGTCTACCGCGCGATCCCGGTCGTGCCGCTGGAGCATCGAACGCCGCCCGACGGGGCCAGAACGATCGAGCCGGTCTACGCGGCCTCGAACTTCTTCGTCGCCGGCCGCTACCACGATCTGTACCCGACGCTGGCCGCCTGGCCGCGCCCGGTCGATCGCGATGAGCGCGCCGAAGAGGAGAACTATCGCCTGTGGGGTCCGCAGATGCCGACCCGCACCATGCAGCGGATGGGCCTGCCGGAGGGGGTCCTGGCCGACGGCGGCGAGATATCGGGGTTTCTCTACTTCGAGAACGCCACGAAGCACGAAGGGCACCTGACCCTGCGCGCCGACATCGACGACGCGCCGACCGGCGATCGCCTGGCCCGGATCGAGATCCCCTTCCGCGTCCAATGACGGCCAGATCGCATCTGGCACTCTTCACCCTGGCGAGCCTGCTCGAGGTGGGGGGCGCCGCCCGCGCGGCCGCACCCCCACCGGCTCCGGACCCGCCGGCGTTCACGGACGACGACTTCAATTCGTGCGCGAAGCGGCCCGCCGGCAAGCGGGGGGCCCCGGTGCCACTCAAGCCCGACACCGACGTCACGCACCTGATCGCCTGGATCTCGTCGATCACCTGCAACGCGTTCGTCTGGTCGGATGACACCGGATTTGGCCGCCGGAAGCTGACCATCGTGGTGCCGACCGCCGTGTCGCCGGCGCACGCCTTTCGGATCTTCCTCGACGCGATGAGCTCGGTCGGCCTCACCGTCCAGCCCGGCGCCGGCTTCTACCAGGTGATCGAGGAGTACCGCGCGAAGCAGCGCCCCATCCCGCTCTACGACTGGAACGGCCACCGGATCGTCTACCGGACGCCGCCCGCACGCGCCCGACCTTGAGGCGTCGCCGCGGCCGGACGTCACCCAGGTGGGCCTAAAGCGGGCGCTACTCGAAGTAGTGCCCGCGCTCGAGGTCCTCGATGAGCCCCGGGTGCGTGGGCGTCCAGCCCAGACGCTTCTGGGTCAGGGCGCTGGACGCGGGTTGATCGACGGCGAAGAAGCGGGCGATCCAGCCGAAGTGCGCGGCGGCCTGCTCCGGGGGGACGGACACCGCCGGAACCCCCAGCTTTCGTCCGATGATCTCCGCGATCTGCCGGGCGGGGATGCTCTCGTCCGCCACCCCGTGCAGGACGGCCCCCGCCGGCGCCTGCTCCAGCGCCAGGCGGAACAGGCGCGCGGCGTCCAGGCGGTGAACGGCGTGCCAGCGGTTCGCGCCGTCGCCGACGTACCCGGCGGCGCGCTTCTCGCGCGCGACGTCGATCAAGACCTTGATGAAGCCGTGGTCTCCCGGGCCGTGGACCGTCGGCGCGAGCCGGACAACGGACGAGCGGACGCCCCGGTCCTTCAGCCCCAGCGCCAACCCGGCGTTCGCCGCGCGCGGATTGGCCCAGCCGTCGAACGGGACGTCCTCGGTGACCAGCCGCCCGGGCTGGATCCCCAGTGTCCCCGAGGCGATCACCAGCGGCCGATTCGACCCGGCCAGCGCCTCGCCCATGACCTCGATGGCCCGCAGGTCGGTCCGGACGGAGGCGTCGAAGTTGCTGAAGTCGTGAATGAACCCCAGGTGGATGACGCCGTCGCTCTCGGCGGCGCCGGCGCGCAGGCTCTGAACGTCGTTCAGGTCGCCGCGATGGACCTCCGCCCCGGCGGCGGCCAGCGCCTTGGCCGAGGCCTCCGATCTGGCCAGCCCCAGGACCCGGTGGCCCCCGGCGATGAGCTCTGGAACGACCGCCGAACCGATGAAACCGGACGCGCCCGTGACGAATGTACGCATGTGACCCTCCCAGCGACCAGCATGTCAGCCGCTGACATGAGCTATAGCACCTGATGTCAGTGACTGCAATGGCGTGATGGCAGTCCCTGACGTACTGTCTGGGCGATGACCCGCTGGGAGCCGAACGCGCGCGAGCGGCTGGAGAAGGCCGCCATGGAGCTCTACCGCGAGCGCGGCTTCGACGAGACCGTGGTGGCCGACATCGCCGCCCGCGCCGGGCTGACCGAACGGACCTTCTTCCGCTACTTCGCCGACAAGCGCGAGGTCCTGTTCGGCGGGGCCTCGGCGTTGCAGGACCTCCTGACCGGCCAGATCGCCGGCGCGCCCGCTTCGCTGGGCCCGCTGGACGCCGTCGCCGCGGCCTTCGAGGCGACCACCACCCTGTTCGAGGAGCGCCGCCCGTTCGCCAAGGCTCGCCTGGCGATCATCACCGGCCACCCCGCGCTTCTGGAGCGTGAGCTGATCAAGCTCGCCGTGCTGGCCACCGCGATCGCCGCCGCCCTGCGCGACCGCGGCGTCCCCGAACCGGCCGCCACCCTGGCCGCCGAGAGCGGCATCGCCATCTTCAAGCTGGCCTTCGAGCGCTGGGTGACCGACACCAAGAAGAGAGACCTGGCGCTCCACGTGCGCGAGGCGCTGGAACAGCTGAAGGCCGTCACGGCCGGCCAGGCGAAGGGTCCCGCGGCGGCCGGCCTCAAGTCCAGCCGTCGTGGACGCTGACCTGCGGTATCGTCCAGGCATGGACGGCAGCGACCTGGAGCGGTGGTCTGGCGAATACCTCGAGGCGTTCGCGGCTGGCGGCGTGACGACAGCGACATCGGGCAGCTCACCGCGAGTCACCTGGTGACGGACGGGCGCGCGGGCCGGCGCATCTCGGTGCTCGCGGTGCACGGGTCTTGAAGGCGCTCCTCGTCTTGGCCCTGGTCGCTTCTTGCGGCGCCGCGCAGGTCTCCATGCTGGGTCCCCGGCAGCCGGCGCGGGCCGCCGGCTGTCCAGTGCAGCTCGTTCCCGGCACGCCCGCGCCCCCGTTCGTCGATCTGGCCGCGGCCCGTGTCCGCTGCGTCGAGAGCGCGCGTGGCGACTGCCTGGAGGCGCTGCGCCGCCAGACCTGCGCGGCGGGCGGCGACCTCGCCTACGGGCTCTCGGAATCGCTCGACCAGCACATCATTTACGTTTCGGCGACCCTGGCGCTGCGCGGGCCGGCCGTCGCGGCGCCGGTCGAGAGCGCGCCCGGCGCGGGAGCCTGCACGCCGATCTGCTCGCCAGGCTTCGACTGCCAGGCCGGCCGCTGCGTCCCGCTCTGCAACCCGGCCTGCGACCCCTCCGAGATCTGCAACAAGCACCGCACCTGCGAGCCGGCCCCGCCCCCGTAGCCGAGACGTAAGCTGGGAAAAAATCTTCACCTCGGCCTGTAACGCCCGGCCGGTTCGCCGTACGTCGGGGTGGAGGTTCCGTATGTCCAACCCGACCACGACCAGCACGACCGTCCACGAGATCGCCGACGGCATCTACCGCATCAGCACGTCGGTGCCACCGGGCGCCATCCCGAGTGGGTTCACCTTCAACCAGTTCCTGATCGTCGACGACGAGCCGCTGCTGTTCCACACGGGGATGCGCAGCCTGGTCCCGGCCGTGCGCGAGGCGGTGGCGCGGGTGCTCGATCCGGCGCGGCTGCGCTGGATCGGCTTCTCCCACGTCGAGGCCGACGAGTGCGGCGCCCTCAACGACTGGCTGACGGTGGCGCCGAACGCGCTACCGGTCTGCAGCCAGGTCGCCGCGATGACGTCGGGCGACATCGGCGACCGTCCCCCCCGCGCGTTGGCAGACGGCGAGGAGCTGGCGCTGGGGACGCGCAAGCGGGTCCGCTGGCTGGACGCGCCTCATCTGCCCCACAACTGGGAGTGCGGCTACCTGTTCGAGCCGACGACCCGCACGCTGCTGTGCGGGGACCTCTTCACCCACGGCGGCGCCGACCTGCCGCCGGTGACGGAGTCCGAGGTGCTGACCCCGTCGGAGGCGATGCGACACGCCATCCCGGCCAGCGTCGCCGTGGAGGCCCACGCCCGCGGCATCCTGAACAAGCTCGCGGCCACCGAGCCGCGCACGCTGGCGCTGATGCATGGGAGCTCCTACCGCGGAGACGGCGGCGCGCTGCTGCGGGCCTTGGGTGACGCGCTGGGCGTGTGAGCGACCCCGCGCGCCCGTGTGCTACGCTCGCCGCGGATGTCACAGGCGGACGCCGAACTGCTGCGCGCGATCGCCGGGGGATCCGAGGGCGCCGCCACCGCCGAGGCCGAGCTGTGCCGCCGGTTCGCGCCGCGCATCCGCCTCTACGGCCTGCGCCATCTGCGCGACGAAGAGCGGGCCGGCGACCTGGTTCAGGCGGTTTTGCTGGCGGTGTTGCAGGCCGCCCGCGCCGGACGGATCGCCGATCCGGAGCGGGTGGACCGCTTCATGCTCCGGACCAGCCGCAACGTCTGCCTGAGGATGCGCGAGGTCGAGAGCCGCAGCGCCGGCGACGCGGCGCTGGCAGAGATCGCGGCACCCGACCCGGACCACGAGCGGATCGACGCCGCGGCGCTGCTCCGCTGCATGGCCGCGCTCGACGACCGCGCCCGTCAGGTGGTCATGCTGTCCTTCAACGAAGAGCGGCCGTCCGACGAGATCGCGGCGCGGCTCGCGCTGTCGGCGGCGAACGTGCGCGTGGTGCGGCACCGCGCGATCGCCGCCCTGCGCCGCTGTCTCGACGGGCGCCAGGAGGCGAACGCGTGAGCTGCCCGACCCCCGTCCCCTGGGCGACGCTGGTCGACTACTGGGCCGGCGAGCTGGACGACGCCGCGACCGAGGCGGTCGAGGAGCACCTGTTCGGCTGCGCGGACTGCGCCGCCGCGGCCGCCCGCGTGGCCGCCGTGACCGAGACGGTGCGCGCGGCGATCCCGCCGGTGGTGTCGCGGCGGCGGCTCGAGCAGCTCCGCGCCGGCGGCGCGCGGGTGCGCGAGAACGCCTTCACGCCAGATGAACGGCGCGAGGTGATCTTCCCCGCCGACGCGGACTTCCTGATTCACCGTCTGGGCGGCCTGAACCTGACGGGTGCGGAGCGCGTCGGCCTTCAGATCACGATCGAGTCGACCGGCGACGTGATGGTCTCGGTCGACGACGTGGCCTTCGAGCCGGCCGAAGGGGCCATCCTGGTGGCCTGCCAGCGCCACTACGCTGCGCTGCCACCCGACACGGTGATGACGGTGTCGATCCACACCCTGGGCGCGCCGCCGCGGACCGCCAGCTATGCCATCCTCCACCGGTTCGCCTGACCGGCAAATGGTGGTGTTAAAGTGCGGCCTCCGCTGCGCTCAGGGCGCCTGGAGCAGCCGGCGCAGGGTGTTGCGATCCGTGTGGGCGATGGTCCCGCCCGTCGCGTGCACGTAGGTGGTGCACGAGTCATAGGAGAAGGTCTCGCCCTCGACCGTGACCTTGCAGGTGTACTTCGTCGTCCGCGCCCGCGCCGCGAGATAGAGGTTGGAGAGGATGCCGTACGTTTCACTCCCCACGTTGGCCTCCAGCGAGAAGCTGTTGTCCCGCGGGCCCGCCGTCCCGCCCGCCAGCACCGTCGTTCCGCGCGGCACCATGAAACAGCGCAACACGTGCCCGCCGTCGGCGTCCCACAGCCAGTACCCGATCTCGGTGTGAAACGGGTCGGTCTCGTTCACGCGCCAGGCCGACATCCGGTAGTCGAGCCCGTACAGCTTCTGCGCGCCGTTCGCCACCGGCCCGAACGGGGCCAGCGTGACCCGCTCGCGAAACGGCGTCTCCGTCACCCGGTTGGTGGCGTTGTGGAAGGAGACATCCAGGCCGTTGTCGCCTTCCCACTCTCCGATGAGGCCGCCGAGAGGCCCCCAAGCGCTCGTGTCGTTCACCGCCGCATCATCGCTCAGATCCGTGCCGTCCCGCCACCTCTGGGCGAATAGCCCGTCAGCGGCTCCGGTCCGGCTCCAGCCCCGCCAGGCCGGTCTTGCGCGGGTTCTTGTCCAGCCACTTCTTCAGGGCGCGAAAGGCCCTGGCGCCGCCGGTGAGGAACACGGCGCCGAACCGTTCGAGGTCGGCGCGGAAGTGACGGAAGCCGGCCATCGGATCGTCGGAGAAGCCCGGGTACTCACTGGGACCGGCGATCCGCTCGGTGCCGCGAACGCCGCGGACGAGATCCTCGTGCGAGATCACGTAGTCGTCGAAGTGGTACCGCACCAGGCTGAGCGAGAAGCGCACGTGGAGCTCGAGCCGCCGGTCGCCGCGCAGGAAGTCGCCGGTCGCGGACGGACCGCCGCTGGTCGATTCTTCGCCCCCGTCGACGAAGATGAAGCCCGCAGGCTCGAGCACCGTCGCCAGCTCGGCCACGCCCAGCGCGAGGACCTCCTTCGGCGTCATCCCTCATGTCTGTCACGTTCACCCGCGCGCATCCAGCGTGATGAAGCCGGGCTTGATCACCGGCCCGTCGGGGGGGGCGGCGTCTCGAACAGCTCGTGGACCTCGCAGGTCCCCTGTCCGACGGCCTCGAGGAACCGGCGGCACAGCTCGACGACCTCCGCCTTCGAGCCCGCGCGCATCAGCGCGTACCCGCCGATGACCTCTTTTGCCTCGCTGAACGGCCCGTCGGTGACGACGACGTCGCCGCGGGTTGGCTTGTGGACGCGCAAGCCCTCCTGGCCGAAAGAGACGCCCTCGGTGGCGATCAGCCAGCCGCTCTTCATGCCGTCTTCGATCAGCTTGCCCATGGTCGCGATCTCGGCCTCGGTCGGCGGGACGTTGTGCTTCTTCTCGTGCGTGAAAATGCTGATGTATCGCATGTGAGCTCTCCTGGTCCGGGTTGGGTCTTTCTTGTCGTCTCGATCAGACGACGAACGAGGAGCCGCGGAATCGACATGCTGCCGCGCTTTTCTTTCCCGAGCCGCAACAAACCGCCGCACCGCATCCTTTGCCCGGGCCACGCCGCCCCCGCTTTAACGGGCGGGACGGAGCTGCCCGCCCCGCGGACGATGGCGAGTTACAAGCGCAACACGAGCTGATTTTCGGCACTGGACCGCCCTAGCGCCTCCGCAGAGATAGGCTATCTCTGAGCCATGGAACGCGCCGCCCAGACCTTCCCCAAGCTGACACCCGCGCAGATCGATCGGATCGCGGCCGTGGGACGCCGCTGCTCGACGCCGGCTGGCGAGGTCCTGTTCGAGGTCGGCGATCAGAACGCCCGCTTCTTCGTGGTCCTGTCCGGCGGCATCGAGATCGTGCAACCGGTGGGCAGTGTCGAGAACCCGATCGTGGTTCACGGACCTGGTCAGTTCTCCGGCGACATCGGCATGCTGTCCGCGCGCCGAAGCATCGTCCGGGGGCGGACCACGGTCGCCAGTGATCTCCTGATCGTCGACAACAACGCTCTGCGCACGCTCGTGCAGCGGGACGCGGAGCTCAGCGAGATCTTCATGCGCGCTTTCATCCTGCGGCGCGTTCAGCTGATGGACGTGGCCGCCCAGGATCTGGTGCTGATCGGCTCGCGCAATTCCGCGGACACGCTCCGCATCAAGGAGTTCCTGACCCGCAACGCGCAGCCGTTCCGCTACCAGGACGTCGAGACCGAGCCCGGGATCGAGGCGATGCTCGAGAAGTTTCAGGTCGGGGTGAACGAGATCCCGATCGTCATCTGTCAGGGCGGGCACATTCTCAAGAACCCGTCGACCGACCTCCTCGCGCAGATGACCGGCCTCGAGCCCAAGCTGGACGCCACGGTCGTGCGCGACGTCGTCGTCGTGGGCGCGGGACCGGCCGGGCTGGCGGCCGCCGTGTACGGGGCTTCCGAGGGGCTCGACGTGCTGGTGCTGGAGGGGACGGCGCCCGGCGGACAGGCCGGGACCAGCTCGCGCATCGAGAACTATCTCGGCTTTCCCACCGGCATCTCGGGGCAGGCCCTGTCCGGCCGCGCGCTCATGCAGGCCGAAAAGTTCGGGGCCGAGGTGGCCATCGGCCGCACGGCCGTCCGCCTGGATTGCACGAGCCGCCCCTACCGGCTTTACCTGTCGGACGGACAGGAGGTGCGCGCGCGATCCATCGTGATCGCCTCCGGCGTGAAGTACCGGAAGCTCGATCTTCCGTCGCTCGCGCGATTCGAGGGCGCCGGCATCTACTACAGCGCGACGCGGCTGGAAGGACAGCTCTGCGTCGGACAGGACATTGCCATCGTGGGCGGCGGCAACTCGGCCGGGCAGGCGGCCGTCTATCTCTCGCAGGTCGCGAACCACGTGCAAGTGCTCGTCCGCGGACCTGGGCTGGCGGAGAGCATGTCGCGCTATCTGATCCAGCGCATCGAAAGCACCCCCAACATCGACCTCTGCACGCGCTGCCAGATCACCGAGCTGGAAGGGACGGACCGACTGGAGCGGGTGACCTGGCGGCACGTCGAGACCGGCACCCCCACCACGAAGCCGCTCGGGAACCTGTTCCTCATGACCGGCGCCGATCCCAACACGAAGTGGCTGGCCGGCTGCCTGCTGCTCGACGACAAGGAATTCGTGAAGACCGGCGCTGATCTCACGCCGGAAGACTTGCTCGCCGCGCGCTGGCCGCTACCCCGGCGCCCCTATCTCATGGAAACGACCATCCCGGGCGTCTTCTGCGTGGGCGATGCGCGATCGGGCAGCGTCAAGCGCGTCGCGTCCGCCGTGGGCGAGGGATCGATCTCCGTCCAGCTGCTGCACCGCGCCCTGCAGGAGATCTGAGGGTTCGACGACGACCGCATCAGGGACAGGGGCGCGGCGCGAGCTCCAGCTTGACGATGAACGGGCGTCGGACCCGAGAATCCGTTCATGCGCGCGCGGCCTCGGTGAATAGCTCGTCGAGCGTGTAGATCCGCGTCCCCGTTCCCGGGTCGAGCGCGGCGTTGATCATCGCCTGGGCGACCAACCGGCCCGGGATCTCGCGGTACTTGCGGGCGATGCCCAGCGCATTGAGGGCGCCCAGCAGCGCGCTGCTGACTTTTTCGCCCGCCCGCGCCTGGGAGCGATCTCCGCCGAGGAGGCTGGGGCGCATGATCCGAACGCGCTCGAACCCAAGCTGCTGCACGTCGCGATCGAGCTCGCCTTTGATACGCGTGTAGAAGACGCGCGAGCTCGGATCCGCGGACGAGGAGGAGACGAGCACGTACGTCGGCACGCCGTTGCGCGCCGCGGCCCGAGCGAAGGCCAGTTGATAGTCGTAGTCGACCTTCTTCTGGGCGGCCAGGCTGCCGGCCTGTTTCCGGGTCGTTCCGAGCGCCGAGAACGCCACGTCACCCTTCACCAGCGACGACCAGGACGCCGGCGACTCGAAATCGACGACCCGCTCCTCCAGATTCGGATGCGACAAGCCGGTCTTCCGGCGGCCGAACGCGATCACCTTGTCGAACCGCGCGTCGTTCAGCAGCTGATTCAAGAGCTGCGATCCGACCAGCCCGGTCGACCCGATCACGAGCGCGGTTCCCACGCGCAGAGCATACGTCACGCCAGAACTCGCTGACCCGGGGTTCGGGATCGGGCACGGTCAAGACCGGTGCCTCGCCCGAGGACGATACAGCCAACAGCGCTGCGCCCGGCTCCCCGCGAGCTTGCGCGACGACGCGGTTCGGGCGCGGACGGGCGCGTCCTGTTGACAGCCCCAGCCTCTTCGATAGCCTAGGCCGACGGAGTCATTACGCGTGATCAAACAACGTCTCTTCGCTTTCGGGGTTTTCGGGTGTGCTCTGTGCACGCTGCTCTTCACGGCCTGCGGGTCAGGGTCGGGGGGCGCGGGTGGTAGCGGCGGCGCTGCCGGAGCGGCGGGTGGCAAGGGTGGCAAGGGTGGAAGCGGCGGGACGCACGCCACTGGCGGCGCGGGCGGCGGGCAAGCCGGCGCCGCGGGCACGGCTGGACAGGCCGGTTCGGGCGGCGGCGCCTCGGGGCAGGCGGGATCGGCCGGGAGCGCAGGACAGGCGGGCGCTTCCGGGACGGCAGGTGCCGGCGGAGCGACCGGCGGCGCCGGTGGCGGACAAGCCGGCGCCGCGGGCACGGCTGGACAGGCGGGGGCCGGGGGCGGTTCCGGACAAGCGGGATCGGCGGGCGGATCCGGACAGGCCGGCGCCGGCGGCGTCGCCGGGCAAGGCGGGGCGAGCGGCAGCGCCGGTGGGACCGGTGGCAGTTCACCCAGCACCTTCAGCTGCAGCGATCTCGGCCCCGTCGACTCCGACGCGAGCTCGCGTTCGTGCTTCGACTTCAGCGCCGCGTCGCAGGCGTCTTCCTGGACGCCCGACGGAGGCACCTGGAGCGTCGTGAACGGTCAGTACGTCGCCACGGGCCCGTCTGCCCCCGTGACCTGCACCACCGCGGGGTCCCTGATCACGGCGTCGCTCGTCAACAACTTCAGCGCCGCCAACGTCCGCCTTCACGTCCAGATGACCTCGATCGATCGCCCCGACAAGGTGATCGTGCTTCGCTCGCAGGACTCCGGAGATCGCGTCGAGCTGAACTTCATCGCCTACTGGAACGACAACGGGACTCAAGCGGGCGGCGTGCTGTCGATCCAAGAGCTCACGAGCTGCGCGCAATCCTTTCTCGTCCCGACGAACACGGTCTCGGTTCCCCACAACGTCGGTGACACCCTCACGGTCGATCTCGTTCTGCGTGGCACCCAGCTGACCGTCGACGTCGGCGGCTCCCAGGTGTTCGACGGCCCGCTCACGACAATCCTCACGGCCCCAGGCGGCGTCGGCCTCGGCGTGATCACGGGCGAGACGGTGGTTTTCGACGATTTCTGGGTCGAGGACCTGGACTGACGTAACTCGGTCGGGGAGCTCGCCGCGCGGGTCTTCTATCTCTTCGACCACGGGCGCGAGCTGCGCGAGATCGTCGAGGAGCTCGAGGTCGCGCCGAGCGTCGTCCGCGACCTCTGGCACGAGTGGATGATCGATCTAGAGGACGGCGAGGCCGAGCGGACAACGTCGGCGCAAGAAAAGCGCCGGCGGCGCCGCGAGGAGGAGGAACTGCGCGAGATCGAACGAGGCTCCGGCTTGTCGTTCCCGGCGAGCGCCGTTGCAGCCCAGGTCGCGGGCGGATCCGGCAGCGTCGCAGGTAGATCGTGTGTCTTCCGAAAGCTGAACGTCTGGTCGTGGTGGCAGGTATCGCTCGCCTCTTCGGTCGAAGTCAGCCGGAAACCAGGAGCACTCGGTCAGCCGTTTGAGTCGCGCTCCTCGGAAGGTCACCTGCGCCACACGAGGCGTCGCTGCTCCTCATGCGCGGTGCCGACGTAGCGGCCGTGCAGAGGATCCGCCCCGTCGACCTGGACTCGTATCTCAGATCGACAGGACCCTCATAGCGTCCCTCGAATCGTGGAATGGTACGGAGCGGATGCCGCAAGCCTTCGGCCTCTTCAAACCGGACACCCTTCTACGTTCCACCAATCGTGCGGCCCGGATCAACCTCGCCGAGCACGTGGGCGTCGGACTTTCCGGGTACCGCCGCTCGGCCCGTGGTTAGTCCCCCGCGGCAGAACCACCAGGTCGGCCGCTTC
The DNA here is from genome assembly GCA_964618005.1 of uncultured Myxococcales bacterium. Taxonomy (GTDB): domain Bacteria; phylum Myxococcota_A; class Polyangia; order Fen-1088; family Fen-1088; genus JADGRB01. The sequence continues at coordinate 16,241 of CAZTZM010000253.1, forward strand.
CTCTGCGTCCCTGAGAAGCGTCTTGCGCGGAGTGCCCATCTGCGCGCGCATCGTCAGACCGTGGGAAAGGTCAATGACCTGGCTCGCACGCGCGGCTACGGGAAAGTCAGACGGGACTTCTCCCGCGCTGATCCCGTCCCGGAAACGACGCTCCACGAGCGCCACGGCGCCAGCCGCGGCGTTTTGTACAAACTGCCGGACCTCTGCGTCGTCCACGAGCGGCGCGACGCACACGAGCAGACAACCCACGGCCGAGCCTTCCTCGGTCGCACTCTCGACGATGTGCCTCAGGAAGCTGGCGATCGAGTCGCGAAGAGCCTTCGGTGAGAGAAGTGCGTTCGCAGCGAGAGCGCCCTTCTTCTCTGCGTACGCCCTGAGAGCGCGCAGGAACAGCGTCCGCTTGTCCCCGAAGACGGCATACAGGCTCGGCCGCCCGACCCCCATCCCGGCGACGAGATCGTCGATCGTCACTCCGTCGTAGCCTTTCGACCAGAACACCTGGGTCGCCTTTTCCAGCGCTTCCAGCTCGTCGAAGCTGCGCGGTCGCCCACGCGGCTTCGTGGCATTTTGAATCATTTCGTTCAAAACTCCTTGCGTTCGACCATCCGGCCCACTACTGTACCAAACAGTTCGAAATTGGCAAGGCGACGCTATCGTCGCGAGGAAACCACCCATGAGACATTCGATCGCGCTCGTCACCGGCGCCACTTCCGGGCTCGGCCATGCGGCAGCCCGCCTGCTCGCCGGAGAGGGCTGGCACGAGATCATCGTCACCGGGCGCAGCCTGGCCGGGGCCCAGCAAGCGGCCGCTCAACTCGCGGCCGAGAACAAAACACTGATCTTCACGCCGCTGGCGCTGGATCTGGACAAGCCGTCCACCGTTCAGTCCGCCCTTGCCGAGCTCGTCAAGCGAGGTCGGCCGATCGATTTCCTGCTGCTCAATGCAGGGATGGTTCCCGGTAAGAAGCGCGTGCTCACTGCGGCGGGCTTCGAGGCGTCTCAGGCCCCGCTAATCGGCCATCATCAACTGACTGTCGGTTTACTCCGCGCCAACCTGTTGAGCCCCGACGCGCGGATTGTTATCGCCGGCGCGGAACCTGCCCGAGGGGGCGTACCCCTGTTCAGCTATACCGACGTGCCAGCCTTTGCGGCCAAGCACCACCAGGGTGACCGAACCGCCGCTGTTGAAGCCCTGCTGCGCAACGGTCCAAACGTGAAGTACGTGCCGAACCGGGCCTATGCCGACGCGAAGCTCATCATCGCTTGGTGGACCGCGGCGCTGGCGAGCCGGCTACCCTCCGGCATGGCCGTGTACGCTGTCTCGCCCGGTGGGGCGACCGACACCAAGGCGGTGCGAAACGCTGGTCCGTTGTTGAAGTATCTGTTTATCCCAATCGTGAACCTCATTCCCGGCATGAATCAGACGCCGGAGACCGCGGCCCGTCGGTACCTCCAGGCGTCGGAGTTCGGAACCGACGTCTCAGGGCAATTCTTCGCCTCGGCTCAAGGGAAGTTCTCAGGCCCGATTGAGGCGCAGCGCCACCCACACCTCCACGATCGCGCGAACCAAGAAGCCGCGTGGCAGGCCGTCGTCAAGGTCTCCGGCGTCGACTTCTCCTCCGCAGCACCCTTGAGCCCGGTGTCCTGAGGGAGCGCCCAATCGCGGCTGAATTGAACGTGGTGACCCCAATGAGCTGGCGAGTCCTGGGTCGCCGTTCCCGCGCTTCGATCTCGTCGAAGCTGCGCGGTCGTCCACGCGGCCCAGCTGCATTTTGGATCATTTAGTTCAAAAGTCCTTGCGCGTGACCATCCGCTCATAATATCGTACCGTTCGGTTCTAAATTTAAAAGAGGGCGCGCGCGGTTCCGCGCACGCCGTGAATCAGAAGAAACGCGACTCTTAGGTCGCACGAGGGAGAGCGCAACCATGGGACAATACGACGGAAAACGGGTAGTGATCACCGGCGGCACGAGCGGCATGGGTCTCGCGACGGCGAAGCTGCTGCTTGATCAGGGAGCGCGCGTGCTGGTGACGGGAAGTACGAAGAAGACGCTCGACTCAGCTCGCGAGGAGCTTGGGAAGAACGCCGTCGTGATGTCGAGTGACGCGAGGGTGCTGACGGACATCGACGCTCTCGCCGCTCGCGTGAAGTCGGAGCTCGGAGCGGTGGACTTTCTGTTCCTCAACGCCGGGTACGGAACGTTCGCGCCGTTCGAGGGCACGTCCGAGGCGGCATACGACGAGATGTTCAATCTGAACATGAAAGGGCCGTACTTCGCGGCGCAGAAGCTTGCTCCGCTGATGCCTGCCGGAAGCGCGATCGTACTCACGACATCCATCGCGAACGAGAAGGGGATGCCAGGGGTCAGCGCGTACGCGGCCGCCAAAGCCGGGCTCCGCTCCCTCGCGCGATCGCTCGCAGCCGAGCTTATGCCGCGGGGTATCCGCGTCAACGCCATCAGCCCCGGTCCCATCGACACGCCGGTCATCCTCAAGACGGGGCTGCCCAAGGAGCAGATGGACCAGATGTACAAGAAGATGGAGGAGGCCATTCCGATGAAGCGCCATGGTCGTCCCGAAGAGATCGCGAAGGCAGCCGTTTTTCTGGCCTTCGACGCGACGTTCACGAACGGACACGAACTCCCCGTGGACGGCGGCATGACCCAGCTCTGAATCCACCACTGCCGGCCCCGGAGCCGCCGCTGCCCGCCGACACGCGGGCTGCCGAGCGCCGAGCGGCTCCGTTGTTACCCGGTTACCGTAGAACCGTAGAACCAGGATCCGCGCGGACTTAACTCGGTCGGGGCGAGAGGATTCGAACCTCCGACATTCTGCTCCCAAAGCAGACGCGCTACCAGGCTGCGCCACGCCCCGTCGGAGGGGTGACTATACACGACGCGAAAGCTACTGGCCGCGGTACAGATCGGGGAAGAGCTGGCGCAGGTGGGCGACCTTGGGGGCGTCGTTGATCAGGATGTAGGGGTTGTCGGGGTGGAGGGTGGCGTAGTTCTGGTGGTACGGCTCCGCCGGGTAGAACGCCTGCAGCGGGGCCAGCTGGGTCACGATGCGGCTGCTGAAGACCTTCGCTCCGTCGAGCTGGGTGATGTAGGCGGCGGCGATGTGCTGCTGCTCGGGTGAGGTGAAGAAGATCGCCGACCGGTACTGGGTCCCCTCGTCGGGACCCTGGCGATTCAGCTCCGTCGGGTCGTGGGCGACGGAGAAGAACACCTTCAAGAGCTGGCCGAACGAGACCTGCGCCGGGTCGAACGTCACGCGCACGGACTCGGCGTGGCCGGTCTCGCCCGTGCTGACGATCGGGTACTTCGCCGTGTCGGCGCTGCCGCCGGCGTAACCGGAAGTCGCGTCGGCCACGCCCTTCACATGCTGGAAGACCGCCTGCACGCCCCAGAAGCAGCCTCCGGAAAAAACGACGGTCTGCTTGCCGGGCTTGGCGGCGTGGGGGGCGTCGACGGCCGGAGCCGGCAGCGCGGCGCCGCCCGTCGCGCCACTGGCGCGGGCGCAGCTGCCCGCGACTGCGATCGCTGCGATGGCGGCTGCACGCACGAGCTTGTTTGTCTTACTCATCTCCGAAACCTCCGCCCAATTCTACGGCGCGCGCGAGAAATGGTTACGGCGCAGCGGTCAGACCCCGCCGTACCACTCGTAGCCCTGGTCGCTCCAGTAGCCCCCGTTTCTCTCGGCCAGAAAGACGATCCGGGTCAGGTACTTGGTGCACTTGTAGCCGAGCTTGACCGGCGAGTAGATGCGCGCGGGCGCGCCGTAGGCCGGCTCGAGCAGGCGGCCGTCCTGGCCGTACACGACCAGCGTCTGGGCGTGCAGCGCGCTGTCGAGGTCCCAGCTCTCGTGGTAACCGGCGTCGAACGACTGGAAGTCGACATACCGAGCCTCCGGCAGGAGGCCGGCCCGGCGGGCCAGCTCGGCCAGCTGCACGCCCGTGCGCACGGCCACCGCCGACCACCCTTCCACGCAGAAATGCTCGAGGCGCAGCTCGGTCCGCGGCAGCGCCGCGAGCTCGTCCAGCGTCAGGCGCAGCGGCTCGCGCACCAGACCGTCCACCTCCAGCCGCCAGACACCGCGCGCCGCCTCGTCCCACACTGGAACCTGGTCGGCGATGAAGTAAGAGGGGAAGCCAGCGCCGGCCAGGCGCGCCCCGGCGGGCGCGACGTTCATGGAGTCGTGGCGAAACAGGGCGCGCTCGACCTTCTCGTTCCAGCGCTCCGCCGCCATCAAGATCCCCTGCGCCCGCCGGGGGCCACGCGAATCGCAGCCGCCGAGCGCCAAGCCAGCCAGCGCCCCCGCCCCCGCGCCCAGGAACTGGCGCCGGTCGACCCCCAGCCGCTCGGCCGCGTGCCGGGGCGGCAACCAGAGCCGGCTCACGTTGGATCCTTCGGCGGACGCGGCGCCGCGCGCAGATGAACAAAGGGGCGCGCGTTGCGCTGCTCGGGCGACTTCGACTCGTCGTAGCGCCCCGTGATGATCGCCCGCAGCGCGTACGGATCGACCGCGAACACCATGAACACGTGCCCGACCGTCAGCGCCACCAGCGCCAGCATCGCCAGGAAGTGCCAGTAGCGCGCCCACACGTAACCGCCCATCAGATGCACGAGCGGCGCCAGCTGGACCGGCTTCCAGATCGCCACGCCCGTCACCACCGCCGCGGCGCCGATGAGCGGGAACACGAAGTAGACCGTCCGCTGGAGAGCGTTGTGCTTTCCCTGACGCGGGTGATCCTTTCGCGCGGCCAGGTAGAACTTCACCATCTGCCAGGCGTCGCGAATCACCCCGCGCCGCGGGACCAGATCGCGCCATTCTCCGTGCAGGTAGATGAACGCCAGATAGACCAGGCCGTTCGCGACCAGCACCCACATGGCGGCGAAGTGCCAGTGCCGCGCGCCGGCCAGCCAGCCCCCGAACGTGAGCCAGGCCGGAATCGGCGTCCCCTCGAACGGGTAGCAGCAGAACGAGTCGCCTCGGCGCGCGAACGCCGGGTAGGCGTTGAAGATGCGCAACCCACTGCCGATCATGATCGCCAGCGCGAGCGCGTTGACCCAGTGGGTGACGCGCACGATCAGATGATGACGGCGGACCGTCTTCTCCATGCCTCCCCCCTATTGCAGCTCCAGATCATACGGCATCCGCGCCTCGTAGCCGGCGCCGTCGCGCGCCAGCAGGAACGGCGCCAGCAGGCGCAGCGCCGCGCGCGCGTCGCCGGGCAGCAGGCGCGCGGCCGAGGCCGTCGCCGCTGTCTGGCCGTCCAGCTCGCCCGCCGCGCCGGCCAGCTCGTGCAGCAGCCCCTTGTTCTCGTGCGGCAGAAGCTCGATCTCGGGCAGCTGATCGCGACCGACCGGCGCGCGGCCCAGGCGCGCCGCCTCGTCGATCGCCACCGACAGACCGCCCAGCCGGTCGACCAGCCCCAGCCCTTGCGCCAGCGCGCCGGTCCAGACGTGGCCACGGCCGATCTCGTCGACGCGCGCCGCGGTCAGGCCGCGCGCGCCACGCCCGTCGGCCACGGTCGCCACGAACAGCTGGTACAGGTGCTGGATCTGCGACTGGGCCAGCGCCGTCTCGGCCGGCGTCCAGGGGCGGTACGGCGACAGAAAGTCGGCGTGGGCGCCGCGGCGATAGGTCTCGACGTTCACGCCCACGGTGTCCAACAGCTTCTGCCCGTCGACCTTGTAGGCGAAGATGCCGATCGACCCGCTCAGCGTCGACGGATCGGCGTAGATGACGTCGGCGGGCGCGGCGATGTAGTAGCCGCCCGACGCCGCCAGATCGCCCATCGACACGACTATTGGCTTGCCGGCGGCGCGCACCTTCTTGATCTCGCGCGCGATGACGTCCGACGCGAAGGCGGACCCGCCCGGGCTGTTCACGCGCAGGACCACGGCCGACACCGACGGATCGCGGCGGCAGGACTCCAGCGCCTCCACCAGCGTGTCCGAGCCGGCGAAGGCGCCGGCGCCGAACGGCAGCTCGACGGCCGGACCGTCGATGATCGTTCCGTCGACGAACAGCACCGCCACGCGGCGGCCGGGCCACGACGCGGGCCGCATGGGCGCGTCGTCGGGATCCTGCAGGCGCAGGCCCGAGCGCCCGAGCGCCCGCGCCACGGTCGCCTCCAGGTCATCCTCCGACGCGATCCCGTCGATCAGGCCGGCCAGCGTGGCCTCGCCCGGTGAGAAGATGCCGCGATCGACCAGCGCCCGCACCACCGCGGCGTTCATCGGGTGGCCGGCGCGGCTGCGGTCGGCGGCGATCGCGTCGGTGAGCCGCCCGAACACGTCGTCGAGCAGCTGGCTCTTGTTGTCACGCACCGGCTGCGACTGCTCGGTCATGACGAACGGCTCCATCGCCCCCTTGAAGGCGCCGATGCGAACCAGCTGCAGGTCGACGCCCAGCTTGTCCATCGCCGCCTTGTAGAACGTCACGTTCTGGGCGATCCCGATCAGCGACAGGCCGCCCGCCGGGTGAACGATGACGGCGTCGCAAGCGGCGGCCAGGTAGTAGTCGCGCGTCGTCGGGAACGTCACGTAGCCGAACGTCCGCTTGCCGTGCGCGCGCAGCAGCGCCACCAGCTCGCGCAGCTCCTCGATCCGCGCGTAGCCCAAATTTGCGCCGGCGTCCTCGATCTTCAAGAGCACGCCGGCCACCGCGGGATCGACGGCCAGCTCGCGCAGCTGGCGCACGACGCGGAAGAAGCCGCGGTCGTCCTCGATCCCCTGCAGCCGCACGCGCGCGACGTAGGCGGGCGCCACCAGCGCGGGTCGGCGCTCGCCGTCGATGTGGACGCGACCGGCCACGCCCACCGCCGCGGAGCCGGCCCCGGGCACGAACACGGGAATCCCGACCGCGCCGCCGAGGTGGTCGAAGTCGATCGCCAGCCCCAGCTCCAGGCGGGTGTCGCTGTTGCCGTCGAACGCCAGCGCGCCGCCCGCCGGCACGCTCTCGGCGTCGCCGTAGAGGCGCAGCCCGTCGACGACCCGGACGGAGACGCGGGCCCGCGGCACCACCCGCTCCCACGGGTCGCCGTCGGCGTGCGCGGCGCCCAGCGCCACCTCCAGGCGATCGGTCCCCAGCGGCCGCAGCAAAAGCTCGGCGTTCCACAGCCGCGGCAGCGCCGAGCCGAACGCGGCGGGATGCGGCTGGTTGAGGTCCTCGACGGTCACGCCCAGGGCCAGGCGACGGCCGGCGCGGATCGACAGCCCCAGGTCGAACGTGTCGGTGCCGGTGAACGCGCCGTCCCACAGGTGCGCCCAGGCGACGCCCAGCGAGACGCCGCGCAGGAACTGCAGCGCGTACCCGAGCCGCAGCGTGGTGTGGCCGTCGACACCGACGGTGCTGGCGCCCGCCACGCGCGTCAGGCCGAACCCCAGCGTGCTGCGCCAGAAGATGGGGACGCCCAGGTAGAAGCCGCCGCCCCGGCCCGGGAGCACGGCGCGCTCCTCGCCGGCCGCGCCGACCAGCTCCAGGTCGGTCGCGCGCAGCAGCCCCAGACTGCCGGGGTTCAACTCCAGCGCGGTGGCGTCGGCGTCGCCGGCGCGGGCGGCGTCCGTGATGAACGGGCCGCGGGTCGGGCGCAGCTCGGGATCGCTGAGCTGCGCCCAGGCGGGCGCGGCGCGCAGCAGACCCACAACCAGGAAGCCCCCCAGCACGACCCCACGAGCACGAAGGTGTGAACGCATCGGCGGCGGCGGAGTATAGTTCGAACCTCGCGATGGAGAGCTGGGATCGGCCGCCGCCCGATATCGCGATCGCCGAGCTGTTCGAGCGCTGGCTGCCGCAGGCGTTCGCCGCGGCCGGATCGCGGGCACCCGCCGGAACGCCGGTGCTGCGCGTCTCGATCTCCGGCCAGGGGGGCGGCGGCTGGGAGCTCTACGCCTCGGACGACCGCGTGACCGTTGAACCGCCTGGGCGCGAGCCGCCCGACATCTGGTTCCGGCTGTCGGCCGCTGACCTCCGCGTGGCGTTGGGCGCGGCGGATCCCGACCTGCCGGTGATCGCGCCCGGCGGCTGGTCAGCGCGCCAGGTGCTGGCGATCGATCCGCGCGACATCGACCTGATGAAGCAGATCGCGGGGCGGATCCTGATCGAGATCGAGGGAAAGCGGCGGCGGCGCTGGGCGCTGGACGTCGGGTTCGGCAAGGCGGGCGTCAGCGCCGGGCGCCCGCGCACGACCGTCCGGCTGGACGGCGCGACGTTCGAGGGGCTGCGCTCGGGGGCGGTGCCGCCGATGCAGCCGCTGCTCGACGGACGCCTGAAGGTCGAGGGCGACCGCGCGCTGGCGATGCAGCTACTGCTTTTCGTCGGGAGCCGCCTCAACAGGCGGTGACGGCGGGGCCTTCTCGGCGCTGTCGTCCGGCTTCTCCGCCGGCTTCTCGGCGGGCTTCTCCGCCGGCATCTCGACCTTCTCCGGTTTCTCGGCCGGCGCCTCATCCGGCGCGGTCGCCGCGGGCGCGGTGTCGGCGGGTGGCTCGGCCGTCGGCGCGGGCGGAGGAGGCGGCGCTTCGGTCGGTTCGGCTGCGGGTCGCCGCGCTCTGGCGGGATGCGGCTGCGGCGGGGGGCGCTGCGCCGCCTCGTCGGCCGCGGCCAGCGCGCGGCGCGCGCCCGCCAGGCCGCGCTTCAGCTCCGGATCGTTCGGACGCGCGGCCAGCGCCGTCTCGTACTCGGTGACCGCCTCTTCGTCGGACTGCAGCGCGTGCAGGCTGTCGGCCAGCAGGCCGTGCATCGCCGGATCACTCTCGGCCAGCGCCACCGCCTCGCGCGCCCAGCGTACGGCCTCCGAGTCCCGCTGCGCGGCCAGCGCCGAACGCGCGCGCGAGCTGACGGCCGCCACCAGCTCGGCGTCGCCGCCGACGTGCGCGTCCAGCGCCAGCGCCAGCCGGTAGTGCGCCACCCCGGCCTCGATGCGCCCGGCGTCCAGCTCCGCCTCGGCCTGCTTGACCAGCATGCCGCGCGCGCGCCCCGCCAGCGTGTCGGCGATGGCGCCGCCGCCGTCGTCGCGCAGGCTGCCCAGCCGATCGCGCAGCAGCGGGAGCTGGTCGAACCCGAAGCCGTGATCGAGCATGCGCTCGGCGTCGGCCGCCGCGGCGCGCAAGCGCGCGTTGCGGTTGGCCGCCTCGGGAGACGTGACGGGCGCGGCGGGCGTCGGCACGGCCGACGAGAACCCGAGCCGCTCGCTCCAGGGCAGCCGCCGCGAGACCAGCACCGCCGCCACGATGACCAGCGCCAGCACCGCAAACGTCCCGGCGTAGCGCCGCCCGCCCCGCGCGCGGGCCGCGGGAAGATTGGCCGCGCTGTCGAACGCGCCGCGCGCGTCGTCGACCGACAGCGCCACCGGCGGGCGGATCGGCGGCGGACCGTCGGCGCGCCGATCATCGGCCGACAGCGCGTCGTCGGCGGCGGGCGCCTCGGCCGCCGGGACCACGCCGCGCGTGTCGGGCTCGTGCAGCCCCAGCATCTCGGCGACCGCGCGCGGCCGGCCGTAGATCGACTTCACCAGATCGTACTCCAGCTGCGCCATGCTCTGGTAGCGGCGCGCCGGGTTCGCCTCCAGGGCGCGGACGACGATCCGCTCCAGCTCCTCGGGGACGTCGGCCTTGATCCCGCGCGGCGGAATCAGCTCCTTGTCGCGCGTCATCTGCGGCGGCGAGCCGGAGACCATCTCGTAGATCAGCGCGCCGACGGAGAAGATGTCGCTGCGGTGGTCGACGGCGCCGCCCTCGGCCTGCTCGGGAGCCATGTACTCGGGCGTCCCCATCGCCACGCCGGGGTTGGTCAGCCGCCGCGCCCGCCCCATGCTGCGCGCGATCCCGAAGTCGAGCACCTTCACGAAGTCGGCCTGCCCGTCGCGCGCCACCAGGAAGATGTTCTCCGGTTTGAGGTCGCGGTGGATGACGCCGGCGCCGTGCGCGGCCGCCAGCGCGCGGCAGATCTGGATGGCGATCCCGCAGGCGCGCGCCGGGTCCAGGCGCCGTTCGTGCGACAGCACGTCGGCCAGGTCGATCCCGTCCAGGTGCTCCATCACGAAGTAGGCGCAGCCGTCCTCGGTCGAGCCGAAGTCGGTCACGTCGATGATGTTCGGATGGCCGATCCGCGACGCCGCGCGCGCCTCGCGCCTGAATCTTTCGACCAGGTCCTGTTGGGTCGAGTACGCCGGGTGGAGGACCTTGATCGCCACGTCCTTGCCGATCTCGACGTGCTCGCCGGCGTAGACGGTCCCCATCCCGCCCTCGCCGATCTTGCGGATCACGCGGTAGCGGCTGTCGATGACCCGGCCGGTGAAGTCGACCCCCGAGGCGTCGTCTTCCTCTTTGGGGAACTGCAGCTTGGTGCTCCCCATATCCAGCGCGGCCAACGGCACCGGCAGGCGCGCCGCCGAGGGGCGTGGGGCGGCCGGCGCCTGCAGCGTCGCGCTCTCGGCCAGCAGCTTCTCGCGCTCGGTCTTCTCGTCCTTGATGATCGTCCCGTACAGGCTGCGCAGGAAGTCCGCCGTGCGCTCGGCGTCGGCGCGGGGCGCGATCTGCGCCGTGATGTCGGAGAGCGCCTTGCGCAGCTCCTCGGCCGACTGAAACCGGTCGTCGCGGTTGGGCGCCAGCGCCTTCATCAACAGCGCGTCGAGGTTGGGCGTGATCCAGGGGGCCTTGGACGACGGCGGCTGCACGCGCGGGTGGCGCACCAGCGACATCGCGGTGGCCGGGTCCAGGTTGGCCAGCTGCAGGTACTGGTTGCCGGTCACCAGCTCCCACAGCACGATCCCCAGGCTGTAGACGTCGCTGCGCGCGTCGGCGGTCTCGCCCCGCGCCTGCTCGGGCGAGAGGTACGACGCGCGCCCGAACACCACGCCCGGGGCGGTGTTCTCCTGCTTCAGCACGCTGCGGGCCAGGCCGAAGTCGGTCAGCTTCACCTCGCCGAAGTAGCTGATCAGGATGTTGGGCGGCGCGACGTCGCGGTGGACCAGGCGCAGGTCGGCGTGGCTGTGGACGTAGGCCAGCGCGCGGGCGATCTCGCGCGCCACGTGCAGCGCGACGTCCAGGGGGATGCGCGTCTTGGTCCGCACGCAGCGGTTCCAGATCTCGCGCAGGTCCTTCCCCTCGACCAGCTCCATCGCGATGAAGAACTCGCCCTCGACCTCGCCGGCGTCGAACGTCGGGACCAGGTTGGCGTGCGACAGGCGAAGCACGACCTTGGCCTCGTCCAGGAAACGGTTCGCCTTCGCCCGGTCGGTCTTCTCGGCGATGACCTTCTTGACCACGCAGAGCTTCTGGAACCCGATCTCACCGGCGGCGGCCAGAAAGATCGCGCCCATGCCGCCCTTGGCCATCGGCTTGAGCAGCGCGTACTTTCCAAACTTGCGCGGATACGTGTCGTCGACCATGCCCGCAGTCGGCCCGGGATCGTAGGACATTAGGCGCCAGGAGGCGAGCGGGTCAATGCTGTCCAGCGGCGAAACCGCACGGCTGAGCCAGCCTCCAGCTTAGCCTCCGGGTTAGCCCCCATCCGCCGCGCATCCGCCGCGCGACTACTCACCGATTTCCAGGTCCCCGTCGCCGGCCCGGGTCCGGCGGGCGGCCACTTCTAACGGCGGCGGGGCGACGGCCGAGGTCCCCAGCGCCGTGCAGAGACCGGCGACCACAGCTGCCCGATCCTCCAGCTCGGCCGAGGGGTCGTAGGCAGCCGCCAGCCCGGCGGCGGGGGACGCCCCGGGCGCCACCAACCGCCGCAGGCTGCGCCAGGCCAGGTCGCGCACCGCCGGATAGCGATCGGCGACCATCACGTCCAGCAAGATCCCCACCCGCCGGGCCCGGGCACCTGGGTCCAGGACCGGAGCCCGTCCGAGCGCGTCGGCGGCCACGGCCCGCGCCACCGGCTGGCCGCCAAAGATCGCCTCGCTGGGGGCGGTGCCGGCCGGGATGGCCGCGCCGGCCGGGTAGCGGGTGGCCCCCCAGAAGGTACGGGCGGCGGCCGTGGCCCAGGCGACCGACCGATCGGCGTGGCAGCCGGTGCAGGCGTCCGGGCGCCCGGCGGCCGCGGCCCGGGCGGGATCGGGGATCTCGATCCGGTGGCTGCGGTGGACGTCCAGGACACCATAGACGATGCGAGGCATGTGACAGCCGACACAGCGCCCACCCGCGCCTGCCGGATCGTGGTGGGCGTGGCGGGCGGCCGCCTCGGGAGCGAACAGCGCGGTGTGACAGCCGGTGCACATCTGGTTCTCGTCGGCCCGGGCGAACTGGGTGCGTATCTGTCCGCGTGGATCGCCCTCGTGCATGCCGTGACAGCGCGTGCAGGTGAGCGGCCCCTCCCCCTTCCGCGCGCAGGGCGACTGCAGGAGGCCCTGATATTCGTAGGCGGTCAGGCGCGGCGTGCCGTCATCCCAGAACCGGGCGGCGAAGGCGGACCGGTCGCCGTGCAGGGGCGTGTCGCGCCAGAGCGGCGTGCTCTCACGGGCGAGCTCGTCGCCGGCGACGAATGGATCGCCGTGCTGCAGGAACGGCCCGACGTCGCCGGTGATGCGCTGGCCGTGGCAGCGCCCGCACAGATCGGCCGCGCGCGCCGGCGTCAGCCGCGCCGGGTTGACGATGGTCGGGTCGGCGGCGTCGGTCAGCTGCAAGGTCAGGCGGCGCAGCGGGTCGGCGTTGCGCGCGACGTGCTCGGCGCCGGGACCGTGGCAGGCCTCGCACGCCACGCCCAGCTCCGCGACGGTCGTGGCGAACCGGCCGCTGGCGGGATCGCGCCCTGGATCGGGCGCGACGTTGTGGCAGAAGACGCAGTTGTCGT
>CAZTZM010000254.1:0-15503 GCA_964618005.1 uncultured Myxococcales bacterium
CCATGCCGGTCGTGATGCTGCGGGTGAACGGTTGCCCGGACGGCTTGCTCGGGCCCGCACCCGTGCCGACCCAGTTGCAGTTGTCGACATCGTCGGCACCGAGCCGCATGACCGGCGAGCCGACCAGCTTGTAGAGCGCGATCAGGTCGGTGTTCGTGCTGTTGAGCGAGTCGTTCGTGATGTGCGTCTTCTCGTAGCTGAACCCCGCGAAGCCCGGGCCGATCGCTCCAACGGCGGTGGCGGGGTGGACCGTCACTGTGGCCGAGACGCCGGACCCGCTCGGCCCCCCGGCCACCGGCGTCCCCCAGTCGGAATCGGTCGCGCCGCCCATTCCGCTCACCGTCGTACCGCCGGTGCCGGGCATCGGCGCCCCGCCTGTCCCGCCGCCGGTCACGCCGCCGGTCGCAGGCGTGGTGGTGCCCCCCGTTCCCAAGCCCGGTCCTCCACCCGAGCCGATCCCACCGGTGCCCGTCCCGCCGCCCGCTCCCGTGGTCGTGGCTCCGCCGGTCCCGGGGCTCGCGGCCCCGCCGGTTCCCGGGCTCGTCGCGCCGCCGGTTCCCGAGCCGGTCGAACCGCCAGCCCCGGTGGTGTTGATCGTGGCGCCCGACCCGTAGCACCCCGCCAGCAGCACCACCGACCCAAGGACGCGCCCGGCGAATCGCTCGAGCGACGTGATCGTGTCTCCTGAACGTTTCATTGCAGGATCCGGACGAGCGCGGCGCTCGCCGGCGGAACGTAGACCGACACGGTGTTGCCGGACGTCGCCTGCATGAACGGTGGATTCCGGTTCCAGGCGGCGCTGGCCGTGACCTGCGCACCCGCCAGCGTCACCGAGGTGGCGCCCGCCGACAGCGAGCCGGCCGGCGTCCCTTGAAGATAGATGGCGCTGGCGCTCTGCACGGCGCTTCCCAGGTTGACCGTGGCGGAGACGCCCTGGCTGGCGTTCTTGTTGTCCAGCACGACGCTGGTAAACCCGCTGGCCTTGATGGCGTAGGCGGTGAAGTTGGGGTTACTCGTCGAGACGCTCGTCGACACCATCGCGCCCGTCCCAGCCTGCGTGAACAGGAGCATCGCGTAGTACACGGGCTGTACCTGCACGACGGCCCCTTGGTTCTCCATGATCGGCTCGTAATAGAAGGGCTTGGTCCCGTCCATTCCCGTCTCGCCGCCGTGGAAGTTCACGCCGCTCGAGCCGTGCTCCGCGTTCTCGAACATCAGATCGAGCACCCAGAGCCCCGCGATCAGCGTATCGCTCACCCCCATCTGGCCGTGACCGGAGAACGTGTTGCACTCGCCGAATCGATAGCCGTTCGGCACCTTGCCCTTGACGGCCGCCGTGTTCATCGTCGACGTGATCGTCGGGATGTCGGACTTGATCGTCTGCAGGGTGGCGGCGGTGGCGCTGGTCGATCCGGCTGATCCCGTGTAGTAGTGCTGGGTCAGCAGCACGAGCCTGTCGCCGAACTTCGCCGACTCGGACGCCGCGAAGGGGACGCCAAACGACGAGTAGGCGCCGCCGGTGGTGGCCGGCCCGATCAAATTGGCGCCGGGCGTCGCGATGATGGCCGTGCCGAAGGACTCGTACTGGGACTGCTGCGACGACCAGGTCCCGTACTTGTCGATCTCGTTCCCGATCTCGAACCCGTAGATGCTCGACCCGCACTTGCCCATGACGTAAGCAGCCTCGGCGGCCGAGGCGCTCACGTTGTCGGAGTGGAAGTTGACCCCATAGATGATCTTGACCCCCGTCGCCGCCAGGAAGCCGCACAGCTCGTCGACCATGCCGGTGTTGATGCTGTGGGTGAATGGCTGGCCCGACGGTTGCGTGGGCGCCGCGCCGGTGCCAACCCAGTTGGAGACGTCCACGTCATTGGCGCCGATCCGCATCCCCGGCGTACCGAGCAGCTTGTAGAGCGCGACCAGCTTGCTGTTGGTGCTGGTGAGCGAGTCGTTCGTGATATGCGTCTTCTCGTAACTGAACCCGACGAAGTCGGGCCCGATCGTTCCAACGGTGGTCCCGGGACTGACGGTTACCGTCGCCGATACGCCACTGCCAGACGGGCCGCCGGTCACCGGCGTTCCCCATCCGCCGGTCGAATCCGAGCCGCCCGTTCCCGTGGTCGTCGCGCCACCCGTCCCGCCGCCCGTCATGCCACCGGTGCCAGAGACCGGCGAGCCGCCTGTCCCCGTGACCGGCGTTCCACCCGTCCCGCCGCCCGTCCCGCTGATGTCGCGCCCCCCGGTCCCGGTCGTGGTCTGGCCGCCGGTCCCGCTCGACCCGACACCGCCCGTGCCGCTGGTGTCGGCGCCGCCGGTCCCGCTGGCGGTCTGCCCCCCGGATCCGTTGTCGTCGCTTCCCCCCGTGCCGCTGCTGACGTGACCGTCGGGCTGGGACATGTTCCCGCCGCCGTAAGGCGTGGCTCCGGAGCCGTAGCACGCGGGGACCAGCGCCGCGACCAAGAGCAGCGGCGCCAGGACGACAAACGGTGTGCGGGACACGGCCGGGTAAGAAGCCCGGCGCGGCCCTGCCGGCAGCGGATTGAGCGTCATGTCTTTCCCGCAAAAGGGAACCGGATCCGAAATCTGATGCGCCCGTGCACCGAATCAGCGCGCGTCGCGAGCGCGCGCATTGGTCAGGGCTGGCAGGTCCCCGACGGGACCGGAAGCCCGTAAGACTTGGCGAGTATCGGGTATTGGGCCATCGCGGCGTTCGTCGTGAACTTCCAGGGCGTGGCGCAGGAGCCGGACGTCCCGGCCCCGCAGTTGAAGAGCGTATTCGAGTTGAGGTTGGGGTAACGGGTCGGCTCCCAGATGAAAGAGCCGTAACCCATGTGGTTCGGGAACCCCCGCATGATCCCGTTGATGAGGCCACCTGCCGGTGCATCGGGAGACTTGTCAGTGTATTCGCAGCTCAGGACCGGTTTGTCGTACGTCGAGATCACGTACCCGAACCACTGCTTCCAGTCGTCTCCCGCGGGGGTGGTGGTGCTACCGTAGGTCGAGCCGCAGATCCCGCTTTCGTCGATGGAGGGGACGTGCGGCGATTTGTCCGAGAGGTAATCGTCGACCCAGGTGCCAAAGTTGGCATCCCGAGGCCGGCCGTTCTGGGCCCACACGATGATCGCCGGGTCCGTCTCGCGAACCGCTTTGATCCCTGCGTTCACCAGGGCTGCGAACGCGGGCCAGTTCGACATGTCGATGCCGGACATGCCGCTGTTGGTCTCGTTGCCGATCTGGACCATGTCGGGCTTGACGCCGCCGGCCACCATGGCCTGCATGACCCCGGCGACGTAGTCGTGCGCCGCCTGGAAGATATTGTTTTGGTGTGTGGACGCGCTGACGGGGGTCGACTCCGGCGTCTGCGAGAGGCCTACCCAGGAAGAGGGCGTTCCCTGCGACCCGAGCGAGGCCCAGGTGTCGCGCATGTGGAAATCGAGGAAGACGCCCAGACCACACTTTTTCACCCGTTGCGCCATCTTGACCGTCGCGGCGGTGCTGCACCAACCGCCGTCAGCGGTCCCGTAGCCGGGTGCTTTGGGATTGTTCGCGCTCCCCGGCGCGTAGCCGTCCGATGCCGAAGGCTGCACGAAAGTTCGCAGGCGCACGAAGTTGAACCCGTTGTTGGCCATGATCTCTTCGATCGGCTTCACCCCCGTGCCGTCGGAGTACGTCGCGCCCTGGTTGGCTTCATCCTCGAGCGTCCAGGAGATGTCCGCGCCCAGGATGAACGGCGGGTGGAAGGGAAACGTGCCGCCGGTGCCCGTCACGCCGGTCCCGCCGGTCCCCGCGGGCGAGCCTCCGGAACCGGTGGCAACCGCGCCGCCCATCCCGGTTCCGCCAGTTCCGATCGGCGCGCCGCCGGCTCCGGATACCGCCGCGCCCCCCGTGCCCGTGTCTGAGCTTCCACCGCTTCCCGTGCCTGCGACTCCCGTCGCGTGTCCGCCCGTTCCCGTGGCACCGGCCACGGCTGTTCCGCCGGTTCCGAGGCGGCCACCCGTCCCGGTCGCTCCGCCCGTGGTCTCGCTTCCCCCGCTGCCGGCTTGCCCCGTCTTCACGGTGTCAGCCTGCCCAGCGCAGGCGCTCAGCGCTACCGCGAGCACGCCCAACACCAGCCCGTGTGCTGCCCGGCACTGTGCGAGCGGAGCATCGAAGCGAACGGTCACGTCCATGCGCGCGAAAGGGCGGCGGTCGAAAAAAGTGATACGCCCCCCCGTGGCGCGAGCATCGGTTCACCACGCCGCAGAGGGACTGATCGAATAGGCTCGATTCCGCGCATCGGTTTCGCGACCGAATGCCCTCTTCCCCAGGCCCCCTCGCCCGGATCGCCTGGCGGAACCAAAGGAGCCCCCTTGATGCGTGCCGTTGAGGTCCTCGGAACGATTACGCTCTGCTTGTCGGTCGCGGCCTGTGCGAACAAGGACGTGAGCAGCTCGAGCCCGAACGGCTCGGGAGGATCGTTCGGTGCCGGAACCGGCGGCGGTTCAGCGGACACCACCGATGCCGGAGAAAGCTCGGCCGCTGGTGGAGGGAGCGGATCGGGCGAAGGCAGCCCGACGTCAGGAAAGGGCGGTGCCGGCGACGTCGGAGGATCAACGAGCGACGGCGGGGCACCGGGGAGCGGAGGCACATCCGGCACTGGCGGCAGCGGCGCGGCGGGATCGGGCGGACCACCCAGCTCGTTGTGGACCGCGGTCAGTGCCAGCCCACCGCCCGCGTGGTCCGGCCCGAAGGTCGCGGGGACGGTGACGGTGGACCGTGGAACCGTCGCCGGACACCTCGCGCCGGGGTTCGTGGGATTGAGCTACGAGAAGTCTCATCTCACGGATCAGTTTTTCACCGCCAACAATGCGCCGCTCATCGCGCTCTGCAACTTGCTCGGACCGAGCGTGGTGCGCATTGGCGGCAACTCGGTCGACAAGACGAGCTGGCAACCTACCGCGCCGGCGGCGGCCGTCGACAAGCTTTCCAGCGCCATCGGGACGGCCGACGTTGACGGTCTGGCGGCCTTCCTGCAGGCGACCAACTGGCGGGTGATCTACGGCGTCAATTTGAAGACGTCGACGCCCCAGGTCGTCGCTGCTGAGTCGAAGTACGCGGCCGGCAAGCTGGGTGGTCACCTCGACTCGATCGAGATCGGCAATGAGCCCGACCTGTACGGTCAGACCTACGCGACCTGGTCGGCGAATTGGGCCGCCTCCGCCACCGCGATCCGCTCCGCCGTGCCCGACGCGCCGCTCGCCGGCCCCGCCACCGCGGGCGGCGGCGTCTATGAGGCGGTCGATCTGGCGCACGACGAAGCGAGCCGGCTCGCGCTCGTCACGCAGCACTACTATCGCGGCAGCGGCAAGACCACCAGTCCCACGGACGTCGTAATGGCCCAGCTCGTCTCGCCCGATTCCGGACTGACCTCGACGTTGAAGCAGCTCTCCGCAGCCGTGACGTCCAATCACATCCCGTCGGGATTTCGCCTGGCCGAGGCGAACTCATTCTTCGCCCACGGCGCGCCCGGTGTCAGCAACGCCTTTGGCTCGGCGCTATGGGCGATCGACTTCCTGTTCCAGAACGCGGAGAACGGGTCCAGCGGCGTCAACTTCCATGGTGGTGGCGCCGGCCAGGACGGCTCGGGAGCCTTCATCTACACCCCGATCAACGAAGCAAACGGCGTGGTGACCGGCGCCCAGCCGATCTTCTATGGAATGCTCCTGGTCACGAGCGCGGGAAACGGCGATGTCCTGGCGACGACGGCCAAGGCGTCGAGCGTGAACTTCACCGCATACGCCGTCGCTCAAGCAGACGGGTCGACCAACCTCGTCCTGAACAACAAGGACACCGCCAACGCTGTCGATGCCACCGTTGATGTCGGGACATCGATCGGGACCGCGAGCGTCGTCTTCCTGCAGGCGGCGTCGCTCCTGGCGACGTCGGATGTGACCTTTGCCGGCGACGCGATCTCCACGGGGGGAAGCTGGACCCCCAAACCTGCCTGGACGTTACCCGTTTCGGGCCACACGGTTTCCATCGTCCTTCCGCCCGCCAGCGCCGCCCTCCTCCACGTGCAGTGAGAGGCTCGAGCCGCCTCGCGACGCTCTGGACGCCGGCTGAGGAGGGCCGTCGCCGCGTACACGTCGAGGGATCCAACCAAAGACCACGGACGCCACAAGATGCGAAGACTGCCGGGCTCGCGACAATTACCATTCGGCGCGGCGCTGAGGCGAATCTCCTCTCGCCTTCCATGGTCCGAATGAACACCAGAGTGACGACATCCCTCGCACGCCTTGCAATGGCGGTCGCTCTCGCTGGCTGTGCCTCGTCCAATCCAGCCGGCAACAGCGGTCCCGGGGGACAGAGCGCGTCCGGTACCGGCGGAAGTGCCGGTACCGGCGGTTCGGCGATCGGCACCGGAGGATCGGCATTGGGCTCTGGCGGCACGGTGGGAAGCGGAGGCGCCATCGCCAGCGGCGGATCGACCGGAAGCGGCGGATCGACCGGAAGCGCGGGGGCGGGAGGCGGGATCGCGAGCGGCGGGTCGAGAGGAAACGGCGGGGCCGCGGGCGGTAACGCGGGCGGGGGCGGTTCGGGCACCGGCGGTTCGTCAGGCGCGGCCGGTCAGCCTGGAACAGGCGGCGGTGCCGGAGGTCCTTTCGTGCTGGCGTGGCAGGACGACTTCAACACGCTCGACACATCAGCGTGGCAGCTCGAGAACTTCACGTACGCGGGGAATGAAGCTCAGTTCACACCCCAGAACGCCTCCGTCGCCAATGGGATCCTGACCATCAAGCTCACGGCGAATCCGAACAGCACGACGGAGCCGTACTTCGGAGTCGAGATGCGGTCCGTCAAGACGCTGACCTATGGGAAGGTCTCGGCGCGGATGCGATTCGCGGCGGGCTCGGGCGTCGTGTCCGGGCTGGTGCTCTTCTACACGCCCTATCCCAACTGCAACTGGAACGAGATCGACATCGAGCACCTCGGCGACGTGAGCAACACGTCGCAGCTCAACTGCCAGGTCTACCTGGGAACGCCGGTGCAGAATTGCACGACCTCGGTGAGCCCGACGCAAGATCCACAGATCGTCGACCTGGGCGTCAATGCCGAGACCGACTTTCACCAGTACGACATCGAGTGGACGCCGTCAGGCGTCAGCACCTACATCGATGGCAACCTCCTCCGAACCTGGACCGCGCATGCCAACCTCCTTACTTTGCCGCAGACGATCCTGTTTACGATCTGGGCCTCGAGCTCCGCGTCCTGGGCGGGTCCGCTGACCTCGACCTCCGCGCCGACGAGCGCCGACATCGACTGGATCAAAGTCTATAGTTGGACGGGCGGCGGCTGAGGCGCTGAGCTCGATCCGCGATTCAGGGAGACCGCTCCCGGCCCCGATGTATTCGACATGGACAGGGATCAGAGCTCGCACGGCTTCGCATTCCGCAGAGGGCGCGCCCCCGTCGAGATCCCGATCGAATTCGAGACAGATGGAGATTCGTTCGTGGCCCCGTCGATGAACATCGGGCTCGGGGGCCTGTTCGTGGCGAGCGGACGACGGTTCGAAATTGGGGACCGCTTCAGTCTCCGTTTCGCGCTTCCCGACCAGCCTCGGGCGATCGCCGTAGCGGGCGAGGTCAGGTGGCTATGTCAGCGCCAGGGTCAAATCGTGGGGATGGGCCTCAAGTTCATCCGCCTCTCCGTCATGGCTGCCGCGACGATCCAAGAGTTTCTTCGGAGGTTCGACGACGACCACACGCCATCGGACCCTCCGACCTCCCTCGAGTGATCTCCGAACCTAACTATTGGCGGACCAGCCGGCGCACCCTGTCGCGGAGCCGGCGGACCATTTCGCGCAGTAGTCCTCGTACGCCCGCGGCGGTGCGCAGCTCCTCTACATGAGCGCCTTCGCCGCATCACCCGTCGCTTGGGTCTGAAGGGCGGCAAAGGAAACGGCCGCCCCGCGAGAGCGAGGCGGCCGCAGGAGACGGTTGAACTCCAATCAGTTGACGACCGACACGACCTCCACGGCCATGGCCTGCTGCTCGCTACCGTTGCCCGGCTCGACATCGAACGGCGAACCCGCGGCCATCCAGCTCCCCGAGATGCTGAGGTAGTTGCCTTGGCGGGCGTTCTGGAAGAAGAAGAAGCCGTACTTGCCCCCCTGCGGGGTCACGGTCCACTGCTGAGAGGTCGAGTTGCTGCAGGTCTGGATGGTGACCGGCGACATGCTCGCTCCCGAGCCCGCGTCGAGGCATTTCTTGGGCGAATTGTTCATCGAGATCACCCAGTTCGATCCGTAAGCGGTGAAGATGAACTGCGAGGTCGACAGATTCGCCGACTTCAGTTGCTGAACCACCGGGTTCGTGCTCGCTGCGTCCAGCACCATCGGGTTGGCGTGGGTGGGCAGAGGATGGATGACGTAGCGGTAGCCCGCGTCGAACACCGGCGTGTAGTTCGAGTTCCGCCACACGGTGATGGGCAGATTCCAAGGCGCGCCCGCCTGAAGCGCCTTGTATCCGTCCGGATCCTTCAGCTTGCCTTGATTGTCGTACATCCCGGCGCTCCACTCCCCCACCACGCCCGGGCTATTCTTGCAAAGCACGCCGTCCCCGAAGGGGTTCATGTAAGGCGCAACGCCGCCCGCCTGACCCAGACGACCGGCGACTTCACCGCCGCTGCCAGTCGCAAATCCGTCGCCATCGCAATAGTAAGCGGCCGGCGCCGTGACTTGGGGCTTCCCGAGGTTGGCCAACGAGCCGGTGCTGATGATGTTTCCGAAGAAAGTTCCCTCCTGATACGGAAAGCTGGGGCTGGTGCCCCATCCGATCGAGGGCGCGGTCGCGTCGAGCCAAAGGGGGATGTGAACGCCGGCCACGTTGACGTGCGCCATCATGCACGCCGAGATGAGCTCCTGGCACGTGCTGTCGGTCGATATGCCGCCGGTCTTCCACGCGGGGCAGAGGCCGACTTCGCCACCATAGGTGTAGGTGTTTCCGTTCTGATCCTGCTTGACCAGTGAATCGTTCGCGGCCAGGGCGCACTTGGCGATGTAGGCGACGGTCCGGCGGCCGGACGCCGTGGTCATCAACCCGTTGACCGACGACAGGCCGTTGACAGAGCTGAGGCCGTTCATCGCGCTCAGCCCGTTGACCGCCGACAGGCCATTGACCGCGCTTAGCCCGTTGACCGCCGACAGGCCGTTGATGGCGCTCAAGCCGTTGACGGAAGAGAGGCCGAAGTCCTGCGTCGGTGGTCCGACGGTGTTGGCTTCGTCTCCGCAGCCGATGAGGCCGACGATGGCACCCACGGCGATGCCGATCTTGATTGTTCGCGGGCCTAAATCTCGCATCTTGCTTTTCTCCTTGCGGCAGCCCGGCCGACTCGGTGAGTCCCGTGGGCTTTGCGTCCCCCGATCGCTCGGGGTTTGCCGTTGTTCGCGGTGTGTCGGACCGACACACGGCAGTGATAAAAGCAGTAATCGGGCCAACGTTTGAAATCGTGAGACAGTGGAGTTATCGGCCTTTCTGGCGAGGACTACTCCCCCAGCTGTTGGCTAGGAAACAACAGAATCGATGTCTGAGCGGCAACGCGCGGCTTCGGTCTGGCGAGATCAGCGGCGTGCTGGTGGCGCGGCTGGACGAGCAGCTGGGCGTGCGGTACGACGGGACCGACCAGACGGTCGGCGTGCTGTGGGCCGAGGAGCAGCCGCGGCTGATGGCGCTACCAGCGCACCACTTCGACGCGGCGGCGCCGAGGCTGGTGAGTGTGTCGCGGCGGTCGCTGGTCCGTGTCGAGGGACGAGAAATCTATGAGGCAAGCGTCGCTGACTGCCGAGGTCGCGCCGCTATCCTCGACCGTCACGGCGCTGGAGGTTAGCGGGTTGATGCTGACCTCGGTGGGCGGCAGTCGATCGGGTGGTTGGAACTCCGGGCTGAGGGGCGCGCTTCATTCTGGCGCGCGCCACTTGTACCCACTTTGTACCCGCTGCTGGATCGGCAACCGGAGTGCCAACCGGTGCTTCGTAACTACCGAGAATCAGTGCGGTCGAGAAGACTTGAACTTCCACACCCTTGCGGGTACCAGAACCTGAATCTGGCGCGTCTACCAGTTCCGCCACGACCGCGAGAACTTTAGGTGCGGCAAGCTAGCACCGAGGGCCGGCCGGACGCCAGAATAAATGCAGGCAAAACCATCTAGGTCGACGGACCTTTGTACTCGATGAGGCGGCCCTCGCCGCCGGTCAGGCGGCGGCGCCAGTAGGTGGCCTGGCCGAGGGCCTGGGGGACTTTGCTCATCACGCAGAACAGGGCGTCGGCGCGGGCGTCGGGGGGCGAGAAGCCGCGGCGGCGGTCGGACTGGTAGACGCGGACGCCCAGGGCGCCGTAGAGCCAGAGCAGGTTCAGGCTCAGGCCCAGCGACGGGGCGGCCAGCGCGACCGACGCGGCCGGCAGCGCCGCGCCCCACATCCAGTTGCTGCGCGTCGGCTTGGCCCAGTAGTGCTCGGGGTCGCCGGCGTGGCGGGTCGAGACCTCGGCGAAGGCGTGGCCGGCGCGGACATTCCGCTTCCACCACTGGCTGAACCGGGTCATGGCGGCGTCGTGACGGGTCATCTCGACGGCGATGCGCAGGATCGTCCAGCCGCGCCGCCGCAGGCGCAGGCACAGCTCGGGCTCCTCGCCGGCGATCAGCGACGGGTCGTAGCCGTCGACGGCGCGCAGCGCGGCCACCCGCATCAGCGCGTCGCCGCCGCAGGCGTCGGTCGGTCCGGGCGGCTGGTCCCACTCGAGGTCGCACAGCCGATTGTAGACCGACGCTTCGGGGTGACGCTCGCGGCGGCGGCCGCACACCACGGCGATCTGCGGATCGGCGGCGATGGCGCGCTCGGCCGCGTCGATCCATCCCGGCGCTACCTCGCAGTCGCCGTCGACGAATTGCACGAATTCCAGGGCGGGCGCGACCTCCAGCAGGCGGGCGAAGCCGGCGTTGCGGGCGCGCGCGGCGGTGAACGGGATCGTGGTGTCCAGATCGACGACGGTGACGCCCAGGCTGCGCGCCAGCTGAACGCTGCCGTCGGTCGAACCGGAGTCGACGTAGACCACCGCCCCGACGGCGCCGACCAGCGAGCGCAGGCACTTGTCCAAACGCTCGCCTTCGTTGCGGCCAATCGCGACCGCGCCGGTCCGCGCGCCCACGCGCTAACCCTGCACGCCCGCCTGACCGGTGCGCGTGACCGGCTTGGCGGGGATGCCGACGACGACCGAATTCGGCGACACGTCGTCGCACACGACGG
The DNA here is from genome assembly GCA_964618005.1 of uncultured Myxococcales bacterium. GTDB lineage: Bacteria > Myxococcota_A > Polyangia > Fen-1088 > Fen-1088 > JADGRB01. Next base: position 11,279 of record CAZTZM010000254.1, read on the forward strand.
CGTTGGCGCCGATCTGCGCGCCGTCGCCGACCTGCACGGCGCCCAGCACCTTCGCGCCAGCGCCCACGCTGACGCCGTTGCCCAGGCGCGGGGCGTCCAGCGGCCGATCGGCGCGCCGATTCCCCAGCGTGACGCCCTGGCGGATGATGCAGTCGTCGCCGATCTCGGCGAAGCCGTGGATGACGATGCCGCTCTGGTGCTCGAACACGACCCGACGGCCGACGCGCGCCGTGTACGGCAGCTCGATGCCGTACAGGTTGCGCACCGTCCGGTAGAGCGCGCGGTACATCACGCTGAACGGCGCGCGCAGCAGCTTCGGCTGCAGCGACATGCGCCAGTTCCCGAACCGATGGACGGCCAGCGCCTGGAAGCCGGGGCGCGTGACGTCGCGGTCGTGCGCCTCCCAGTCTTCCTTCAGTCGCGCCAAGAGCTGCGTGAGGTCGTCGGGCTTCAAGGAACTCGTCCCGGCATAGCGTAGGTGAGATGACTATAACACGCGCCCTCGTCGGGCTGCGGCGATCGTCCGTCGGTGAACGGCGGCGTGACGACGATCAGGCGGCCACCGCGCGGGTCGGCGACGTAGGCGGTCCCGTGCCGCCCGACGGTCACCGCACGCGCGCCGCGCGCCGCGCCGATCACCGTCTCGGCGACCGGCGCGCCGTCGTCTCCGACGCGCGCGATCGTCAACGCACCGTCGGCCGCCGACGCGACATAAAGACGTCGCGCTTCGGGATCGTAGTCGATGTTGTCGACACCGCCGCAGGTGCGCAGCCGGCCGAGCGGACGGCCGACCTTGCCGGCCAGCGAGAACCCGACCGCGCCGTCGGTGCAGGCCGAGAACAGCCAGCGCCGCGCCGGATCGATCGCCAGCCCGCGCGGGCCGGCGGCGCCGCAGCCGGTGGGCCAGCGCCCGATGATGGCGCGCGTCCTGACGTCGATCGCCAGCGTCTCGTCGCGGTCCTCCAGGTTCGTGTAGAAGACGCCGCGCGCGGCGTCGACGGCGTAGCCCTCGGGCGAGCCCGGCAGGTGAATCGACGCCTCGGAGGTCGGCTCACCCGCCTTCACGCCGATGATCGTGATCGCCTGCGCGCGCGGCGTGGTCACCCACACCTCGTGCGTGGTGGCGACGTACGCCAGGCCGTCGGGCGCCGTGGCGAGCTGCCGGCATCCGTGCCTGGCCAGCGTGCGCCGGTCGAACCCGCACACCCGGCGATCGGCGCGGTCGCCGATCCAGACGTCGCGCTCGCCCACCGTGGCCGAGCTGGGGCCGCGGTTCGCCCGGCCCGGCGCGCCGGGCGCGGGCGGCAGTCCGCCGATCTCCGTGACCCGGCCGGTGGCCGCTTCGACGACGTCGACGCGCCCGGTGTTGCCACCGGGAACCCAGAGCCGCGCGTTGACCGCGTCGTAGGCCAGATAGTCCATCCCGACCGGCGGACCGCCAGGCAGAGCGATCGGCGACAGCGCGACCAGCGATGACAGGCCGAGGAGCGCCGAGAGCATGCCGTCCCCAGCTTACGGCGCCGCGACGCCCCCCAGGCGCGATAAAATTGCCGGCCGCACGGGAGGGTTCCACGACACCAGATGGGTCGATGGGCAGGGCGATCGGGATCAAAGCGGAGGCGGACCTGCCGCGCGGCGGACCGGGGGTGGTCTGCTGGCCCTGCGGGCGGCGATGCTCACCGGCCAGGGACGCGCGATCAAAACCCGCACACTCGATCGCCCGACCACGCCCGACGGCACGGCCAGGACGATCGGTTTAGCGGGGTCCCTCGTCTACCAGCCGCCGCCGGCCGGCTTGCCGGCCGCCGGGGCGGGGGCCGCCGCGCTGGCCTCGGTGGTGTGGCAGCCGTAGCAGCCGAAGCCCTTCGGGTTCGACGGCGCCCACTCGTCCAGGTTCAGGAGGTTCGCCACGGCCGGCTTCACCTGCGTCCCCATGAACTTCACGACATCCGGCTTCTTCTGCTGCAGCGCCATGAAGCCGGCGCGATCCGTCGGGGCCGGCAGCTTGGGCAGCTCCGGCGTCGGCATCTTGAACTTGTTCTCGGCCGCCTTGCTGCCGTGACAGGTCATGCAGGTCATGTCCTTGTATTTCTTGTCGTAGGCGGAGAAGAGCTTCTTCATCTCCGGCAGGACCTTCGTCTTCATGTACTTCTTGCGGTCCGCTTCGCTCATCTTGTCCCAGTTGATCGTCGCGCGCGGAGGCAGCTTCGGCGCCGTGGTGGCGTCGATGACCGGCTTGCCGGCGGCGGGCTGATCGGCGGCGCCCGCCGCGCCGGTCAGACACAGAACGCCGAGACTCAAGACGAGGGTGATGGTCTTCTTCATGGCAGTCCTTTCGCGTTTGATGCGTAGTGATGCGCCGTTTCGTCGAGCGTTACAACTTTCTTGCCGGGCGGTTTTTCCGACGACGAACGTGCTGTTTTGACGACGGCGGCGGTCGAGGGCTATCGTCTTACGTTGGCTGATTCATGGCTTCCGCGGACTCGGCCCTCGAGGCGCTGATCCTCCGCGCGCTCGAGACCCAGCGGGCGCGCACCGGCCGGGTGCTCACGCGCGTGCGTCTGGGCGGCGTCGGGGCGGCGTGGCTGCTGGCGCTGGTCATGGGGCACGTCGCCCAGCAGTCCGACTGGCGGGTCCTCACGCCGATCCTGTCGGTCTGGGTGCTGGGCGCGGCGGTGCTGGCGGCGCTGGCGCACCGCTGGGACGGCGGGGCGCGCTGGGCGGGCCTCGGCGTGGCCGTCCTCGACGTCCCGATGGTGTTCATCGCGCAGGCGCGCTCGCTGCCGGTGTCGCCGTCACCCGGCGGCGTGGCGGGCTTTGCGCTGGGGCTGTTCGTGCTGCTGGTCCTGCTCGGGACGCTGTCGCTCAGCAGGCGGCAGACGGCGCTGGTGGCGATCGGCGCGGCCATCGGTGAGATCGGGCTGCAGCGCGCCGCCGGCGTCGGCGTGGGCGCGCAGGTCGCGTCGCTGGTCGTGCTCGGGTGCGCGGCAGCGGCGGCGACCTACCTGGTCGGGCGGGTGCGGGCGCTCGTGCGCCGCGTGGCCGCCGAGCAGCGCAAGCGCGAGCGCCTCGGTCGCTACTTCTCGCCCGCGGTGGCCGAACGGGTGCAGAGCCAGCTGGACGCCGAGCCGCAGCCCGACGCGCAGGAGCTGACCGTGCTGTTCTCGGATATCCGCGATTTCACCGCCGCCTCCGCCGCGCTGTCGCCGGTCGAAGTGGTGCGGATGTTGAACGAGTACTACGGCCGCATGGTCGAGAAGGTGTTCCAGCACGGCGGCACGCTGGACAAGTTCATGGGCGACGGGATCATGGCCTACTTCGGCGCGCCGATCCCCGACGCCGACCACGCCGCGCACGCGGTCGACTGCGCCCTGGCGATGGTGCGCGAGCTGGAGGCGCTGAACGCCGTCCGGGCGGCGCGCGGGGCCATGCCGCTGCGAATCGGCGTGGGCCTGCATACGGGCGTGGCGGTCGTGGGCGACATCGGATCGCCGGCGCACCGCCTCGACTACACCGCCATCGGCGACACGGTGAACACGGCGTCGCGGATCGAGGGGCTGACCAAGAACGCCGATTCCCCGATCCTGGTCTCCGAGGCGACGCGCGCGCGGGCCGGCACGCGCCACACGTTCCGCGCGCTGCCGCCGGCGACGGTGCGCGGCAAGAGCGAGCCGATCGTCGTCTACGCGCCGGCCGACAAGCAGACGCCGTGATAAGAACCAGCCCCGCGCGATGTGGATCTCGGTCCTGGCGGTCATGCTGGCGGTGGAGCTCCCCGCCCCGATTCAGGACCCGCCGCCGCCCGAGCCACCGCCGCTCGGCCTGATCCTCGGCACGGCCACGGCGGTCGCGCCGCTGATCGCCGGCGGCGTGCTGATGGCGCACGACGATTCTCCGCATCTGCAGCGGACCGGCCTCATCGTGATGGTCTCCGGCTTCGCGGCGGCGCCCTGGGTGGCGCACGGCGTGGAGGGGTCGTGGCGCAACGCCGTCCTCTACGGCGGGATCTCGCTGGCGCTCTCCGCCGGGACGGTCGCGGCGATGGAGACCAGCAACGCTTTCGATCCGCACGTCGGCAACCGCGCGCGCATCCCGATGAAGATCCTGCTGCCGCTCGCCATGGGGAGCAGCGTGCTGGGCGTCGTCATGAGCACCTTCGATCGACGCGGCGACGGGCTCGCGCGCCTGTCGATCTGGGCGGCGCCGCGCGACGGCGGCCTGGCCG
>CAZTZM010000255.1:0-24320 GCA_964618005.1 uncultured Myxococcales bacterium
CCGGCCCGGGTGGCACCGGAACCGGCGGCATGGGCACGGGCGGTACCGGCACGGGCGGCGCGGGCACGGGCGGCAGGGGGACGGGCGGCACGTTCGCAACCGGCGGCAGCTCGGGGACCGGTGGCGGCGCGAGCGGCGGAGCCAGCGCCGAGACCGGCTCGGGTGGCACGGCGACCGGCGGCGAGGGCGGCAGCCAGCCCCCCGGCGACGGAGCGGGCGGCAGCGGGTGCAGCTGCGACGTCGCGGCGCCTGGCTTCGACAACGTACTCGGGCTGGCGATCTTCCTCGGTCTGGTTCAGCTGCTCCTGCGCCGCCGTCACGCGCGAAACGCCGCGCGTGGCGCCAGTCGCCGTCCGCTCCCCTGAACGACGGTAGGCGCGGGAAGTTTCGGCCGCAGGGGCCGTTATAGTCTCAGGCGATCGACGTGGCTGCGCGCGAGTTTGCAGGCAGGGCAGGCCGAGCAGAGGTCAACATACCCGTCCATCTGAAGACGGATGCTGAGTCATTCTTCGGCGTCTCGAAGAACATCGGGATGGGTGGACTGTTCGTGGCGACCGATCGGCGATGCCAGGTGGGCGATCGCCTCGCGGTCACGTTTACGTTGCCCGAGCAGTCGTACACGTGGGCGGTGGGGGTCGAGGTCCGGTGGATCGGCGACAGCCTGACAGGCCCGTCGGGGATAGGCGTGCGGTTCGTGAATCCTCCCGTCATGGCGACGGTCGCGATTCACGAGTTTCTTCGAGAGCGCGAAGCAGGCCTGGAGTAATCCCGCCCCCCCTGACTACCAAGGCGCCGGCGATCACGCCGGGGCCACGGACTCAATTGGTCGTTAGGACACCTGTCATCAGGTTGATCGACCATTGAGCGGCGTAGCTCAGGTGCCACGTCGTGCCGTCAAAGGTGAGGGGCAGCCAGAGGTAGGTCGAAAGGCTCAGGTTGTTGGAGTTCCATATGTCGCCCGCATAGATGTACGTGGTCGTCTGGCTGCCCACGATTGGAATCACGTAGGTGGGCTGGGAGCTCCACGTCGAGTTGTTCGCGCCGAGCGGGGTGAAGCTGTTGTTCCATGGCCCGGCAATCGTGCCGGTGGAGGTCAAATAGGCCGCCTCGTTCGGTGCCCAGCCGGTTTGGGCCGAGCTGACGCCGTAGTATTTCCCGCCGACCTTCCAGAAGGCGTAGGCCTCGCGCGTGTCCGACGCCCAGATCTTCGTGGTGCTCTGGACCGTCAGATAGTCGCTGGAGAGCTGGTGGACCTCCGTGTCGTGAAAGTCTCCCGCCGCGTTGCCGCCCGGCCCGCCCGTGGAGACGAAATAGGCAGTCCCGTCAGGCTCCTGCCACAGCGTGCAGTCGCGCGAACCATTGCCGTCGGGCTGGAAGTGGTTCACGTAGGTGTAGTTGCCGTCCACGGTGGGGCTGGTGAAGACGACGGCCTCCGAGTCGCAGTAGCTGCCGCTGGCTCCGGAGCAGGACTCCATATCCCAGTGGGCCCACATCACGTATAGCTTCGTCGACGCGTTGTAGATGACCTTGGGTCGCTCGATGATGAGGGCGGGGTTGTTCAGGACCGGGTTCGTGCTCGTCGTGACGACCGAATTGCGATGCTCCCAGGTGACGAGGTCCTTGGACGCGTAGCAGCTGATCGCGTGAAAGTTCCCGGTGCCGTTGGTGTTCAGGGTCTTGTCTTCGCCGAACCAGTACCAGGTGTCGCAGACCTTGATGAAACCGCCTCCGTGGGCCTGGATGTGCTTGCCCGTCGTGTCATTCCAGGGGCCGGTGTTGTTGATGGTGACATTGGTGGTCACGGCGCCGCCGGTTGGGCAACCGTCGCCGCTCGCTCCGGCGGCGCCCGCGCTGCCCCCGGTCCCCGCCGCGCCGCCGGCCCCCGCCTGACCACCCGTGCCCTTGGATCCACCCGTTCCCGTCGAGCCACCGGATGCCCTCGCCCCACCCGAGCCTGGCGCCCCGCCCGTTCCGGTGGCGCCACCCGAGGCCGTCGCGCCGCCCGTTGCCCCGCCCGATCCGTTCGCGCCACCCGAACCGCCCCGGCCGGGGGTTCCGGCGATGCCACCCGTGCCCGTGCTCCCGCCGGCTCCGGCGATCGCACCGCCTCCCGACCCGCCGCCACCTTCCGGGGTGCCACCGCTCCCGGTGAGGGATGAGGTGGTCGCGGTGGAACAGCCGACCACGGCGAGGAGGGTCAGGACGAACGATACCGAGACGGAACGCATACAGGCAACTGTCAGAGTCGCGGACGTTGTTGCGAGGATTTCGTCGTCCTGGAGTCCGCCGGCACTTTCTTTGCCAATTTGACCTCGTCCGAGACAAGGGATCTGGTGGTCGAGGATGTGGCTCGGTAACAGGATCACCGTGGTGCTGCCGGCCTATAACGCCGCGCGGACGTTGGCGCGGACGTATCGCGAGATCCCGCTTGATATCGTCGATCACGTCGTGCTGGTCGACGATCGAAGCGCCGACGACACCCTGGCGCTCGCCAAGGAGCTGGGCATCGAGCACGTGATCGAACACGATGCCAATCGCGGCTACGGCGGGAATCAAAAGACCTGCTACACGACGGCCCTCGGGCTGGGCGCGGACATCGTCGTGATGCTGCACCCCGACTACCAGTACACGCCCAAGCTGATACGCGCCATGGTGGGGGCCCTCATCGACGACGTTTACGACATCGCGCTCGGCTCGCGCATCCTGGGAAACGGCGCACTGAAGGGCGGCATGCCCCTCTACAAGTACGTGGGCAATCGCCTCCTCACGGCGTTCGAGAACGTCGTGACCGGGCAGAAGCTCTCCGAGTACCACACGGGCCTTCGCGCTTATCGGCGCCGCGTGCTGGAGAGCATCCCCTTTCACCGCAACTCGGACGACTTCGTCTTCGACAACCAGGTCCTGATCCAGGCGCACGCGCTCGGCTTCCGCATTGGCGAGTTGACCTGCCCAGCCCGGTACTTCGCCGAAGCGTCGACCATCGACTTTCGCCGGAGCGTCCGATACGGCGTCTTGTGCTGCGCCACCGCCGTGCAGTACCGGCTGCATCGGATGGGCGCCGTGCGGTCCGCGTTGTTTCGGCCGAGCGACGGATGGCAGGGGTGACCGGCAACAAGCTCCCGGCGCGTCCGGCGCGCCGGCCGAGCGTGACGCCGTCCTACAGCGCGTCCGACCTGATCGGCACGTCGCTGATCGCGGTCGTCGTGAGCGTGTGGGCGGCGGCGGCCGGGGCGTCGTTCTCGTTCCGCGCGCTCATCGCGTGCGAGGCCGCCTTCCTGGCGTTCTACCTGGTCGGCTCGCTCTTCGCGGCCTGGGGACGTCTCGCCGCCGGCGCCCTCTTCGATCTGCCCCTTCGCTTGCTGATGGGGTACGCCGCCGTGAACACGGCGCTGCTCGCGCTGGCCTGTCTCTCGCCGCTCGGCATCCTCGCCAACTTTGGCGTCGTGTTCGCAGCCGCGGTCGTGATCTTCGTCGCCATGAGGCCCGTCCGACAGCGGCGACGAGAAGATTCGGTCGGTCTCCTGGTCGTCGCCCTGTCTCTCGCCGCGGCCACGCTGTGGTGTCAGGACTCGCTTCGCCCCATTCGGATCGAAGGGAACATCGTCGCCTTCAAGCCCTGGATCGACGGCTTCTATCACGCGGTGCACCTCCGCATCTTCGGCGTCGCGCGCGGGGCGTCCACCATCGAAGACTTCCGGATGGCCGGCGTGGCTGCCCGCCTTTACCACTACGGCGCGTACATGACCCCAGCGCTCATCAGGGAGGCGGCGGGACTCCCTTCGTACGCGGCGTTCGCCGGGATCCTGGCCCCGCTGGGCGTGTTCTTCACCGGGCTCGGCGCCTACGCCCTGTTCGGCTCGTGCTGGGGACGGTGGCCCGGGCTGGCGGCCGCGGCGGCGCTGATGTTGCTGCCCGACGGCGCGCAGCAGGGCGCGCACAACACCTTCATGTCGTATCACTGGCTGACTCAGATCTCGCCCAGCGCGACCTACGGCCTGGCGCTGCTGGCGGTGGCCTGGACCTTCGTCCTGGTCGGGTGCCAGCGGGGCAGTCGATCGCAAGTCGTCGCGGGCTGGGTGATGGCGGCGGTCCTCGCGGCCTACAAGCTGCACTTCGTCGTCGCGAGCGCGCTTCTCCTCTTGCTGGTCCCCGCGCTGTTTTTTCGGGGGCCGCTGAGCCGCCGCAAGCGAGCCCTCTGGGTCGTGCTCGCGGCCGCCGCCTACGCCGTGGCGATGGTCAACGTCCAGCGGGTGCCGGGCGTTCCCGCCATCCGGTTCGACGGATCGACGGTCCGCGAGATCTTCGCGCTGATCAAGAGTTTTGCCCCGTGGGGCGCCCTGCGGAGCTTCCTCGACCGTCACCTGGGGACGGAGCGCTCCTTGCTCTCCAACGTGGCCGTCGGTGTCCCGTACGTTCTGTTTTCCAGCCTGGGCGTCTTTACCGTGTTGTGGCCGGTCCTGGCCGTCCGCCTGCGCGGGCGCGCGTCTGCGCTGCTGGTGTGGTTCCCGCTGCTGCTGGTCGCCAACTTCCTGGCGATGTTCCTGGGCCTGGCCCTCGACTTCCGGAGCAGCACGCCGGACGAGCTCTCGCACCGGCCGATCATGATCGTCTACTTCGCCGTGGTGGCCTGGGTCGGCGGGGCAGCGGGCTTGCTGCTGCGCGACGCGCGCCTCGGCCGTGTCGCCCGTCCGGCCCTGATCGGCGCGGCCGTCGCGCTGTTGATCGTCCCGGGGATTCTCGGCTCGGGCGTCCAGCGACAGTGGGCCATGCCGATGTTCTCTCCCGTTCGCGTCCCGATCGGTCTGGTTCGCGCCGCGGCGTATATGCGCGATCACGGCGACAGCGGGGACGTCTTTCAGGACTCCCAGTTCGATCGGACCTGCGCCGTGGCGGCCCTGGCCGAGCGAAGCCCCTACGCTTCACGAAGCCTGACCATCATCAGCTACAACAGCGACCTCCTGCAGCGACGAATGGCGTCCGTCGAGAGCCTCATGGACCTTCGTGATGGCGCCGCCGTGGCCACGACCGCGCAGCAGCTCGGCCTTCGCTGGTTCCTTCTCGATCCGGGCGACCAGGTCGCCTGGCCGAACGAGATCGTTCAACGGCCCGCCTTCCAGCTGGGCGGATATCGCCTCTATCGGTTCTGATGTCGAAGCCCGGAGAGGTCGCGCTCGTGCTCGTTCCCGTCGCGCTCGTCGCCTGGCTGGGGATCGGGCTGTCGGACGCCAGCGTCACCCAGACGCTCTTCGTTCACACGACGTACTTCTTCCTCATGGCCACGGTCCTGTGCTGGGTGGGGACCTATCTTCATGTCGGCCGCGCGCTGCGCCGGGAAGCGATCGTCGCCTGGGTGAAGGAGAACTGGCCCGGGCTGGTCGTGGCGGCTCTGGTGACCGTGGTCGCGGGGCTGGCCGTTCAGCCCGCGCTGCGGATCCTGTCCGACGAGGCGGGCCTCGTCGGGACCTCGAAGAATCTGTTCGCCTCGAGGACGGCGACCTTCACCGTCTCGGGCAAGAACTACTTCGACAGCACCTGGGACATCGACGTGGCCATCGATCGTCGGCCGGCGCTGTTCCCGTTTCTGGTCAGCCTGATCCATGTGGTGCGCGGGTACACGTACCGGAACGCGTTCCTGCTCAACCTGCTGCTGGTTCCGGCGTTCGTGCTGGTATCGTATCGGCTGGCCAAGTCCCTGGGTGGCGAGACGTTCGGCCTCGTTGCGTCGCTGCTGGTGGCGGCTCACCCCATCACCCTGATCTCGGCTCGGTCGGGCGGGTTCGACTTCCTGGCGCTGTTCTTCTCGCTGCTGATCATCAAGAGCCTCTTCGACCACGTTCGCGCGCCGGGCGCCGCCAGCCTGGCGACGCTCTGGATGAACCTGTGCATGTTCGCCGAGGTCCGGTACGAGAGCGCGCTGTTCATCTTGCCCGTGGTGGCGCTGCTGCTCGTCTTCCGGCTGGTCAACCGGCGGCTCCTCGCGCCCCACGCGCTCATCTATGCGCTGACGCCGGCGTATCTCGCACCGCGGATCTGGCAGGCGGCGCTGCGGGGGAGCGTGCCCGACCTGGAACCCGGCGTCACGCCCTTTGGCCTGGAGAACTTCTTCAGCAACGCGCGCGAGTACTTCAAGCCTGTCCTTTCACCTCTGAACGGCTACCCGGCGCACGCGGGGATCGTCATCGCGCTTGGCCTGGTCGGCTGCGTGCTCTGGCTGGCGGCGCACCGTCCGGGACGATGGGCGCCGAACTGGACGAATCCGCGGCTGCGATGGGCGGCCTTTGTCGGCAGCTGGATGCTGCTTCAGGCGATCATCGTCTTCAGCTATGGGTGGGGGCGCGCCCAGTCCCCCTCGGCGGCGCGCCTGTTCATCGCGATCGACACCTTCTTCTCATTCCTCGCGGCGTGGGCGCTGGCGGTTTCGCTGAGGCGATGGCGACCCTTCACCCCGGTCCTGATCGCCGCCGCCGTCTTTGCGATGCACGTGCCCATCGCGTCCCAGCATCGATTTATGAACCGGCTGACGCAGACGAGGGAGATGGCCACCGTCTGGCGCTTCTTCGACAACCTGCACGAGAAGCGCATCCTGATCGTCGCCGACCGTCCCGAGCTCTTCACCATCATGGATTACGGCGCGATGGGCTTCGAAGCGGCCCGTCAGGACCGGTACATCTTCGACGCCTTCGCCCGCCATCTGTTCTACGACATCTACGTCGTGCAACAGATCAGGCTGTCAACGAACAGCCCGGCGCCCGGCTATGACATCTGGCCGCAGCGGCGGCTCGAGACGATGCTGGAGTTTCAGAACGATGCAGACATCCTGATCCGGATCTCCCGCCTCGGGCGGTGAGCCCCTACTTGCCGTAGCCGGCGCTCACGATGTTGGCCTGGATCGCGGTGTCGGTGGCGTCGGAGGGGTAGCCGGAGACGACGGCGCCCTCGTAGAAGGTCCCCTGACTGGCGGTGTTGTTGCTGTAGCAGCAATCGCCGCCGCTGCCGAGGACGATGGAGCCCTGCTTCTTGGCCGGGTTGTACCCGGGCGGAACCGCGCCGCTGTAAAACGTCGTCACGCTGCCGGTGGTCGCGTCGCCGCCCTTGAGGGCGAACGTCCCCGTGCCGTTGTTCTTCTCCATCGCCGTGACGTACGTGGACGTCAGGCTCTGATCGCTCGTGTTCTGCCCGGAGCCGCCCTTGGAATAGAGCCCGCCTTCGAGATCCGCCATGACCCACGGGCCGGCGCCGGCGCCCGTTCCCCAGATCGTGCAGTTGCTGAAGTTGACGGCGTCCATCGAGGGGCCCGCGACGTACGTCCGGCTGGTTTCGCCGTTGCCGTAGTCGAAGCAGCACCCGCTGCCGTAGTGCTTGCCGCTGGTGACCATGTAGATGCCTTGCGGAGAGCTGCCGAGGGGCATGCCTGACTTGGAGCCGTCCCGCCAGTAGGCCTGGCTGGTCTTCATGTAGAGGGAGTAGACCTTGTGACCGCTGAGGGTCAGCGACTCCTGGGTCGCGTTCGATGCGGTCTGGCCCGCGTGGCCGCCCACGGTGCTGTCCGGCGTCTCGGCCTCGACGAAGTTGCCGTGCCCCGATTGGTCGTAAACGAGCGTGATCGTGCACGTCGTTCCGCTGCAGAACGCATCTTGGCTGGCGCTGTCGGCCAGGCCGCCCGGGCTCACCACACCGATGTCCTTGGTCGTGCTGTCCGACGCTCGTTTGATCTGGTAAAGGCTGCCGCTGTACGAGCCCAGGAGCGCGCGCACCGTGCTGTGCGCAGCCACGCAAGGGGTGTTGGCGGCTGCGTAGATGTCGCAGGGTGCCGTGCCACCGGAGGAGGACCCTCCCGTGCCGGTGGCGCCGCCGGTCGCCTTGGTGCCGCCGGTGCCGCCCGAACCGGTCGCTCCGCCCGAACCAACCTTGCCGCCAGAGCCCGTGGCGCCGCCTGAGCTGGTGGTCCCGCCCGTGCCGGGGCTCCCTCCCGTGCCCGTGACACCACCCGTGCCGCTGCCGCCGGATCCTGGGTTGCCGCCCGAACCAGGCGAGCCGCCCGAGCCGCTCCCGCTCTTCTGCAGCACGATCGTGCCGGAGACGGGCACACCCGCCGGCGTCGGGATCAGCGTCAGCGTGTTGCCGGAGGCGCAGTAGGAGTAGTCGACGCTCGAATCGACGTTCAACCCCGAGCCCGAGGTCGTGTAGCTGCCGCTCGCCATCGCCCAGGGAGACACGACGCCGATGCCGCCGTTCTGATTGGCCGTCGCGGTGCAGCGGCAGTTGCCGCCCGCGTCGTTCGCGCAGGTGACGCTGGTCCAGCCGAGCCCCTGCATCGCGCCGGCCGCCTTGTCGCACGCGACGTTGACGGACGAGACCGACAAACACGAGGGCGCCAGGGGGAACGCGATCGAGCCGGTGGTGACCGTGTCGTCGGTATACGTCCCGTCGCCGTTCGCGGTCCACATCCCGGTCACCTGCAGCGACCCGGAGACGGGAATCGTGCTGCAACCCAGGCTCGCCAGCGACACGTCCATGGTGCCCGACAGGGCCAGGCACGACGACGACACGGTCCACGTGCCCGCCAAGGAGCCGCCGCAGGGTGTCCCGCCCGGGCAGCTCGGCGCGCCGGCGGCCCCAGAGGTTCCCCCCGTGGCGGTCGATCCACCGGAGCCCGGGGTTCCGCCGGTTCCGCTCGCTTTGCCGCCGCCCGAGTTGCAGGCGCCAGTTGCCATGGCGGCCGCGAGCGCGACCGAGGTGACCAGTCCGATGGATGTGGATCGCACGTTGGTTACCTGAGTTGTCGGATCGGGCGCCGGCTTGTTAAGAAAATGTTCTCGTTCTCGATCGCCTCGGAACGCGCGACGTCGCTGACCTCCACCGCGCGAGAATGCTAGGATTCTTGGCTTGGCAGGCGAGGACGAGCAGCCCTTGGTCGACGCGCAGCTCGAGCAGCGGGTCCTCTCCCTGAAGAGGCGCTTTCTGGCCATGTACAAGCGGGCGCACGCCGGACACGTCGGGAGCTCGCTGTCGTGCGCGGAGATCCTGATCCTGTTGCAGCACGCCTGGATGCGCGACGACGACAGGTTCGTGCTCTCCAAGGGCCACGCAGCGGCGGCGCTCTACGCCCTGCTCGCCGAGGTGAACGCCATCGATCCGCGCGAGCTGGACTCCTTCTACGCAGAGGGGACGCGCCTTCCCGCCCTTCCGCCGGTCAACGCGATTGACGAGATCCCGTTCGCCACGGGCAGCCTCGGGCACGGGCTGTCGCTCTCGGCCGGGATGGCGCTGGGGGCGATTCTCAACCGGCGCGACCGGCGCTTGTTCTGCCTCACCTCCGACGGTGAGCTGGACGAAGGGAGCACCTGGGAGGCGGCCCTCTTCATCGCGCACCGCCGGTTGACCAACGTCGTGTGGCTCATCGATCGCAACCGCATCCAAGGGATCGGCAGGACGGAAGACGTGCTGGCGCTGGAGCCGCTCGACGCCAAGCTGGAGGCATTCGGGTTTCACGTCGTGTCCGCGGACGGCCATGATTTCGGCTCTCTGCTGGCGGCGCGTGACGCGTGCACACGGGCGCTGGAAGAGCGGGGCAGACCCGTCGTCGTCATCGCCAACACCGTCAAGGGCAACGGCCTTCGGGACATGCAAGACACCGTGGCCTCGCACTACCTGCCGATGGACGACGCTCAATACGAGCGCGCGCTCGACGAGCTGTCGACATCGCGGACGCCGGCCGCGGCGGGACCTCGCCATGCGAGATGAGTTCGCGCGCGCGATCATCGCGCTTCACAGTCAGCGCACCGACCTGGTTTTCATGACCGCCGACGTCGGGTACATGGCCGTCGAGGGGATCGCCGAGGCCTGCGGTGAGCGCTTCATCAACGTCGGCATCGCGGAGCAGAACATGGTGTCTGTCGCCGCGGGGCTGGCCCGCGAGGGACATCTTCCGTGGGTGTATGGCATCGCCCCTTTCGTCGTGTTTCGTCCGTACGAACAGATCCGGACGGACGTCTGCTTGCACAAGCTTCCGGTCAAGCTGGTGGGGAACGGCGGCGGATACGGCTACGGCATCATGGGGGCGACCCATCACGCCCTCGAAGACGTCGGCGCCATGCGGGTCCTGCCCAACATGCGGATCTACCTGCCGGTGACCGCGTCGGACGTGCCTCAGGCGGTGAGGATGATGGCGCAGGATCCCTGGCCGAACTACCTGCGTCTGAATGCGCCCGCCCGGATCGGTGCAGAAGCTTCGCCGTTCGCGGCATGGCGAAAGATCAAGGCTGGTCGAAGATGCGTCGCGATCGGAATGGGTCCTGTCCTGGGGAACCTGTTCGAGATGGGCGACGAGGCCCTCCTCGACGACCTCGAGATCTGGAACGTGGGCCTGCTTCCCCTGGAAGAGATGCCGGCCGACCTCCTGGGGAGCATCGAGCAAAAGCAGCGCGTGGTGATCATCGAAGAGCACTATCGCGCGTGCGGCATGGGAGAGGCCTTGAGTTATCTGTTCCTGCGGCAGGGCGTCCGTCCGCTCTCCTTCACCAGCCTGCATGCGAAGGGATACCCGAGCGGGCGTTACGGCAGCCAGCGCTGGCATCAGGAAGAGAGCGCGCTGGCGGGTCGAGAATTGCGCTCCCAGCTGCAGCAGGTCGTCCTTGGCTGAGCCGAGCGCGCCGCGGCTGTCGGCCGTCATCGCCTGCTACAAGGACGCGCAGGCGATCCCTCTGATGTACGAGCGATTGTCCGCGGTGTTCGCGGAGCTGACCGTCGACCACGAGATCATCTTCGTCAACGACGGCAGCCCCGACGACACGGCGTCGGTCCTGAAAGACCTGACCGCCAAGGACGATCGGGTCCTGGCCATCGAGCATTCGAGGAACTTCGGCTCGCAGAACGCCTTCCTGAGCGGAATGGAGCTGGCCACCGGCGACGCCGTGGTTCTCCTCGACGGAGATCTCCAGGACCCACCAGAGGTGATCCCCGCCCTGTATGAGAAGTGGCGCCAGGGGAACGACGTCGTCTATGGACGCCGTTCCCAACGCGAGGGATCGGCGATCCTGTCGCTGGCCTGTCGGGCCTTCTACCGGGTCTTCCGGCGCGTCGCTTACGTTCCCATGCCGCTCGACGCGGGCGACTTCTCCTTGATGGACCGGCGGGTGGTGGACGAGTTGCTCAGGCTGCCCGAGACCGACCAGTTCGTGCGCGGGCTCCGGGCCTGGGTCGGTTTCAAGCAAACGGGCGTCGATTATGTCCGGCCGGAGCGGGCGTTCGGACGTTCCACCCACAGCCGGCTGAAGAACCTCTGGTGGGCCAAGAAGGCCATCTTCTCGTTCAGCTTCGCCCCCATCGAGCTCCTGAGCTATACGGGCGTCACGATGACCGTGCTGTCGTTCCTGGCCATCGTCTACCAGGTCGTCCAGCGCCAGCTTCGTCCCGAGATGTCGCGTGGCCTCTCTCTGATCGTTACCGTCATCGCGTTCTTCGGCAGCCTCAACCTGCTGGCGATCTCCGTGGTGGGGGAGTACCTCATCAGGGCCTTCGAGGAAGTCAAACGGCGCCCCAAGTTCATCAGAAAGACGTTGTGGCACGGCGGAGCCGGCTTGAGCAGCACGGCCGAGATGACGAGCTTCGCGGCGCGAAGGAAGAGCGGGCAACGATCGGCGGCGGCGGGTGCAGGTTAAGAGCGTCCTGATCACGGGCACGACCTCGGGGCTCGGGCGAGGGCTGCTCGAGCACTACGTCAAGCGCGACGTCGAGGTCATCTCCGTGAACCGCCGCCGGGCCACCGAGCTGGAGGCCCGTCATCCATCCGTCCGGTTCGAGTGCGTGGATGTCCGTTCGGCGCGGGACGTCGAGGCCCTGGTTGGCGGGCTCGCCGCGTCGGGCGAGCTGCCGGATGTCTTCATCTTGAACGCGGGGATCAACCGCCTGGACAATGATGAGACGTTCGATGTGACCGGCTACCGCGACGTCGTCGAGACGAACCTGTACGGTGTCCTGAACTTCATCGGACCGCTCATGCAGTCGTCACCCGCCGGCGTCGATCGCCATGTGGTGGCCATCGGCTCCATGGTCAACTACGCAGGGAACCCTTATGCGCTCGGGTACCAGACGAGCAAGCGGGCGCTGAGCGCGTGCTTCGACGTCTGGTCGCGGATGTACAGCGGGACGGACCTGGTCTTCAAACAGGTCGTCCTGGGCCCCGTCCGTACCTCGATCCATACGATGGACGAAAAGCTCCCGGGCTGGATGTCCGGAATCAGACGCCTCTCCTCGGCGTCGCTGGACGGCGCGGTCCGCGCCATCTCGCGCTTTGTGCCGACGCGTCGAAAGCGGCTGATTCATCCGTGGCGGGCGCTGCCGATGTTCGGCGCCATGCGGATCGGTCGCAGGGTCTTCCCCGAGCTCTTGCAGGGGCGCCAGACGCTCGAAGGCAGCGCGAGACGCCAAGAACCGCAAAAGATCGCGAAATCGTCCGTGACGCCTCGGTAGGAGAGTTTCGCACTGCACATCGGCGTCCGTCCCGACAGTAGAAGGGATGGCAAGTCGCGAAAGGTCCGGGACTCATCGCGCGCGGGTCACCACCTGGCCACTCGGGCTCGGGGCACTGCTCGCGTCATCCGTCGGCTTGTCGGCACCCGCTCTGGCCCAGTCGACCACCAAGACATTCATCAACTACTTCCAACCGACGCCCATCACCTGCCCGCTCACGACGAGCGCTTGGGGCTGCACCGCGAGCGGGTCGACGCCTCCCAACTGCGTCTCGGGCGCGGGCGTCGTCCCGCGGGACACCTGCAACGGGATCGAGAGCCCGACGAACCCGCCCGGGTACTACTACTGGGACGGCACGGTCATCCACGCCCCGGACGGGACCTACCACCTGTTCGCCGACCGATGGGCCGGGTCGCAGGGGTTCAACCCGGGCTGGGAGGGCTCTGATCCCATCCACGCCGTGGGCGGCACGAGCGCGCTCGGCCCCTACACCGACAAAGGATTCGCCTATAGCAACGGGAGCTTCGGGAGCGACCCGCACCATGGGCACAACAGCGAGGTGGTCACGCTGCTGAACGGCACGTACGCCCTGATTGTGAGCGAGGTCGTGCCGTTCACCATCTTCACGGCCAGCTCCCTGGACGGTCCCTGGACACCGTGCTCCGGCTCGCCGGGATCCGGGCTGAGCGTCCCGTCAGGGTTCGGCGGGAACACCAATTACGCGTCCAACGTCAGCCTGGTGGTCCGTCCGGACGGCAACTTCGAGATCACCCAGCGCCACGGGCTGATCGCGCTCAGCACCAATGGGATCTGCGGTCCCTACAAGGCGCAGCAGCCGACGAACACCTACCCGTCGAACGAGGCCATCCCGTCGCAGTACAGCGCGAGCATCTATCCGAACAGGCAGAAGCACACCGATCCGATGGGTCCGTCCACGGTCGAGTCGACCTACAGCCTGGCCGAGGACCCGGTGATCTGGTTCAGCGACGGGCAGTACCACGTCCTCTACGACTATCCGGACGATCGCGTCGGGTATCACCTCACGTCGTCCGACGGCATCCACAACTGGACGGACCGTGGATTGGCGTACGACCCGAGGTACGCGCAGCAAATCTTCAGCTACACGGACGGCACGATCGACCACTGGTACAAGATGGAGCGGCCGAACGTCGTCGTCGAGAACGGGCTCATCACCCACGTGACCTTCGCCGTCAGCGACGTGGACAAGAACAATCAGATCTCCGCCGGCACGAACCACGGCAGCAAAGTCATTGTCGTGCCGTTCGACGGCGTGACGTTCGACAAGGACACGAACGTCGGCGGCGCAGGCGGAGGCGGCGGGGCGGCCGGCAACCCTGGATCGGGCGGGGCGCTCGGGGGCGGCGGTCATGGCGGGGGAACGGGCGGAAGCGCGGCGGGGACGGGCGGGACTGGCGGTTCGTCGGGCAGGGGCGGCGCCGGCGGTAGCCCTTCTGCCACAGGCGGGACTGCCGGTTCGACGGCCGAGGGAGGCACGGGCGGAAGCGTCAGCACCGGCGAGGGCGGATCAAGCGCGGGTGGTTCCAGCGCATCGGGCGGAGCCTCCGGCGGCGCCGGCGGTCGGGTCGGCGCAACGGGTGGAACACCTGGAACTGGCGGCAATGGCACCGGTGGGTCCGCGACCGAGTCTGGTTCGGGCGGAGCCGAGGATACGGCGGGCGATTCCAGCTCGTCCGGCTGCTCGTGCACGACGTCGGGCGGCGGCGGATCGGGTCGCCCGGGCGTCGCCGCGTGCCTGCTGGCGCTGGTGGTGGTCTGGCGGACTCGCAGGCGACGGCACGGGCGGCCGGCGCGGTTGACGGCCGCCATTCTCGGGGTCGGCGCGATGACGCTGACGGCGGCCGGCGCTCGGGCCGACAACCCGATCGTCCAGACCAACTACACGTCCGATCCCGCGCCGATGGTCTATGACGGGCAGGTCTACCTCATCACGACGCACGATGAGAACGTGGCCGGACAGCCCTGCAGCGCGGTGGCCGGTTACACCCTGTGCAAGTGGTTCGCGTACTCGTCCGCGGACATGGTGAACTGGACCGATCACGGTACCATCGCCACCTGGAGCACGTTCAGCTGGGCGTCCACCGCTGCGTGGGCGCCACAAGCCATCCCCCGCAACGGCAAGTTCTACCTCTACGTTCCCCTCAGCAATAAATCCGGCGCGACGGTCATCGGCGTGGGCGTCTCGAATAGCCCCATCGGTCCGTACCAGGACGCCATCGGCCAGCCGCTCATCACCGCCGGTTGTTCAGGCGGGTCGGGGGACATCGATCCCACGGTCTTTCTCGACGATGACGGGCAAGCGTATCTCTACTTCGGAAGAAGCGTTCCCGGCTACGTGAAGCTGAACACGGACATGATCTCGTACTCGGGGGGCATCCAATGCCCCACGGACAGCAGCCAAACCTTCGGACCTGCCCCGTCCGCGGGCGGCTTCCCCACTCAATACGAAGAGGGGCCGTGGATCATGAAGCACGGCACGACCTACTACCTCGCGTACGCGGCCAACGGCATTCCGGAGGACATCTCCTATTCCAGAGCCACCTCAGCCACGGGGCCCTTTACCTACGGCGGGACCATCATGAAGGCGGCCGGCGCGAGCTTCACGAATCACACCGGCATCCTCGACTTCAACGGGCACTCGTATTTTTTCTATCACGACGGCGCCCTGCAAAAAGGCGGCTCGGTCCCCTCGAACGGCGATGGCTATCACCGCTCGGTGTGTCTCGAGGAGTTCACCTACAACGCCGACGGGTCATTCCCGACGATTGCCCAGACGACCGGCGGGCCCAAGGCCATCGCCAACCTGAATCCGTTCGTGCAAACCGAAGCGGAGACCATCGCCTGGGAATCCGGCGTCCAGACGGAGGTGACCAGCGACACCGGCGGTGGGCTGGACGTCACGAACATCCAGAACGGGGACTACATCAAGGTCAAGAACGTCGATTTCGGCAGCGGCGCCACATCCTTCAACGCAAGGGTCGCGTCGGCCGCGAGCGGTGGAAGCATCGAGCTTCACCTCGACAGCCAGACCGGCACGCTGATCGGGACTTGCACGGTCTCGGGCACCGGCGGCGCCCAGACCTGGACCACCAAGACCTGCTCGATCAGCGGCGCCACCGGCGTGCACGATCTGTTCTTCAAGTTTACGGGTACCGGCAGCTCGAACCTCTTCAATTTCAACTGGTGGCAATTCAGCGGGCCCGGCGCCGACCAGCAGGATGGCGGCGCACCCCCGGTGGATGCGGGTGCGGGCTCCGGGGGCGCAGGCGCGGGCGGTTCGGGATCCGGAGGAAGATCCGGAACAGGGGGCGCGACGGCAGGCACAGGGGGAGCGCCAGGAACGGGCGGTAAGGTCGGCGGCGGCAGCGGCGGCAGCGGCGGAGCTGCAGGCGTCGGCGGAGCAGGTGGAGTCAGGACCGACGGCGGTGGAACGGGCGGAGCCACTGGCACGGGGGGCGGCTCGGTTGCTTCCGGTGGGACGACCGGCAGTGGCGGTACCGGCAACGCGAGCGGCGGCCGTTCGGGCAGCAGCGGCTCAGGTGGCGCAGCAGGCGGTAACACTCAGGCCTCGAGTGGCTCCTCCGGCTGCAGCTGCCAGACGGGGTCCGGCAGTGGGCACCTCGGTCTGTCCGCGATGGCCCTGCTGCTTGCGCTCTTCGCCCGCCGTCGAGGACGGCGGCTCGGGTAACGCGCGGGGACGTCCTCGAAACGTGCGAAAGCCGGCGAGGACGGATTCCGCGGCGACCCGCGGAAGCGCGTCACCGGGCGATTTTCTTTCAACACGGTTCGCGCTCGACGCAGCTTAGGGAGTGAGCACCACCCAAAGGCTGCGAAGAGGCGGTTCAGTCCTTCCACGGATCGGTTCCACGTGGGCGTTCGCTTTGATGCGACGCGCATCGGTACTCGTTCTCGTAGGAGCCCTTTCGACTGCCTGTTCCGGAGGTGGTGGGGACGGAAGCAGCGGCACCGGAGGCACGGGAACGGGAGGCGACGGGACAGGCGGCAGCCCTCCGGGAACGGGAGGCAACGGCACCGGAGGAAGCACCGCCTCGGGCGGGCACTCGGGAACAGGTGGCGTCAGTGGGACCGGAGGGACGGCCTCGGGTGGTTCCTCGGGGACCGGCGGGCGCGGCTCCGGGGGATTCACCGGCGAAACCGGTGGCAAAGGAATGGGCGGTTCCACCTCTGCCACGGGCGGCGCTGGTGGAAGCGCCTCGGCCAAAGGCGGGGCTGGTGGGGCGACGGCCACCGGCGGCACGGTGGGCACGGGCGGAAGCAACGGCAGCGGCGGCGCGACGGGAAGCACAGGGGGAACGACCGGCAGCGGGACGTGCGGCGGCGGAACCGCCCAGTCGTCCGACGTCACCATCAACGAGTCGAGCCTGCAGCAGCAGATCACGGGCTTCGGCGTCTCCTCCGCGTGGGCGGGGAGCTACGCGAACGCCTCGGATCCCGACTACCTCTGGTCCACCACGACGGGGGCGGGCCTGAGCTTGCTGCGCATCCGATACGGGGACGGGCTCGCCATCGCCCAGGCGGCGGTCAAGGCTGGTGTAACGGTCTGGATGACGCCCTGGGGAACAGGGCCCAACGGCTCTACCGGCGGCAGCGACACCACGACGGAAGCCAACGCCAACGGCTGCAAGACCAGCGTTCCGGTGCTCACGAACCCGCAGGACTGGGCGAACAACCTTGTCAGCTGGGTAAATAACGCAAAGTCCCAGGGGGTGCCGCTCTACGCGGTGTCCGCGGAGAATGAGCCGGACAGCTGCGGCATAAACTCGACGACCTCATACTCGGCAACGCAGCTGGCGACGTGGATAGGGAGCTATCTCGGTCCCGCGATGGCCCCGCTGGGCGTGAAGGTGATGGCGCCCGAAACTCAGAATGCTTGCGGGTTCACGAGCTACTTCTCGGCCATTCAGAGCGACGCCGCCGCCTGGAGCTCCGTGGGCATCTTTGCGAGCCACGAATATGGGTGCGGCACGCTGCCTTCCGAACCCTCCATCGCGGCCGCGAACAAGGAATACTGGGAGACCGAGGTCGACACCGGCTCCGCCAGCGGCGATTCCTCTGGCGACGGCATCGCCAGCGCGCTCTTGACGGTGACGGCGATGCACAACGATCTCACGAAGGCGAACCTCAACGCGTGGCACTACTGGTGGCTCTACTGCAGCAACAACAGCGGCTGCCTCTACGATACGAGCGCGAAGGTGTGGGCCAAGCGCCTGTGGGCGATGGGCAACTTCGCGCGCTTCGTGCGGCCTGGGTGGAAGCGGGTGGCCACCTCGGGCACGGCGCCTTCGGGCGTGCTCGTGAGCGCCTACATCAACCCGGCGAACAACGCGCTCTCGATCGTGGCGATCAACAACAACACGTCGTCGGCGAACGTGTCGTTCTACGTCTCGGGCAATGCGCCATGCTCGTTCACCCCCTACGAGACATCGGCGAGCAAGAGCCTGGGCCAGGGCTCGGCTGTCACCGTCGCGCAGTCACGTCTGACGGTGACGCTCAGTGCCCAGAGCGTGACGACGTTCGTGGGAACGCCGTAGACATCCTGGTCCCGCACATGAAGAGCCTCTCACGGCGTTACCGGTTGTCATTCGTGGCTGGCCTCTGTCTCTCCGCCGCCTGCGGCTCACCGCAGCCGGCGGGCGGCGGCTCGGGCGGGAGCAGCGCCCGCGGCGGTGATACGGGATCCGGTGCAGCGCCCGGCTCTGGCGGGCGCACGGGCACGGGGGGCGCGACCGGCACCGGCGGCGCGGTCACCGGGACGGGCGGCGCGTCGTCGACCGGCGGAGGTGCCGGGCACGGCAGCGGCGGGACGACGTCCAGCGGTGGGACGAGCGGCGCGGCCGGAACGGGCGCCGGCGGGAATGGCGCCGGGGGGACCGGCACCGGCGGCGGAACGACATCCACCGGCGGCACGAATGGCAGCGGTGGAGCCGGCGGCAGCGCGGTCGCGAGCGGGACGATCTACGTCGCCCCGAACGGCAACGACTCGAACCCGGGCACCTTGGCTCAGCCGTTCCGGACGGTGGGCAAAGCCCAGAGCGTCGTGCGTGGCATGACCGCCGGCATGACCGCCGACCTCACGGTCTACCTGCGCGGTGGCACATATCCGCAGACCAGCACGCTGACGTTCTCCAATGCTGACTCTGGCCAGAACGGTCACTACGTCAAGTACCTCGCGTACACCGGCGAGCAGCCGATCATCACCGGCGGGCAGGCCATCACGGGCTGGACCGCTTCCAGCGCCGGCAACGGCATCTATACGGCCAGCGGCGTCACCACGCCCTTCCGGCAGCTCTATGTGAACGGTGTGAAGGCCATCCGGGCCCGAACCCCGAACCTGGGATCCGGCGGCGCCTTCGCGTTCAATCGGCTGACCGGCGCGGACAACACGGCGCAGAACATCCAGGTCGCCAGCTCCCAGGTGTCGAACTGGAACAACTTCACCAAGGTCGAGATGCACGTCATGACCGGCTGGGGCGACAACACGGTCCGACTCGCTTCGTACACGACGTCGGGCAGCACCGCGTATCTGAAGATCCAGAGCCCGGAGAGCACCATCCTGTTCGTGCGGCCGTTCCCGCATCTCGGCGGCCAGTTCGGCGGGTTCACCAAGCACTGCTTCTACTTCGAGAACGCGCTCGAGTTTCTGGACCAGCCCGGCGAGTGGTACCTCGACGAGGCGGCGGGCGTCCTTTCTTACAAGCCCCGTTCAGGCGAGGACATGAGCAAGGCGACCGTGGTGGCGCCGATGGTCGAGACGGTGATGAGCATCGCCGGCACCAGCACGACCAGCCAGGTCGGCTATCTTTGGTTCCAGGGGATCACCTTCGCCCACTCGACGTACATGCGCCCCAGCCAGTCCGGCTTCCTCGACGCCCAGGCGGGCCAGTACAACCTGACCGCGACCAGCGACAACAAGCAGACGATCGGACGCCCGCCCGCCGGCGTCAGCGTGATGAACGCCAATCACATCCACTTCGAGCGGAACATCTTCACGCAGATGGGCGCCACGGGGCTGGACTTCATCTCCGGCACGAACAACGACATGATCATCGGCAACGTCGTCACCGACATCGCCGGCAACGGGATCTCGATCGGCAAGTTCACCGCCAGCGACACGACCGAGTACCACATCCCGTACAACCCGACCGACAAGAACGAGATCTGCACCAGCGACACCATCAAGGACAACTACATCTACAACGTGACGACCGAGTTCCAGGGCGGCACGGGCATCGCGGCCGGCTATCCCAAGCAGGTCGATATCGAGCACAACGAGATCGCCTACACGAACTACACGGGCGTCTCCGTCGGCTACGGCTGGACCAGCAGCGTGAACGCGATGAGCAACAACTACATCAACTACAACAACGTCCATCACGTGACGCAAATCATGGCCGACGGTGCGGCGCTCTACACGCTCTCCAACCAGCAGCCGGCGTCGCAGATGGAATACAACTACCTGCACGACTACCAGACCAGCCAGTGGGCCGACTACGGTGACAACGGCATCTACCTGGACGAGCAGACCAGCGGCTACACGGTCGCGCACAACGCCATGGTGAACGCCCCCACGAACGTCGTGCAGAACCAGACGGGCCAGAACACCATCACCGACACGCCTGCGGGCAACGCCCAGTCGGTCAGCTCGACGGCCGGGATCGAGTCGGCTTACGCGGACATCAAGAACACCGCCATCCCCCTGGCGACGTTCTGAGACGCGCGACGAAGGCCCGACCCGTCAAGCGGCCCGCCGGGCCCGACAGGCCGCGGCGGGACGGCCCCGCCGCGGCGCGCTGGGGTCATTCCGTCATTGCGGCTGGCACTGGCTGTAATACTGATTGACGTAAACGCACGACGATCCCTTCGGATTTGTCGGCGGCGAGTGACAAAGGTCGACTGGTCACGACAAGGAGAGGGTCGTTGAGCCATGTCCTCAGATCGGCGTCTGACGAGGCCACGAGAGAAAGGTTGGAGCCGGGCGCTTGGGGGTTGGCTCGCCCGGTAGTGGGCCGATGCGCGGCAAGCTCCGCCGGGGAAGGGGCGGCCTACTAGATAAAGCAAAGCGGCCCGCGGGGTGACCCGCGGACCGCTCGCACCTGCGCCCGGTGACGCGCTACGGTTTGCCGACGAACGTCGTGACCGACTGCGCGGCGAGCGAAGCGGAGAACCGCGCGCCCGACAGCGTGATGGGCGTTCCCGCCGCCAGCTTGGAGCTGGTGGTCGTCACGTACGGCGTGACCGAGGCCGGCCAGGCAGTCCCCGAGACGAAGAACGAGACCTGCTGAGCCCCGCCGCCGTTCACCACGACGATCGAGACCGTCCCGTCCTGCAGGTTGGTGAAGGCCACCACCAGCGGCGCCGTCCCCGACGGAGTGGGCGCGCCGCTGACGTCGACGCGATAGTAGCCGGCCTTCACGAACTTGCTGAAGTTACCGATCGCGTAGACCTGCGGCGGCGGGTTGCTGGTGTTGTTGTTCGGCACCAGCGACTCGGTCCACCAGTAGTGCCAGGCGCTCACGCCGCCGGTCGCGAACGCGGCGTAGATCATCGTGGCGGTGGTGATCGGTCCCGTGTCGCCCGGGGTGCACTCCGTCTCCCAGACGTGGTGCGTGTTGTTCGACGGCGGCGCCGGCCGGGCATAGGTCCCGGCGCTGGTGTTGCCATAGTCATGCGTGGCGATCGGACCGACGTACATGTTCGCCGCCGAGTCGGCGATGATGGCGGGACCGTAGTCGTCGCCACCCCAGAGGTTGCCCCAGTTGTCCGGCTCAGCCGCGAGCACCTTCACCGGCGGGTTGAGCGCGGCCAGCTTCGGCCCCAGCACGTCGATCCAGCTCGCCATCTGGTTCTTGTCGAAGAGGCACGCTTCGTACGTCGCATTGAAGTCTGGTTCGTTCTGGGCGGAGAGCGCGTAGAGATCGACGCCGCTTTGCTTCTTGTAGAGGGCGGGGAAGGCCGCCAGAAGATTTGCCCAGGCGGTGTAGTCCGAGGTCATCAGCGTGTTGTTGCTGCCGCCGCCGTTGACGTTGTTGTTGTTCTTCATGTTGGCCGGCGGCGACCAGGGCGCCGCCCAGACCTTGCACGCGCTGCCGGCGTACTTGACGCAGGCCTGACCATCGGCGATTGCGGCGTTCCCCATCAGGACGCTGGTTCCCGACGCGCTCTCGATGCCGATGCGGAGCAGGTTCAGGCCGATCCCGTTCACCGGATCGAACAGCAGCGTCTGCATGGCCGTCGACGACGATCCTTGCCAGACGTCGGCCTGGCCAAATCCGTCGACGACCTGGTAGGTCTTGGTCGGATCGACCTTGATATCTCCCGTCTGGGCCGTTCCGGGGGTCTTCGTTCCGACATACGTCCCGCCCGCGCCACCAGTGCCGGACGTCGAGCCGCCCGTACCGGAGGTCGAACCGCCCGTGCCGGGCGCGCCGCCACCCGTTCCGGGGCTACCGCCCGTGCTGGGGTTACCTCCCGTGCCCAGGTGGCCTCCCGAGCCGGTCGTCCCTCCGGTCGCCGGACTACCGCCCGAGCCGGTGCTTCCACCGGTCGCCACCGCGCCACCGGTCCCGGGCGATCCGCCCGACGCCGTGTGGCCGCCTGTCGCAGTGCTCCCGCCTGTCGCGGTGCTCCCGCCTGTTGCCGAGCGGCCGCCCGTGGCGCTCTCGCCACCGCTGCCCGGCGACCCGCCTTCCGACGACGATCCGCCGGAGCCTTCGCTGGTTCCGGTACCGCCGGAAGAACAGGCCAGACCACCCACTAACAGGGTGGCCAGCAACGATCGATGCATAGTGCCGTGGCGCATTTGGGGCTCCTTGCTTCGTCCCGGCACCGAGAGCCCTCAGGGGGACGAAGCGGTAAAAAGTCCGCTACGCCCTTGTTTGTCGCCGGCCGATCCAACTTGTCACGAAAAGTGAATCTCTGGATCTGAAACGATCGATGTGTCGATCTGGACCGGTCGAGACAATTATTCCCGGACGAAGAGAGACTGATCGCGGGCCCGAACGATTCATCGTCCAGCGCCACGGCACCGGGTCCGGGATCACATTCCACGCGAACGGGAATCAGCGACTGGAGCTTTAAATGCGCAAAAGATCGAACCTTATTATCGCCCTGACGTTCGCGCTCGGGTGCTCGAGCGGCGGGTCTGGACTGGACGGAAGCGGCGGCTCACCGGGGACGGGTGGGGCAAACGGGACCGGTGGCGCGACCGCAACGGGTGGATCGCCCGGGAGCGGCGGTGCCGGCGGTGCGAGCGCGACAGGTGGATCGCTCGGGAGCGGCGGCGCAAGCGCGACCGGGGGATCGTCCGGAACGGGCGGACAGGGAGGCGGCGCGCCGATCGGCGCCGGCGGGTCCGGCGGCGCGAGCGCGACCGGAGGTCATGTGGGCCAGGGCACCGGCGGCGTCGGGGGCGCGGGCGGGACGGCCGAGCACAGCGGCACCGGGGGGACGAGCGCGGGAACCGGCGGGGCAGGGGTGGCCGGCAGCTCCGGGGCGGCGGGCAGTGGGGCGGCGGGCAAATCTGGCAGCGGCTACGCGCCTTGTCCCACGACGGCGGGGACCGCCTGCGCGATCCTGCCGCTCGGCGATTCGATCACCGAGGGTTGGCTGCCGACGGGGGGCGTCGGTGGTTACCGCGTGCAGCTCTTCAGTGACGCGGTGTCCGCCGGCAAGAACGTCACGTTCGTCGGCTCGCAGACGTCGTCGAACGCCCCCAACACCGTCCAGAACCAGACCTTCCCCAAGCACCACGAGGGCCACGACGGTTACACCATCAGCGGCGGCAGCGGCTCCAGCGGGATCGCCGGCAGCATCACCGATCAGGCGGTGGCCAACTACCACCCGAACATCGTGCTCCTGATGATCGGGACGAACGACGTGAACGGGAACATCGACACGGCGAACGCGCCGGCGCGCCTGGGCAAGCTGATCGACGAGATCACGACCGACTCGCCTGCCGTGCTGGTCGTGGTAGCCTCGATCATTCCGATCAATGGCGGGAATAACCAGAACGCCATAACCTACAACGCGGCGATTCCATCCCTGGTCAGCAGTCGAGCGTCGGCAGGCAAGCACGTCATCTTCGTCGACAACTACGCGGCCTTCGCGAAGGACCCGAACTACACCACGACGGAGATGTCCAACTATCTGCACCCGAACGCCGTCGGCTACGCGGTCCTCGGCGACTCGTTCTACGGCGCGATCAAAGAGTATCTGCCTTAAGTCGGACCCCGCGTATGGGTAGGACCTCGATCATCTCTTTCGCCCTGCTGTTCGCGCTCGGTTGCTCGAACAGCGGCTCCACCACGGACGGAACGGGGGGAGCCCCCGGAGCGGGCGGATCGCTCGGCAGCGGGGGCGTCAGCGCCACGGGCGGATCACCAGGCGCTGGCGGCGCTCACGCCACAGGCGGATCGCAGGGAACCGGCGGCGCTCACGCGACCGGCGGATTGACAGGGACGGGGGGCGTGATCGCGACGGGCGGATCGCCCGGGACCGGTGGTGTGAGCTCGACGGGCGGCTCGACCGGAACCGGCGCCGGCGCCGGCGCCGGATCGGGCGGGCACGCCGGTTCAGGCGGCAGCGGCGGCCACGGCGGCGCTAGCGCCGGCACGGGCGGCACCACGGGGACGGGCGGGGCCTCCGGCGCCAGCGGCGGGACCGACGGCGGGGCGCTGCCTGGCTGGGTCCTCACCTGGGCAGACGCGTTCAACGGCGCCGACGGGTCGGCCGTCGATTCCACCAAGTGGGTCTACGACACCGGCGGCAACGGCTGGGGAAACGACGAGGAC
>CAZTZM010000256.1:0-13988 GCA_964618005.1 uncultured Myxococcales bacterium
GAACGTGCCGCTGGGGCCGATGCCGCTGTGGGGGCTCGAGCGGGCGCGCTGAGCGATGCTCGAGCCCTTCGTCGCCGATTTTCTGCTGCCCCTCGTCCAGGGCGGGCCGCTGCGCGTGGCGCGGCCGCTGGGGCCGCGCGCGCTGGCGCGGCTGACCGAGGAGGCGGGGCGGGTGGGGCGGCTCGAGGAGATGGATCCCAGCGAGCCCTTGCCCGCGCTGTCGAGCGCCCGGCGCGTGGTGGCGGCGCGCCTCCTTCCCGGGGCGCCGGCGCCGCCGCTGGACGCCATCACCCTGCGGCTGGGCGCGGCGCTGCACGACCTGCTGGCGATGGCGCACCCCGATCTGGTCGGGCCGGGCGTGGGCCGGCGGCAAGAGCGGATCGCGGAGGCCGCGCTGGCGCTGGCGTCGATCGCCGCCCCCGGCTCGGTGCGCGAGGCGGTGTACCGGCACACGCTGCTGGCGCGGCTGGGCGAGATCGTCCGCGTCGATCGCACGGTGCACTTCTGGCTGGGGCAGCGGACATTCGTGGGGCGCACGCCGCCGGCGCGGGTCCTAGCGCTGCCGTCGCTGCGCCGGGTCCGCGTCGAGTCGGCCCGGCGGAGCTGGCTGCGCGAGATCGGGATCCCGACCGCCGGCCGGCGAGCCTTTCTGGCGCTGAACGTGGCCAGCCCGCTGGGCGAGGCGCTGGATCCGCTGCGGCTCGATCCGCCGCTCGGCTGGGGACGGATCCTGCCGGTGTTGCGCTTTCCGTCGCTGGCGCGCGCCATCGCCGGGGCGGCGCTGGAGATCGGCGTCGACCGCGCGGGCGACGCGCTGGCGGGCGCCCTGTACCGATTTGCCGGCCTGCACGATCCGCCGTTCGGGCTGGTCGCCTCCGCCGAGGGGGTCGCCTTCGCGCTCGAGTTCCTGGCGCACCTCGTGTGGCTGGATGTCCTGTTCAGCGACGCGCGCGAGGAGCCACCCGCGATGGAGGCCGGGCTGGAGCTGGCCGTGATGCTGACCGCCGCCGCGCGCACGCGGCCGGGTCTGGTGTGGCCGGTGGACGTCCCCCAGGACAGCGATCTCGGCCTGGCCTTTCGCGCGCGTCTGGACCGGATGGCCGCGCGGGCCGCCGCCGCGGGCTCGCCCCGGCTGGCGGCGGCGCTGTCCATCGTCGACTTCGCGGGCACCCCCGCCACGCAACCCGTCGCGCTATGATGAGTCATGTCCGCCAGTGAGCCCCTGCCGGCGACGGCCCCGGCCAACCTCGATGTCGAGGCGCTGCGCATCTCGCAGAAGCTGCGCGAGGTGGGCCGCGCGCTCGACGCCCGGTTCCTGGACAAGGGCGAGCTGGTGCGCCTGCTGCTGGTCACGCTGGTGGCCGGCGAGCACATGCTCATCGTGGGGCCGCCCGGGACCGCCAAGTCGGCGCTGGTCCGCCACCTGTCGCGCCTGATCGACGCCCGTTACTTCGAGTACCTGCTGACGCGGTTCTCGGAGCCGAACGAGATCTTCGGTCCCATCGACATCAAGGCGTTCCGTGAGGGGACCTACCTGCGCCGGGTGGACGCGATGCTGCCCGACGCCGACATCGTGTTCCTGGACGAGATCTTCAAGTCGAACTCGGCCATCTTGAATGCGCTGCTCAGCATCTTGAACGAGCGGCGCTTCTTCACCGGCGCCGCCAGCATCAAGGTGCCGCTGTCGTCGCTCTACGGCGCCACCAACGAGGTCCCCAACGACGACGCGTTGAGCGCGGTGTTCGATCGTTTTCTCGTTCGCGCCTCGTCCGAGAACCTGGACAGCTTCCACTTTCACGGGCTGGTCGAGCGCGGCCTGCGCGCCGAGCGCGAGGCGCTGTCGGCAGACGGGTCGGAGCCGCCGGTGCGGCCGATGGTCACCCTGACCGAGATCCGCGCGCTGCAGGCGCGGCTGGGGCAGCGATTGCACTTCCCGGAGGAGTTCCTGGCCCGCTACAAGGCGCTCTGCTTCCAGATCCGCTCGGAGGGGGTGACGCTCTCGGACCGGCGCGTGGTCAAGCTGCTGAAGCTGTGCGCGGCCAGCGCGCTGCTGGACGGCCGGCCGACCGTCGACGACGGCGACCTGTTCGTGCTGCGTCACATCTGGAACAGCGTCGATCAGATCGCGCTGGTCGACGACATCGTGGCGCCGGTGCTGGAGCGCCACCGCCAGGAGCACCCGGAGGCGCGCCCGGCCGTGACCGCCCGCGATCTCGACGGCATCCTGGCCGAGCTGGGGGCGATCCGCGGCCTGCTGCTGGGGGGAGCGCCGCTCTCCGACGTGCAGCTGTTCTCTCAGCTCCGCAACCTGCAGGAGATCCGGGCCGCGCTGCAGGCGATCGGCACCGAGACCGCACAAGAGATGGCGGGAGAGGTCGACCGGCTGCTAGAAGGCGTCTTCGAATCGTCGAAGTGGACCGGTTGAAGACCACAAAACCTCCTGCGCCGCCGCGGCAGCGGCGCGCGTTCTCCACCCTGGGCGGCCCGATCGAGACGGGCGGCGACGCCGAGCCCGCGCGCCTGCTGCGCGGCCTGCTGGACGTCGAGCCGGCGGCGGCGCGGGCGCTGACGCACGGGTTCCACAGCTACGCCGGCCGGATGCACCCGTCGATCGCGCGCGGCGCGGTGGCGGCCTTCAGCCGGCCGGGCGAGGTGGTGCTCGATCCGTTTTGCGGCAGCGGGACGGTGCTGGTGGAGGCGATGGCGGCCGGGCGGATCGCGCGGGGTGTCGACGCCAGCGCGCTGGCGGTGGCGATCGCGCGGGTGCGGGCCACCCTGCTGGGCGACGCCGACCGCGAGCGCCTGGTCGCCGAAGCGACGCGCATCGCCGAGGAGTCGTCGGAGCGGGCGCGCAAGCGGCGCCGCCCCGAGGTGCCGGACTGGGCCGGCCGCGAGATCGCCCGCTTCCACGCCCACGTGCTGTACGAGCTGCTGGGGCTGCGCGAGCTGGTGTTCGCCACCGCCGAGGACGACGTGGGGCGGGCGCTGCGGCTCTGTCTCTCCTCGATCCTGGTCAAGTTCATGAAGGCCGGCCCCGAGGCGCCGCGCGACGGTGAGACGAAGCGGATCGCACGGGGCGTCCCCTCGCGGATGCTGGCCGATCGCGCGATCGAGCTCGCGCGTGGGCTGGCGGCGCTGGAGCGGCGCATGCCGCCGGGGACGCCGGCGCCCGAGATCCGGGAGGGCGACGCCCGCGCGCTGCCGTTTCCGGCCGGGAAGGCGTCGCTGGTGCTCTCCTCGCCGCCCTACGCGGGGACCTACGACTACGCCGCCCAGCACGAGACGCGGTTCGTCTGGATGGGCCTGTCCGCGCGCAAGCTCCGCGGCGCGCAGCTGGGCGCCCGCACGTCGGCCATCGGCGACGCCCGGGCCAGCGTCTGGCGCACGGACGAGGCGCGCTTCGTGGCCGAGATGGCGCGCATGCTGCGCCCCGGCGGCCACGCGCTCTTGATGGTGGGGGACGGCGTGGTCGACGGCCGAGCCGACCACGCGCCCGACGGGGTCGCCGCGGCGGGCGCCAAGGTTGGGCTGGAGCCGGTCGCCCGCGCCTCGCAGGCCCGCCCCATCCACGACCGCCGCCTGGCCGAGATTTTTTCGGCGCGCCCCCGCTGCGAGCACCTGCTGTTGATGCGCAAGCGCTGACGCAGGCCGGTACTCGGTTGACCTCCGGGAACTGGGCTCCACCTTTTCATCAAAGGGAAAAGGGGGTGGTTGATGCGGTGGAACCCTCAGCTCCAGCAGGAATACAAGGAAGAGGTCGATCGGGCCGGTCGCGGCGCCGGGTGGGGGATGATGGCCACGTCGGCCATGACGCTGCTGATGGTGGTGGGGATCATCCCCCACGCACCGGCGGCCTTCCATCCCTTCCCCGTGATCGTGGTGCATCACGCTTTCCCGATGCTGGGACCGCTGGCGCTGACGATCGTCACGGTGCTCTTGCACTTCGCGTACGGCGCGGGGGCGGGCATCGTGTTCTCGTACCTGGCCCGGCCGATGAGCGTGGGGCGGGGGCTGCTCTACGGGTTGGCGCTGTGGATCTTCATGGAGGTCACGTTCGTCCCGTGGGCCTACGGAACCGTCGAGTTCGGGCTGGGACGCGGCAACCCGTGGTCCGCGCTCTTCAACCTGCTGCTGCACCTGACCTACGGCGGCACGCTGGGGTGGTGCGGCGCCCGCGACGAGCGCTGGCATCACGCCATGTTCGACGGAGCCGACCGGCTGCGTGTAGCCTAGGGGGGTGGCGGAGGACACCGAGTCGGGCGATCGCGAGCTGCGGCGCCAGCTCGCGACGCTCACCTATTCGCAGCTGACGCCGGCGGTCCCGGCCGACGCCATCACGGCGGCCGGGTGGTGGAACCTGCTCGCGCGGCTCGGCTTCCGGATGCCGCTGGTGGTCGTGCACGACTTCGGGCTGGTGCTGTCGGGCGGCCGCCTGGGCGTGGCCCGGCAGATCCTGCACGACGGCGCGCGCCGGGAGGGGGCGTCGGGCGGTCCGCAGATCAGCCGCTACCAGGCGCTGCTCTCGCGCGTGGCGGCCTCGGACGCGGTCGCCGATCTGGCGGCAGGGCCGCTGCGCGACGAGATGCTGGCGGTCATCCTGGCGCGGCTCCTGGGCGACGTCTGCCTGCGCTGGGCGGCGCGCGGTCTCTCGAGCTATGAGCTGCCGCCGGCCTCGACCGTCTACGAGCTGGACCGCGACGCGCTGGCGCGCGCGCACGATCCCAGCTGGGCGCTGGGGTTCATCCAGCGCCTGCTGGAACATGAGCGCGGGGTGCTGGCCCGCCTGGACCAGATCGAGTCCGGGTCGCTGCGCCTCTTGGGACTGTTCTCCCCCGACGGCGGCGCCGCCGATCTCGCCGACCTCTACCGGCTGGTCGGAACGACCGGGACCACGGATGTGGTCGACTTCTCGCTGCAGCTGCTGCCTTCGCTGCTGGAGACCAAGCGGCGCCCGGCGGCGCAGCGGTTCTCGATCGACGGCTACGTCTCGGTCGAGCGGCGCGGGAACGTCGACGCGCTCTTGCCGAGCGAGCTGGCCCACGACGACGACGTGTTCGCCCAGAAGGCGCTCTCGGACGACCTCTTGTACTACGGCCACGAACGCCAGAACGAGAGCTCGCGCCGGCTGCACTACCTGCTGGTCGACGCCAGCGCCTCGATGCGCGGGGCGCGCGAGATCTTCGCGCGCGGGCTGGCGCTGGCGCTGGCCAAGAAGCTGTCGCTGCAGGGCGGGGACGTCTGGCTGCGCTTCTTCGACAGCCGGCTGCACCAGCGCCTGGACCTGGGACGAGCCGCGCGGCGCGATCTGCCGCGGCTGCTGTCGTTCCGCTCGGAGCGCGGGCGAAACTACGCCCGCGTCTTCGCCGACCTGAACGTCGAGGTCGGGCGGCTCACGCGCGAGGAGGGGCGCGACGTGGCGATCACCTTCATCACCCACGGCGCCTGCCACATCCCCCGCGACACCATCGACGCGCTGGCCAGCCAGGCGCACCTGTACGGGATCTTCGTGCTGCCCTCGCAGCCGCTGGACCTCGACTACCTGCCGCGCCTGCACAAGAGCCAGGTGGTCACGGCGGCGTCGCTGGCGCGCACGGCCGACAAGCGACAGCGGGCGCTGGAGATCGTCGACGACGCGGCGGGCGCCTGATGCCGACCCAGGCGGAGATCCACACCCGCGAGCGCGCCGATCGGGCGCTGCGCGCCGGCCGCGCGCGCGAGGCGCTGGGGCACTACTGGCAGCTCTTGTCGGGAGTGAAGAGCGACCGCGCCCACTACGAGGGGTGGCTGGACGGCGCGGTGGGCGCCTACCTGGCGCTCGGGCGCAAGACCGAGGCGGGCTACGGCCTGCTGGGGCTGCGGCGTTACGCCGAGGCGCAGCGGCAGTTCCCGGCGGGCGAGCGGCCGCTCGAGTGGGCGCTGTGCGCCGCCAAGCTCGGTCACCACGGCGAGGCGGCGCGCGTGCTGTCGGAGAGCGGCCGGCCGGTGCTGGCGGCGATCGAGCTGGAGGCGGCCGGCGCCAGCGCGGCGGCGCGCCTCGAGTGGGAGCGCGTGCTGCGCGATCCGCGCCTGGAAGGACACCTCTACGAGACCGCGCTGGCCCAGTTCAACCTGGGCGAGGCGCTGCAACGGATCGGCGACCGCGCGGGGGCCTCGCGCGCCTTCGCCGCCGCCCAACGCCTGCTGGAGACGGTGGCCGACGAGCTGGAGACGCGCGGCGAGTCGCTGCGCGCCTTCGACTGCTACAGCGTGCTGCTGCGCCTGGGCAAGGACACGCAGTCGTTCGAGAACGTCGCCGAGGGGTACCTGAACGCGATCCGGATCCTGGCCGCCGAGGACCACTTCCGGGTCATGCAGTACTACGACGACTTCCTGTCGTACGCGGTGGAGAAGGGGGAGTGGCACGCGGCGGCCACGGCGGCGCGCGAGGCGGCCGACCAGAGCCTGCGCGCCGGCCTTCCCTATGACCGTCACTACCTGGGGCGCGCCATCGACGCCTGGACGCGCGCCGCGCGCGAGAACCTGGCGGCCAGCGGCCCGGTCGACCTGTCGGCGAACGCCTTCGTCGCCGCGATCGACGCCGCCACCGCGCTGGGTGACCTGGAGATCTGCGGCCGGCTCTATGCCGAGATGGCCGAGCTGCCGCTGGGCGACAAGCGCCGCCAGCGGTACCGCGCCCTGGCGCAGCGCTATCTGGCGCTGCCGGTCGATCCAAGGCCGCCCGCCGTCGGTTTCCCGGACTACCTGCGCCGCACCGACACCTACCAGGACGTCTGGCGCCAGGACCTGGTCGAGCTGGAGCTGGGCGGCGATCCCACCGCGGTGCTGGTGCGGCTGGTGGTGGAGCGTCCGCCCACCACGTATTCGCGGCTGGCGCTGCGGGCCCTCTTGCTCTGCACCGATCCGACGTTCTCTCCGGACAACGCCGGCGCCGTCGCCGAGCTGGCGGTGGCGCTGGGGCGGGTGCGCTTCTACGAGGTGCTGAGCCCGCTCGAGCGGCTGTACCTGCACCGGGCGCCGGAGGTCCGCGCCGCCGTCATGCGGGGCGTCGGCCACGTCTACTCCCGGCGCAGCTTCGATCTCGTGCGCAAGGGTCTGGCCGATCCGGCGCCGGCGGTCGTCAACGAGGCGCTGCGCGCGCTCCGCAGCCTGGGCTTCATGGACGGCCTGGAGCCGCTGATCCGCATCTTTCGCGAGTCGGCCGACGAGCAGGCGCGGCTGGCCGCCCTGGAGAGCATCGCGGGCGTCGGGACGCCCGCCGCGGCGCTGGTGCTGATCGAGGCGGTGCGCCAGGAGACCGGCCCGGTGCGCGCCTCCGCCGAGAGCCGGCTGGCCAAGCTGACCGGCGACGAGACGACCGCCCTCATCCGGCAGGCGCGCGACGCCGAGATCGGCGAGCGCCGGGAGATCCTCGATCGGGTCCTGAAGGCGGTCGGCGCCTGACGGGCGGCGCGGCCGTCAGCGGCGGGTGCGCCCGAGACCCCAGGCCGCCAGCAGCGAAACCAGGACCAGCGCCGGCATCACCACGCCCCCGTTGCCCGAGAGGCCGCCGCTCTTGAGCCACAGGATGATCAGCACGATCGCCGCGACGATCACCAGCAGCCTCAGCCGCCGCTGGGTGGTGGCCATCGTGTTGGCTTGTTCCTGCCGGATCCGCTCCAGCTCGGCCTTGACCCACTCCACGTCGATCGTCTCGCCGCGCTTCTGGCGCTGGATCTGCTCGTCCAGGTAGGCCTGACGGTCGCTCGGTTCGGCGGGGGGCATGCGTTCATGATAGCGCCCGTCGCGGCTCAGGGCGCGGTTCCGGCCGCGGCGTCCGCGGTCACGACGGCGCCGATCCCGGCGGCGTCGGCCGGCTGGGCGAGCAGGAGGCCGATCTCGCGATCGTCGTCCAAGGACGTCGGGCTGAGGTTGGCAGAGCCGACGTAGAGCGTTCGGTCGTCCGCCACCAGCACCTTCCCGTGGATGGGCGGCGCGCTCGGGACCCGCAGCACGGCGCCGGCGGCGGCCAGCGCGGCCGACACGGCGCCGGCCGGTCCGGGCCAGGCGATCGTGACCTTCACGCCGCGGGCCCGCGCCGCCAGCAGCGCGTCGCGGATCCCGCCGTCGGTCAGCTCCTCTGTCTCCAGCGTCAAGCTCGCCCGCGCGCCCGCGATGAGCGCGGCCAGCGCCGCGCGGCTCGACTCGGGCGAGGTCACCAGCCGTCCGCCCGGCGCCCCGGTGCTGGCCCCGACCGCGTCAGCCGCAAAGATCGCCTCGGCGGCCGCCACGTCGGTCGGGTCGTCGTCGACCCCGACGTACTCCCGGTTGCCGGCCAGGCCGTCGCGCGTGAGGTTCAACGTCAGCACCACCAGCCGTGCGTGGTCGACGGTGAAAGCCTTGGCGTGCGTGTACGTGAACCGCGCCGTCGCCCACCGGACGTCGACCCCCGCCGCCGCCAGCTGCGCGTACGCCGCCTGGTTCCCGTCGGCGTCGCCGTACGGAGCGGGTTCGAGGATCACCCGCACGTCGAGCCCGGCCGCCGCCCGCTCGGCCAGCGCGGCGATCGCGTCGGCGTCGGTCAGGAGGTACATCTCCATCCACAAGCTGCGCCGGGCCGCCGCCATCAGATCGAGCACGGCCTGCGGGCCGGCCTCCGGCTCGACGAGAACCCGCACGGCCACGCTGGCCGGTGATCCCGGTGGGGTGGGCGGCGTCCCCCAACCGCCGCAACCGACGACGATCAGGACGATCGCGACGAGGAAGCTTGCCGAGCGAAAGCCGGTCCGCACGCCGTCTTATCGACGCGCGGCCCAGGCGGTTGTCAGAGCTTGCGGCGATCGTCGTCGTCGCCCGACGAGCTCACGTGCGGCTTCGACTCGGCGGCGATCTTCTCCAGCGTGACCGTCAGCGTGGGACGCGTCTCCGGGGTCAGCGTCAGGTGCGCGCTTCGGAACCCGTGCCGCCGGACCTCGACCGCTCGCTCGCGGCTGGAGGGCAGCATCTGCACCGCGAGTGGCGTGCTTCCCAAGACCTCGCCGGTGTTCGCGTCGACGACGGTCGCGTGGGGGGGCGCCGAAGAGAGTTGGACCGCCGCGACGTGCGGTTTTTCTACCTTCGGCGACTTGGGCGGCTCGGGCTCGGCGACCTGCGGCGGATCGATCGACCGGGGTAGGGCGCTCGCCTGCGGCGCCGGCGCGGGGCTGGCCGCCACGACGTCGGCGGCCGGCGCCGGTCGATGCGACTGCAGGAAAAAGAAGACCCCGGCCCCCACGCCGCCCAGCGCCAGGATGGCGATCAGCGGCGCCCCGAAGCGCCGCCCGGTCCGCACCTCCGGGAACGAGGCGATCTCCGCTGCGGCGGTTCCCAGCGTCCCGAGGTTGTTCGACCGTCCGGCGCGCTCCTGCGGGAGCAGCCGCGTCTCGCCGCTGGCATGCCGCGGTCCGGGCTGGGTGGGCGGCAGATCGCGCGGAAACGGCGTGGTGGCCGCCACCGCCCGGGCGCCCTGGGACGCCGTCCGTGTCGGCACCATCACCGGCTCGTTCAGGGCCTGGGCCGGGATCAGGCGGCTAAGATCCGGAGCCTGCGCCAGCCCCGGGATGCCGTCCAGCCGGGCGGTCACCGCCTCCATGGTCTGCGGGCGGTCGGCCGGGCTCTTGGCCAGGAGCTCGCGCACCAGCTGATCCAGCGTGTCCGGCAGCTCGGGCAGGATCGCGCGCAGCGGGCGCGGACTCTCGTGCAGGTGGGCGGAGATGATCTCCCCGAACCCCTCGTATTCGAACGGGGCCCGCCCGGCCAGCATGTTGTAGGCGATGCAGCCGAGCGAATAGATGTCGGACCGGTGATCGACCTGGCCCGCGCCGCGGCACTGCTCGGGCGACATGAAGAGCGGCGTGCCGAGCAGCGTCCCGGTCCGGGTGCGCCGCGGCCCGCTGGCGCTCTTCTGATCAGGCGAGGTCAGCTTGGCGATGCCGAAGTCGAGCACCTTGACGGCGACCTCCTCCGGGCCGCCGTCTTCTTGCGTCTCCATCGCCAGGAAGACGTTGTCCGGTTTGAGATCGCGGTGGACGATCCCGCGTCGGTGCGCGATCCCGACGCTGGTCGCCACCTCGCGCAGGATGGCGACCGTCTCGGCGATCGGCAGGGTCCCCTGGCGCTCGATGCAGGTCGCCAGGCTGGTGCCGCGCAGGAAGTCCATGATCAGGTACGCGCTGCCGTTGGGCAGCGTCCCCGAATCGAAGATCTCGACGAAGCCGCGGTGCTTCAGCTGGGCGGTGGCGCGTGCCTCGTCGAAGAAGCGCGCCACCAGGTCCGGGCTCTTCGACAGCTCGGGCAGCAAGACCTTGACCGCCGCCTGCCGTCCCAGCACCTCGTGATGGGCCAGGTAGACCACGCCCATCCCCCCCTGTCCGATCTGCGACAGCACCCGATAGTTGCCGATCCGAAGACCGGAGAGGTCGTTGTCTGGTTCCATCCCGCGGGCCCCGCTGTCCGCTCGCGCCCGACTTTAGCACGCGGGTCGCGCTGTCCGCGGTCAGTTACACATGTCGAAGACCAGCGCGTTCATCGTGGTGTTGCTCGACTTGCCGTAGGCGACGCCGTTGGCGCAGGTGGTGTTGGTGTTCTTGGTGACGGTCGCGGCGGTGGTCGCGCAATTCACCTGGGACTGCATGTTCGCGACGTTATAGGGCCCGGTGATCATCTCGTTGCCGGCCGCCAGCAGGTTCCCGGTGGCGGTGTTGCTGCCCAGGTTGACGCACAGGCCGGCGGTGGCGTTGTGTGCCGTGCCGCTGGAGGGCGTCTGGATCCAGTTGTTGCCCGGGTCGGCGGCCGAGGTGCCCAGGTCCAGGCCCGAGATGTCGACCCGCTGGGAGGCCGTGCCGCTGGAGCTCGAGTCGGCGGTGAAGTAGACGCCATAGGTCGCGCTCAGGCTGAAGACGCTGTTGCGGACCTTGACCTTGCTGCCGCCGAACAGGCGGATGCCGTAGGTGTTGTTGTTGTACGACGTGAGGCCGCTGATCGAGCAGGGCGCCCCCGTGCCGCCCGGCGTCTGGTCGATGAAGACGCCGGCGTCCGAGTTGCCCGAGGTGATGACGGTGCCGGTGTTGGCCGGCGAGCCGCCCGAGAAGGTCGGGACGCCGGTGATGTTGACCGAGCCGGTCCCGGTCACCTCGATGCCGCGCTGGCTGTTGCCCGTGAACTGGGCCGGCGTGCCGCCGGCCGCCACGTTGATGTTCGCCACGCCGCCCGTCACGTCCAGCCCGTCCTTGCCGCTGGTGCCGGCGCCCTTGGCGATCAGGCCCGGGCCGATGTTCAGGGTCCCGCTCTGGACGGTGATGGCGTGGCCGCCGCTGTTCTGGATGGTCAGGTTGGAGAGGCTGGCTGTGACGGCGCTGCCCGCCACCGTCACCGCGACGCCGGAGGCGTGGCTGCCGCCGTCGATGACCAGCGGCGCGCTGGGATCGGTGCTGCCCGAGATCCCGGCGCCGTTGCTGGTCAGGCTGAACCCGGAGATCTTGTTGAGCCCGCCGGTGGTGGCCGGCAGGAGGATCGTCACCGGGCCGCCGGTGTTGGAGATCGTCACGTTGGGCTGCACGGTGATCGGCAGCGCGTCGCCCGAGGCCAGGTTGGTGGTGGTGCCCGCCGCGCCGACGATGATCACCTTGGTCCCGGCGCCGGCGAAAGAGCCGATGACCTGCATGGCGCGGGTGATGGTCTTGAAGCTGCACGACCCCACCGCCGCGCCGCTCGACTTGCCGCTGCCGGTGGCGCTGGTGTCGTTGCCGTTCACCGGGTCGACGAAGTAGGTGTTGCCGGAGATGGCGTCGCAGTGCGAACAGACGTTGCCGGTGCAGGCATAGCCGGCGCCGAAGGCGGGGTTGTTGGCGCAGTCGGTGTTGGTGCAGCAGTCACCGGCGGTGCAGGTGTTGCCGCAGCAGAAGTCGCCGCCATTGGCGCTGCAGGCGACGTCGTTGGTGGTGCAGGCCGCGCTGACGCACTTGCCGGTCGACACGTTGCAGATGGTGGTCGGGCCGTAGAAGCTGTCCGCCTTGCACTGCGCGTCGCTGGTGCAGGAGCCGCAGGTCTCGGGCGTGACGGCCCCGCAGATGAGCCCGGCGTTGGCGTTGGTGCAGTCGGCGCTGCTCGCGTGGCAGTTGCCGGTCAGGCAGGCCCCCTGGTAGCAGATGTCGCTGCTGCCGTAGTACGTGTCGGTGGTGCACTGCCCGTCGGAGGCGCAGGCGCCGCAGGTGTGGGCCACGGAGACGCCGCAGATCTGGCCCCCGGCGCACTCGGTCGAGGTGTCGTGGCAATTGCCGGCCACGCAGACGCTACCGAGACAGATGTCCCCGGGGCCGTAGGCGGTGTCGCTCTGGCAGGCGGTGTCCGAGCCGCAGGCCACGCAGAAGTGCGTCCCCGCGTTGCAGAGCTGGCTGCTGGAGAGGCAGTCGGTCGAGCTGTGGCAGTTCCCGGCCAGGCACTGCCCGCTGATGCAGACGTGCTGGCCGCCGTAGACCGGGTCGGCGGTGCAGTCGCTGTCGAGCGAGCAGGCGACGCAGGCGTGGTTCGAGCAGATCTGGTCGCCGCCGCAGTCGGCGCTGGAGTTGCAGTTCCCCGAGATGCAGGCGCCGGCCGAGCAGACGTGATTGGCGCCGTAGGCGGCGGTGCAGTCGGTGCTGGCGCTGCAGCCGACGCAGGTGAAGCCGGCGCTGCAGATCTTGCTGGTGTCGTTGCAGTCGGGGGCCGTCCGGCACTGACCGCTGATGCAGGCGCCGTTCTGGCAGAGGTGCTGCGGGCCGTAGGCGGCGTCGCCGGTGCACTGCGTGTCGGAGCCGCAGGCCCCGCAGGTGTGCGTCGACAGGTTGCAGATCTGTCCGCCGCAGGTCGTGCTGTCGTGGCAGGTGCCCGTCATGCAGACGCCCGCGACGCAGATGTGCCCCGCGCCGTACTCGCCGGTGCACTGGCTGTCGAGGGTGCAGACGCCGCACTCGAGCGTCCCCGTGTTGCAGATCTGACCGCTCGACGCGCAGTCGCCGGCCGCGCGGCAGTTCCCCGTCACGCAGGCGCCGCTCTGGCAAAGGTGGTTGCTGCCGT
This sequence comes from uncultured Myxococcales bacterium, assembly GCA_964618005.1. GTDB lineage: Bacteria > Myxococcota_A > Polyangia > Fen-1088 > Fen-1088 > JADGRB01. Next base: position 13,069 of record CAZTZM010000256.1, read on the forward strand.
ACTGGGTGGCGCAGTCGCTGTCGCCGCTGCAAGCGGAGCAGGTGTTGGCGGCGCAGATCTTGCCGCCGCTGCAGTTGCTTTGGTCGCGGCAGTTGCCGGTGAGGCAGGCGCCGCTGAGGCAGAGCTGACCGGAGGCGCACTGCCCGTCACCCGTGCACGGGGTGCAGACGTTGTTCACGCACAGCTCGCCGCTGCAGGTCGAGCCGTCGTGGCAGTTGCCCATGACGCAGGTGCTGGAGGGGCCGCAGAGATAACCGGCGCCGTAGCTGTTCTGGCAGTCGGTGTCGCCGGTGCAGGCGCCGCAGGTGTGCGTGGCGACGCTGCACGACTGGCCGCCCGAGCACTGGGCGCCCGTGTGACAGGTGCCGGTCACGCAGCCGCCCGAGACGCAGATAGAGCCGCTGCCGTAGGCGGCGGTGCAGGCCGCGTCGCTGGTGCCGCACCCGCCGCAGGTGGCGCTGGCGCCGCAGATCTGGCCGGCGCCGCAGTCGGCGTTCGAGCTGCAGTTTCCCTGCACGCAGGTACCGGTCGAGGTCTGGCAGACGTAGCCGCTCCCGTAGGCGGTCGTGCAGTCGCTGGTCGACGCGCAGGTCACGCAGCTGTGGCTGGCGTTGCAGATCTGGCCGCCGCAGTCGCCGTTGTTGTGGCAGTTCCCCTGGACGCAGGCGCCTGTCCCGAGCAGGCAGATGTACCCGGTTCCGTAGGCGCTGGTCGCGCTGCAGGCTGTGTCGGACGTGCAACCCTGACAGCTTCCGTTGACGCAGACGCCGGCCAGGTTGCCGGAGAGAAGGCAGGCCGTTCCGTCGGTGCAGATCGGCGTGCCGCCGCCGGCGCCGGAGCCGCCCGCGACGCCGCTGCCACCGGTGCCGGTGCCCGTGCCGCCCGCGCCGCCGGTGCCGGAGCTGCCGGCCAGACCGCTG
>CAZTZM010000257.1:0-22223 GCA_964618005.1 uncultured Myxococcales bacterium
GATTCGAGACCACCTGCTGCAAGCGCGCGGGGTCGCCCTCCACCGCGCTGACCGACTCGTCCAGCGTGACGTCGAGCTCGATCGATCGCGCCTGAGCCGGCCCGGACACCCCCTCGACGGCCGCCCGGACGACGGAGCTCAAGTCGACCGCCCGCATCTTCACCTTCAGCTTGCCGGCGGCGATCTTCGAGACGTCGAGCAGATCGTCGACGAGCTGCATCTGCACCCGGGTGGCGCGCTCGATCGTCTCGGCCGCGCGCGCGAGCTTGGCCGGATCGGCGGCGCCCTCGTGCCGGAGCATCTCGGCCCTCAACAGCAGGGTGGTGAGCGGGGTCCGGAGCTCGTGACCCAGGACCGCCAGGAACAGATCCTTGGCGTGATTGGCCCGCTCCGACTCGGATCGCGCCTCCTGGGCTTCACCGACCAGATGCTTGAGCGCGTCGATGTCGACGAGCGAAAGGATCGCCCCGTCAATCTTGTTGTCCGTGGTCTTGTAAGGGCGGATTTGCATCCGGTACCAGCGCCCCTCTCGATCCTGGACCTCGGATTCCTTCATGGCCATGGTGTCGATGACCTCGGCGATCTGCTGATCGAGGTCGGCCACGGCGATGTTGGGCTTGATGTCGTCGATCGGGCGCCCCGCGTCGGACGGGAGCACGTTCAGGATGCTCCTGGCCTTGGGCGTGAAGCGGCGAATCCGTCGCTCGATGTCGAGGATGATGATCGGGATGTCGACGGTGACGAGCAGGTTGAGGAGATCGCTGTTGGCCTGCGTGACCTCTTGGTTGCGGCTGTGGAGCTCGTCGTTGACGGTGGTCAGCTCCTCGTTGGTGGACTGCAGCTCCTCCTTGGCCGTCTCCAGCTCCTCGTTCATGCTCTGCAGCTCTTCGTTGCCCGACACGAGCTCTTCGTTGGCAGACCCGAGGTCGTCGTTGGTCCGCCCGTGCTCCTCGATGAGCGACTGCAGGTACTCCTTGGTCGCCATGAGCTCGTGCTCCACCTTCGGGATCCGGCGGCCCTCGTCCAGCCAGTCCGAACGGCGGCGCCGGTTGACGTTGGGCCGACCCTCCCCCGCCTCACCGGGGGCCGCCTCTTCGAACAACACGACGTAGAGCGGTTCCTTGACGTCGGGCGGCGCCGTGAAGGGGAAGACCACCAGGTTGCATGTCCGCGCGAATCCATCCTGATCGACCTCCACCCCGCTCCGCACCACCGGCGCCATCTCCTTCTTGGCTTCGGCGATCCCGGCGCGCAGCGCCGAGACCAGGCCGGGGCGCGCCATCTTGATGATGTCGTTCTGCGGCTCACCCGGCGCCGGCTGCAGGAAGGCGCCCGTTTGCCCGCGGAACTGGAGGACCTCCATCCTCTCGTTGATGAGAACGCCCGGAGGCGCATATCGGGCCAGCAGCACGCGGTCGAGGTACCGTCCCAGATCCACGCTGCGTCGAACGAAGGCCGGCGCCACGTCACTCGCCGGCTGACGTTCCATCGGCTGCACCGTTGCCCGGGGCGCGAACCGCAGCGTGCTGGGGACCGCCGTGCGCACGAAGACTCTGTTCGGCTTGTCGACCGGGGAGAACCATCGACCGAACCCGGCGATGCTCTCCGTGCGGCCGAGCAAGAGATAGCCGGGCTGGTTCAGCGCGTAGTGAAACGTCGGCAAGATTCGCCTCTGCAGGATCGGGTCGAAGTAGATCAGGACGTTCCGGCAGCTCACGAGATCGAGCTTCGAAAATGGCGCGTCGCGGGCCAGATCGTGCTGGACGAAGACGCAGAGATCCCGGACGGTCTTGCTGATCCGGTATCCCCGGTCGGTCTTGACGAAGTAGCGCTTGCGGCGCTCCTCGCTCACATCGCGGAGCGCGCTGTCGGGGTACACGCCGGCGCGTGCCTTGGCGATGATGGCCTCGCTCAGGTCGGATCCGAAGATTTGAACCGGGTTCGTCGCCTCCCCCAACACCTCCAGCAGCGAGATCCCGATGGAATAGACCTCCTCACCCGTCGAGCAACCGGCCACCCAGACTCGAATGGCTGCCCCGGCCGGCTTCTGCTCCACGATGGCAGGAAGGACCCGCGACTCGAGCGCCGCGAAGACCTCCGGGTCACGGAAGAAGGACGTGACGTGAATGAGGATGTCCTCGTAGAGCGCGCGAATCTCCTCCGGCTCCCGCTCGAGCAGCGTCACGTAGTCCTTGGGGCCGACCGCGCGCCGCAGCGCCATCCTGCGCGCCAGCCGGCGCTCGAACGTTGGCCCTTTGTATTCCGTGAAATCGACGCCGACGGTGTCCCGCACCATCGTCAAGATCTTGCCTACCGCCGCGGTGTCCTCGCTCGACGGCCGCGGCTCCGGCGCCGCCGCGCGGGCCACGAGGTAGGGGTGGCGACTGAGCCGTACCAGCTCCTGGGCGAGCTCGGGGATCGGCAGCGCGCAGTCCACGACGCCGGCGTCCACCGCGCTGCGAGGCATCTCCCCGAACTTTGCCGATCTCGGGTCCTGCGCGAGCGCGATGCCGTTCTCGGCCTTGATCGCCCGCAGCCCGTCGGTGCCGTCCGAGGCGGTCCCCGAGAGGACGACGCCAATCGCGTGGCTGCCCCGCTCCGCGGCCAGCGAGCGAAAGAACAGGTCGATCGGCAGATGCGGACGTCGCTCGTCGGTCGTTCGGGGCGCCAGCGCCAGGAGACCGCCCGCCATCGTGATGTCCGCGTTGGGCGGGATGACGTAGACGTGATTCGGCGCCACGGCCGTGCCGTCCACGGGCTGGCTGATCTCCATGGTCGTGGCCTTGGCCAGCGCTTCACGTAGGAAGCTCGTGTGTGTCGGATCGAGGTGCTGGATGAGGACGAACGCCATCCCGCTGTCGGGCGGCAGCTGCTTGAGCAGCTGCGTGAAGGCCTCGAGCCCGCCCGCCGAGGCGCCCACGCCGACGATCGGAAATGCATCGCCGGCGGCTGAGGCGCCCGCGTCGTCGACGGGGCGTTCGCCAGACGACATCTCCATATCTCTCTCGTCTCGCTGCATCGCTTCCCCTTCCTCTACCGTCGGCCATCTCGAGGCTGACTCGCCTGCGTTATCAAGCAGATCAGGCGCCCGCCGGACAGTCTCTGGTATGGGTCCGTGATCGGGCAGGGTCTACACCTTTGTGAGGCGCTCGCCCGTTCAGGTACGGCCAGCAGATCCGGCGCGCCGGGTGCGCCTGAGCGCTCGCGTCGCTGGTATGTGGTCGTTTGATCGCGACGCATCTGACGGAAAGAATGGTTACTCTGCTGCAAGAAATCCGGCTGGGCCGACATTGACACTCCGTCGATGGTCACCATGCGCTCCCCGCGCTCACCGGATCGATGCGGAACCATCCGAGCGACCAGATGAACGCCAACCTGATTGACACAGACCGCAGACCGGCCGGCGACGCGGCGCCGACGATCGGCACGGTCCTCGGCGCGACATACCGAATCGTCCGGTCGATTGCCCAGGGAGGTTGTGGCGATGTCTACGTGGCGACCCACGAGCGTCTGGGCCGCGAGGTCGCCGTCAAGATTCTCCACCCCAGTCGGGCTGGGAGCCCGCGTGACCTCGCCCGCTTGCGGCAGGAAGCCGACATCATGTCTGCGCTGCGGCATCCCCACATCGTGCAAATCCTGGACTTCAACGTCACGGACGGGGGCGTCCCCTTCTTGGTGATGGAGCTCCTGGAGGGGCGGGGACTCAGCGAGGCCGCGGCCGCCGGGACGCCCTTCGACCCACGCACGGCGGTCCACATCATCGACCAGATCGGCCAGGCGTTGGGGGCCGCCCACGCACGCGGCATCGTCCATCTGGACCTCAAGCCCGACAACGTCATCCTGGTCTCGATCGATGGGCGAGACGATTTCGTGAAGGTCATCGACTTCGGGATCTCTCGGGCCAGCTGGCGCGCGCGCCTCGCCAATGAACCGCTCGTCACGGGCACGCCCGAGTACATGGCCCCTGAACAGGCGAACGGGTTGACCGCCGAGATCAATCATCGCGCCGACCAGTTCGCCCTGGCCGCCGTCTCCTATCGGCTGCTCACTGGCCGCGAGCCGTTCAGCGGCCCCACCTTGGAGGCCATTCTTTTTCAGGTCATGAACCACCTGCCGCCGCCACCGTCGCAGCTTGTGCCGGGACTGGGCGCGGGGGTGGATGCGGTGATCGAGCGCGGAATGTCCAAGCGCTCCGCCGACCGCTACCCCAGCGTCACGGCCTTCGCCGAGGCGCTGGGCAGCGCGATCGGCCTCATCGCGACCGACCGGCGGCACGCCCTCCGTGCACCAGCGGCGCGAGCTTCCGAGCCGCCCGAGGTGGCCGCGCCGACGCTCGCGCGAGCGGTCCACACGAAGGCCGTCCGGCGGCGGTTCGCGACAGTCCTGTTTGCGCTGGCGGCAGCGCTGGCCTGGTTCACCCCGGCGACGCGAACAGGCCTCCGCACCGCCTGGCACCACGCCGTTGGCGCCAAGGCCCGAATGGCGGCCACGGTCGCAAACACCAACGACCTGACGCCTCAGAAGTAGCGCCCGCGGCGAGCGCAGGCAGGCGCGGGCGCCCCTTCCACGGCCGTATGCCGCGAGGTCTGCTACCCATTGAACCCCCGAACCGCTGCGCATCGACACCTCGAGCTTTGTTAGCGCTGGTCGCGCGTCGCCCCCAGTCGGGAAAATCCCACCCAGTTGTCGTGGTATCCCTGAATGCGCCGCGATCCTCCGCTTCGTCTCTCGAGAGGTCGGCAGGGACAACCCGCAATGACCCGTAAGGTAAATCCTGACCCGGCGCTATTCAGATCCGCCTGTCATTGCGGTAATTGCCCGAATAGACTTCCTGGGTGCTGGCTCCAACCAAACGTCCCGAGGGTGTTCCGGCTGAAGCCGACTGGATCGCGGACGACGGGCAATGGGAGCTTGCGATGCGCGACCCGGAAGGGCGGCGCCAAGGGGCGATCCAGCGCTGGCGGGCCGACGGAACGAAGCACTCGGTGTACGACTTCAAGGACGATCGGGCTCACGGCCCCTTCCGGCGCTGGCACGATTCGGGCGAGCCGGCGCGAGAGGGCGTTGCGGTCAGCGGCCAGATCGAGGGCTGGGACCGGTCGTATCGGGCGAGCGGGGCGACGAGCGAGGTTCCCTTTCATCGCGACACAGGCCCGGCCGTCCAACGCGCCGACCATCTTTACCGGGCAGGCGAGGTCGTCCGCACCCGCTATTTTCTGAGTGACGGCACGGAGTGCGAGAGCTCGGGCCAGCCGTTCCCCGCGCGGCCCTCCGAAGCTGCGCCGGACGAGGACCTCGTCTGGAGCCCGGGACGGGGGACCTGGTACTCCGAGCTCTCCGATGGAACTGGGGTCCAGCGACACTGGTCGCGCGAAGGCAACTTGCTCAAGAGCAGCGAGTGCCTGAAAGGAAAGCGACACGGCAGGACCGTCCTGTTTCGCGACGATCTAATGAGAAAGAGCCAGCGCGCCTTTGACCACCCCGGGTTCAGGGCTGCCAGGGTCGTTCGCGTCGAGGGCTTGTTCGCCGACGGCGTTCCCGTCGCTTGGACATTTTTTGACGGGGGAGGCGCCGCGGTCGAGCTCGCCTCGGAGTTTGCAAAGCAGAAAGAGGTCAGAAGGCGGGCAAAGCAGCATCCCCGGCCTGAAGCGCCGCCGAGCGCGGACCAGCGAAAGCTCACGAAGTCGCAGAGCTGAGATCTCGCCGGACCGGCCCGCGCTTGCTCCAACAGAAGCTGCACAGCGTGGCCGCGCCGGTCACGATGCGGCCGCAAACGGGACAGAGTTGCACGTCGGGCTCGGCTCGCGCCGCCAGCAACTCGACCAGCCGGACCCACGACGCGCGCAGCTCGACTATCGCCGCCTCCTCTTCCGCCGTCTCAGGCCTGGCCAGATGCGCGAGCAGACCGTCGATGACCGTGAAGCTGGCGTTGGGGCCTGGGCGTGCGCTGCCCCCGAGCTCGTAGTTTCCCGCGTACATCTGACACCTCCCGCACGCTCGCTCCGGCGCAAAGCCATGAAGCTCGTCGTGCTCTCCACCAATACATGCGGCTGGCCGAGCGCCGGCGCCACGACAATCCGCCTGGGACGCCGATCGCAGACGCGAGCGCCCGCTCGCGGCGTTGGCGTTCAGTGCGCACGCCGCGGACGAGGACGCTCGGCGAGCCCTCGACGCAGGCTTCGATCGGTATTTGGCGAAGCCGGTCGAAACGGACCGCCTCGTATCGACGGTCGCGGACCTGGCCCAGGCCTCTATTCGCAGTCCGCCACGACGACCGTCACGTTATCCGGTCCGCCCGCCGCCAGGGCCGCGTCAATCAGCTGGTGGGCGCCGGCGTTGATGTTGGCGGCGCCGGCCAGGATCCGGGCGATCTCTTGGTCGGGAACCGGTCCGTGCAGGCCGTCCGAACAAAGCAGGATCCGATCGCCGTGACGAAGGCCGACCTCCGAGGTGATCGGTTCGATCGTTGATTGCGTCCCCACCGCCTGCATCAAGACGTGGCGGTAGGCGAAGGTGTCGAGGTCCTCGGGCCGCAGCGCGCCGGACTCCATCAGCTGGACGGCCATGGTCTGATCGCGGGTCAACAGCTGCAAGCGGCCCTCGCGCAGGAGGTAGGCGCGCGAATCGCCCACCTGCGCGATGAAGAGTCGGTCCGGCAGCACGATGGCCGCCGTGCAGGTCGTCCCCATCCCCCGCGTTTCTCGGTGCGCCTTGGCCTCGGCCAGGATGGCCCCGTTGGCCCCCCAGACGGCGCTCCTCAACGACGCGTCTGGAGATTCGGCCACCGCCGGGGCGCCAACCAGCTGCTGCTTGATGGTGTCCGCCGCGATCCGCGCCGCGAGCTCGCCGGCCGCGGCGCCCCCCATCCCGTCGCAGATCAACAGCAGAATCCCCCGCGCCGACAGCGGAATCTCCGTCCGGTTGCAGGGATTGCTCAGATCGCCCGAGCGCAGGTCGGCGATCACGAAGGTGTCCTGGTTGTCGGACCGCAGAGCCCCTGTATCGGTCGCGCCGCAGATCGCCAGGTGATGGTCAGGAGGCGGCGCGATCCCGGCTGGGGCATGGGCTGTCAACTGATTCATCCAGGGAACCTAAGGCCGGGACGCGTGATCCGGCCGATCGATTTGACGACGCGGGTGACGGTTGTTAATCGCCCGCGCGTCGTTATGGTTGAGGTCTCCAGAGCACGAATGCCCGAACACGAACCGAGTCGCGACAGAGCCGAACGGACGACGGTCGTTCACCGGGTCGAGATCTCCTACCGATCCATCGTCGCCGTGGCGCTGACCATGGCGGGAATCTGGCTGCTCAACCTTCTGCTGCCGATCGTGGTGGTCATCGTGGTCGCCCTGATCCTGGTGGGGACGCTCAACCCGCCGATCGGCTGGCTGCAACGGCATCGGTTGAACCGGAGCCTCTCGATCGCCATCGTCTTCCTGGCCTGCGGGATCGCCTTGGCGGGGATTGGCCTCATCACGATCCCGGCTCTGATTGCCCAGGTGAGCCAGGTCATCGGTCACCTGCCGGAGACTCAAAAGAGCGTGGCCCGAATGCTCGAGTCCCACCATCTCACCGAACCGCTCGCCAACACGATTCGCACCTTCAAGCCCGCCGATCGCGTGTCCGGTCTCAACATAACGGCCGCCCTCTCGGCCTCGGTGGGGGTCGTCGAGGTGGTCGGGTACATCGCCACCTCGGTGGTGCTGGCGATCTACTTCATTGCCGACGGCGAGCGCACCCGCGGGGTCCTCTACGCCCTGTTCCCGCGCCGCTTCCACGTTCGACTGGCCAGGGTTCTCATGAACCTCGAGACCATCGTGGGCGGCTACCTTCGCGGCCAGATCATCACCTCGGTGGCGATCGGGATCTTCACGTTCGCGCTGCTGGAGATCACGCGCGTGCCCAACGCGCTGGCGCTGGCCGCGTTCGCGGGCCTGACCGACGTGATTCCGTTCGTCGGCGGCCTGCTGGCGACCACGCCGGCTGTCCTGGTCGCGCTGTCGCGCGGCTCCGCGGTCACGACGATCGTCCTGGTCGCCATGCTGGGCTACCAGGAATTCGAGAGTCGGGTGATCGTCCCGCGGGTCTACGGGCAAGCGCTTCGGCTGTCGTCGGCGGTGGTCGTGATCGCGCTGCTGGTGGGCGGCAAGCTGGGCGGCGTCATCGGCGCGCTGCTGGCGCTGCCAGTGGCGGCGGCGCTGCGGATGCTGATCGAAGAGCTGCGCGTCGACATGCCCGGTGACGACACGGACGATCCAGGTCTTCGCGCCCGGGACGCCAGGGCCGAGCGGACCTACGCCCGGGAGACCGCGGGCGCATCCCCGGAAGAGGCCGCCGCCGTGGCGACCGAGATCGCCACCCAGATTCGGGAGGCCGACGTGGCCGCGGGCAAGGACCCCGCCGACACCCCGCTGAACCAGCGAAAGCGATAGTCGACGGCTAATTGTCCGCGCCGGCGGCCGAGGCGGTCGCGACGGTTGACGGCGGGGCGGCTGGCGGGTCCGTGATCGCTTCGAAATGGGCCGCGGCGCGCGCGAACAGCGCCACGTCCGACTGGTGCTGGCGGGCCAGCGCCAGAGCGAGCTCGGCGTCGCTCTGCGCCTTGGCCGCCAGGCCGCGCGCGCGCTCGGGATACAGGGGAATGTGCTGCGCGTAGGTGAACTCGGACTTCGCGTCGGCCAGCCGAGCGGCGGCCTCGGGCGGCCCATCGAGCGCGCCCGCCGCTTCAGCCTTCCGGACCAGGTCGTCGAAGTCAGCGCGCTGCCGATCCGACGGAACGAATGGCTGGGTTGTAGCGCATCCGAGTGCGCCGGCCAGGAGCCAGAAACCGAGAGTTCTCATTCTGGTTTCTTGCGTAAGCAAATCCCGCACCGACCTCGTACCGGCCCAAAACCCCGCGATGGATCCGCAGCCATCGCCGGCCACCGTCGCACAGCCGGTAACGGAAACGTCTGGCCGTCACCCGTCAGTAACTGGCCGATGGTCGCGAAGCCCGAAAAGGTCGGCTCTTGGGGTGGCACGAATGTCGCTTAAAGCCCGCCCGCTCTAACCCCACAACCAAAGGAACACACCATGCACATCATCTGGTCTCTGGTCGTCGGCCTGGTCGTCGGTGCCATCGCCAAGCTGCTCATGCCGGGGAGGGACCCGGGCGGCATCTTCGTCACCGCGCTGCTCGGGATCGGCGGCGCGATGTTCGCCGCCTTCATCGGCCGTTCACTCGGCTTCTATCACGCAGGCGACGTGGGGCCGGGCATCATCGCCTCGATCGTCGGCGCGATGCTGCTCCTCGGGATCTATCGCCTCGTCGCCGGGCGCCGGCGCCGAATCGTGTAAGGCGCGACTCCCGACCACCTCGCCGGTGGCCTGCGCCGTCTGGCAGGCCGCCGCCCGGTGGCTAAGGCGCCGGCTGAACGATGGTGCTGGTGTCGACGGTGACCGCTGTCTGTGCCAGGAGCCTGCCCGCGATCGACGCGCCGGTCCGGAGGCGAGGGTCGACGTCCCGTCGACGGCCCCCGGCCTCCTACATGGGATCGGGTTTGGCGGCGGCGATTGCCTTCTTGGCCTTGACGCCGGCCTTCTCTGACTCGTTGCCAGACTTCTTCATCTGCTGGGCCTCGTCGCCCTTGGCTTCGCCGGCCTTCTCGACAGCGTGGCCCTTCTTCATCTTCTTCTTGCCGGCCATCTCTTCGGCCTTGTTGTCGTTCTTTTTAACGGCCTTCTCCTCGGCCTTGCCGGCCTTCTCCATCTTGGCGCCCTTGACCTTTTCGACGTTGCCGGCCTTCTCTTCGGCGCCGCCCTTCATCTCCATGCCGTTGCCGGCCCTCTCGGCCGCGGTGTCGGCGCGCGCCACCGGACCGGCGAGATAGCCGATCGCGGCGAGAGCCAGTGAGAGCGTAATCAATGAGCGAGCCATGGCGAGACCTCCCGTTTGGTAACGTCCTGAGAAACGCAAAAGGCGGTTTCAGGTCGACGCAACATAGGTCCTGGATCATGGGACGCCACTAATTGTTTCGTCGGCAGCGCGAATCACGCGACGTTCATCGAGTTGCACCGGGCAGATCGGGTAATCCCTCACAGCCGCACCGGGAAACCGCCGCTTACGTTGCCGCAAAACCCGGTTGCTCGTCGGATGGTGGCCACGTCGTGGTGAGGTCCCGCGCGCCGGATTTAAATGCGTGAACTTTCCCCCCGCAGTTGGTATCAGGCGTCCATCACGATGAACCATGCGGCCCCTCCACCTCCGGCTGACGGCGGGTTCGCCGCGCTCGGCCTCTCCGCGAGCCTCTGTCAGGTGGTGACCGAGCTGGGCTTCGTGGCGCCGACGCCCGTGCAGGCACGCGCCATCCCGCTTCTGCTGGCGGGCCGGGACCTGATCGGACAGTCGACCACCGGCAGCGGGAAGACGGCGGCCTTCGCGCTGGCGATCTTGCAGAGGCTGAAGCGGGGTGAACGGCGCCCGCAGGCGCTGATCCTCTGTCCCACCCGCGAGCTCTGCGCGCAGGTGGCGCGCGACTTCCGCAAGCTGGGGCGGCGGGAAGGGGACCTCGCCGTCCTGATCCTCTCGGGCGGGCAGCCGATGAAGCCGCAGCTGGCGGCGCTGCAGCTGGGCGTGCACGTGGTCGTCGGAACGCCGGGCCGGGCGCTCGACCACATCGTGCGCGGCTCGCTGGATTTGAGCGGTCTGGCCACCGTCGTCGTCGACGAGGCCGACCGCATGCTGGACATGGGCTTTGGAGATGAGATGGAGAAGATCCTGAGCGGCGCGCCGAAACCGCGGCAGACGGTGTTCTTTTCAGCCACCTTTCCCCGATCGATCGACGCGATGACCCAGGCGCACCAGCACGATCCGGAGCGGCTGACCGTCGCCGGATCGGATGGGCCCCAGACGCTGTTGCGCCAGCTCGCCTACGTCGTCGACGACGGCAACCGCCTCGACACGCTGCTGGCGATCCTGCGCACGAGCCGGCCCGAGTCAGCCATCGTGTTCTGTAATTTCAAGGCCACGGTCGCCCGGATCGCTCAGGCGCTCGCCGCGGCCGGGATCAGCAGCGCCAGCCTGCACGGCGGCCTCGAACAGAAAGAGCGCGACTTCGTGATGGCGAAGCTTCGCAATCACAGCATTCGCGTGCTGGTGGCGACCGACGTCGCGGCGCGCGGCCTCGACATCGAGGGCCTGGATCTGGTGGTGAACTTCGAGCTGCCGTTCCAGCCCGAGATTTACGTCCATCGCATCGGTCGCACGGGACGCGCGGGCCAGGCCGGGACGGCGGTGTCGCTGATCGGCCCGCAGGATCGCGCCAAGGTGAAGGCGATCGAAGCGGCGATCGGGTCGCCGCTGGAGCGTCAGGCGCAACCCGACGCGGGCGCCGCCAGGCCCGCCGTTCAGGCCGATGCGACGATGGAGACGCTCTACATCTCGGGCGGGCGCAAGGACAAGCTGCGTCCCGGCGACATCCTGGGCGCGCTCACCGGCCAGGCGGGCGGATTCCAGGGCAGCGAGGTCGGCAGGATCGAAATCCACGATCGATTTTCCTACGTGGCGATCGCCAGGGGGAGCGCGGACCGGGCGATCCAGCGGCTCGGCTCCGGTCGCATCAAGGGGAAGAAGTTCAAGGTGGGGCTGGCGCGTTAGTTTAGCCGCTCATGACCCACAACGACGTTCTCCGGAGCCTCCGCTATCTGCTGAACGTCAGCGACGCGACGCTCGCCGACATCTTCCGGCTCGGTGACCGGCAGGTCAGCAGAGCCGAGGTCGTCGCATTCCAGAAGACGGAGGACGAGGACGGCTACCAAGCCTGCGGCGACAAGGCGATGGCGCACTTCCTCAACGGCCTGGTCATCTACAAACGCGGCAAGGACGAGGGGCGGCCGCCCCAGCCGCTCGAGATCCCGGTCACCAACAACACCGTCCTGAAGAAGGTCCGGGTCGCCTTCGAGCTCAAGGACGACGCCATCATCGCGCTTCTGCAGCGAACCGGCCTGACCCTCTCAAAGGGCGAGCTCGGCGCGCTGTTTCGCCGGCCGGACCACCGGAACTACCGGCCGTGTGGGGATCAGCTCCTCCGACATTTCTTCCGAGGCCTGACCAGCTGAGCGCAGCTCAGCGACCGTGTGCCGGAGACGAGACTTGAACTCGTAAGCCCTTACGGGCGGCGGATTTTGAGTCCGCTGCGTATACCGTTTCGCCACTCCGGCAGATGAATGATCTAGCTTACTTACAGTACCTCCTGGATGCCCTCTCGGATCGATCGTAACCCCAGCATAGCCAGCTGCCCCCTTTCCGGCCTCTCCGGCCGGGTGAGTGACCGCCGGCAGGGAGAGGATCTTCCCTGTCGCGACGCTCAAGTCAACAGCCACACGCGACAGTTCGGCTTGGCCGAAAAGGTCCGTCCGGAGGTGAGCGTACCGCTCGGTGACGACCACCGATGAATGGCCCAGCACTTCGCGAGGTTTCTCGATGCTTCCCCCTGCCATCACCCAGTGGCCGGCAAAGGTATGTCGGGTCGCCTGGTACCCGCTCACGGCGGGCATCTTGAGCGTCGCCAGAGTCTTCTCGAGATTCGCCCCGATGTATGGCGGTGGCTCGACGAACTGTCTCATCTTGTCGGCTCATGTACCTTCGCCGAGCCCTTCTGGATCCTTGTGCATCTGCTCGGCCGCTTGGGAGGAGCCCCCTGGCTCCGCCTCCTGCGCCGACTACCCTCCGTCTTGCACCGTCAGATCGCGCTTCGTCAGATTACCTCGCCCGAGGACACGCTCGATCTCCTCATGAGCGGATCCGCTCCCCGATGAGTTCTGACGCAGGCGTCTCAGAGGGCTTGTGCCAGGCAATCCCCAACGGGCGAGACGGGTTGTTCATCCCTACAAAGGCACGTGGGCGTTGTTATATCGAAGACGCATCGTCCCGCCGGCACGATCTACGGACAGGGTCCACGGCAGCGATGATAGCTGGTGACTGCCAACAGCACCTTCGATGCGAAGAACTAGGTTCCAGGGAGAGGGAAGACCCATGTTGCGAAGCTTGAAAGACCTCGAGCGGTACACCGTGACGGCCACCGACGGCGACGTCGGAGGCGTGGTGAACTTCTTGCTGGACGATGAGCGTTGGGTCGTTCGCTATCTGGTCGTCGAGACCGCCGGTCCGTCAGGTCCGCCGCCGGTGCTCATCTCGCCCATCTTCTTCCGTGAGGTCAACTGGGGGACCCACACGTTCGGCTTGGCGTTGACGAGGGACAAGGTCAAGAACAGCCCGAACATCGACGTTGATAAGCCGGTCTCTCGACAGCACGAGCGTGAGTACTACGGCTACTACGGCTATCCCTACTACTGGGGATACACGACACCGTGGGGCGCGGGCGGCTATCCGGCCATGTTCGCCACAAGCAACAGGGCCGAGAAGCGTGTCGAGCACCCCGACGACAAGGCATCCGGCGACGTTCACCTCCGGAGCGCCAGCGAAGTCCGTGGGTACCACATCCAGGGCAGCGACGATGCGATCGGTCACATCGAGGACTTCATCGTCGATGACGAAAGCTGGGAAGTCCGTTACCTGGTGGTCGACACCAGAAACTGGTGGTTCGGTAAAAAGGTCCTCGTGGCACCGCATTGGGCGAGCCGGGTCAGCTGGGCGGAGCGAAAGGTCTACGTCGCTCTCTCCAGAGACGCGATTAAGAAGAGTCCCGAGTGGAATCCGACGACAGGGGTCAACAGAGAGTACGAGACCCGCCTATATGACTATTACGGTCGCCCGGCATATTGGTGCACCGACGGTACTGGGACGCACGTGTTCGGGCCGCGAGGGACGCCGTCGAGTACGAATCGTGAGGATCCCAAACGTTCGGGCATCGCGACGAGCACTCCAGACAAAGGCCGCTAGCACGCGCCCACGATTCGAGCCCCGACAACAAAAAGAAAGCGAGACATCAGATGAGCACCGGGTGGTTGTTGTGGATGGGGGTCATGTTCCTATTTCTCCTTACTCCAGTCGGCTACGGCTGGGGCTACCGCGGATGGGGGCCGCCCTACCCGAGGTACATCCAGCGACGTCGTGCATTGCGGGCAGTGGTTCCTGGTACCTCAGCGTCGTTCGATCATCACGCCTGGGGACGCGGCGGCGACTTCGTCTGGACGGTCCTTCTCATCGGAATATTCTGGGCGATTGCATTCCACTGGGGCTGGGGGTTGAGGCGATAGCACAAACCTCGCGCAGGCAAGTCGGATTGTAGAGACGTGGGGCCGGCGGCGGACGATCGGGGGAACAGGATGAAACTGGGAATGGTCGGGCTCGGTCGAATGGGTTCCAACATGGTCCGTCGTCTGCTCGGGGCTGGCCATGAATGCGTCGTATTCGACGTTCAGCCCCAGGCGGGGCTAGAGCTGGCCAAAGCAGGCGCGGTGGCCGCCAGCTCGCTTGCTGACTTGGTCGCCAAGCTCCAGACACCGCGGGCGATTTGGATCATGGTGCCGGCCGCGGTTGTCGAGACCACCCTTGACGAGCTGGCGCCGCACCTTGCCGCGGACGATGCCCTCATCGACGGGGGCAACTCGTATTATCACGACGACATCCGCCGCGCTAAGACGCTCGGCGAGCGCGGGGTCCACTACGTCGACGTCGGTACCTCGGGCGGCGTCTGGGGTTTCGAGCGCGGTTACTGCCAGATGATTGGGGGCAGCGCCGCCATCGTAAAGCGGCTTGACGGCATCTTCGCCGCACTGGCGCCTGGCCTCGATGACGCGGCCAAGGAGCGCCGAGACGAGGGCGGCCCTCCCCAGCGAGGGTACATCCACTGCGGCCCCCCCGGAGCGGGACACTTCGTCAAGATGGTTCACAACGGGATCGAGTACGGGATCATGGCGGCATACGCCGAGGGGCTCAACATCCTTCGTCACGCCAACGCAGGGAAGGCGGAGACCACGGCCGATGCCGAGACCGCCCCGCTTCGTCACCCCGAGCTCTATCAGTACGACCTGAGCCTTCCCGATATCGTCGAGGCATGGCGGCACGGCAGCGTCATCGGTTCCTGGCTCCTCGATCTCACGGCGGCGGCCCTGAAGAAGAGCCCTGACCTGAGCCGGTATGCGGGCCATGTGTCCGATTCCGGCGAGGGGCGCTGGACCCTCAAGGCGGCCATCGATGAAGGTGTGCCCGCGCCGGTCCTGAGTACTGCTCTCACTCAACGCTTCGCCTCTCGCGGGGATGAGGACTTCGCTGACAAGCTGCTCTCCGCGATGCGATATCAGTTCGGCGGCCACGAAGAGAAGCACTAATGGCGCCGGAGTCGGGGTGATCGAAAGGGCGAGGAGGTTCGCGTGGGAGTAGATGAGATTCAGGAGTGCGGCCAGTCGGTCTGGCTCGACTACATCCGACGCCACCTCCTTCAAAGCGGTGAGCTCGCGCGACTGGTGGAGGAGGACGGCATCCGCGGCGTGACCTCGAATCCGTCCATCTTCGAAAAAGCGATCGCTGGCAGCACCGACTATGGGCCGGCGCTGGAGCGCTACGAGAAGCGCCAGGACGAACCCGCCTCGGCCATCTACGAAACGCTGGCCATCGAAGACATTCAACAGGCGGCCGACATCCTCTTGCCCGTTTACGTCGAGTTTGCCAGACGCGACGGATTCGTCAGCATGGAGGTCTCGCCCTATCTCGCCCACAACACCCAGGCGACCATCGACGAGGCCGTTCGCCTGTGGGGCGCTGTTCGCCGCGACAACCTCATGGTCAAGGTACCGGCGACGCCGGAAGGGATCCCGGCGATCCGGCAGCTCATCAGCCAGGGGATCAACGTCAACGTGACCCTTCTCTTCTCACGCGCTGTATGTCGCCGAGTCGCAGAGGCCTACATGGACGGCCTCGAGACGTTCCGCGCGGGCGGGGGAGATCTCAGCCGCGTCGCCAGCGTGGCCAGTATGTTCGTCAGTCGTCTGGACGTCCTCGTCGACCCCATGCTGGAGGCCCTGGCTCGAACGGCGCCGCCCGTAGAGCAGGCACGGCTGCGCGATCTCGTCGGCAAGGTCGCCATCGCCAACGCCAAGCTCGCTTACCAGGACTGGAAGGAAGTCTGCAGTGGCCCGCGCTGGACGTCTCTAGCCGCATCCGGCGCTCACCCGCAGCGCCTCCTGTGGGCGAGCACGAGCAGCAAGGATCCGCGCTTTCGTGACGTGACGTACGTCGAATCACTGATCGGTCCCGACACCGTTGACACCATCCCACCGGCGACGCTCGACGCCTTCCGTGACCACGGCAAAGCGGAGAACCAGCTCGAACAAAACGTCGACGACGCGAGACAGGTCCTGGCCATTCTCGCCGGCACGGGGATCTCGATCGACGACCTGACCACGCGCCTGCTCGAAGACGGCGTCAAAGGGTTCTCCGCGGCTTTCGACGCTCTCCTGGGATCGATCGAGAACAAGCGGGCCGGCGTGCTCAGATCGGCCCTCGATCGAATGAGCTATCGCCTGCCGCCTTCGCTCGCTGAGGGAGTCCAGGCGGCGCTCGAGGACTGGCGCATCGGGGGGAAGGTCCGGCGGCTGTGGGCGCGCGACGCGACGCTCTGGACGGGCCACGACGAAAACCGGTGGCTCGATTGGCTGCGCGTTGCCGACGAAGATCAAGCTCTCGTTCAAGGCTTGGCGACGTTCGCCCAGGAGGCCCAGGGCAACTTCGCCTACGCGGTCGTGCTGGGGATGGGCGGCTCCAGCCTCTGTCCGGATGTCCTGGCGCGGACGTTCGGGCCCATCAGCGGTTACCCGGAGCTCTTCGTCCTCGATTCGACCGATCCCGCGCAGATCCGGACGATGGAAGCCCGGATCGATGTCGCAAAGACGCTCTTCATCGTTTCGAGCAAGTCCGGCACCACGCTGGAGCCCAACATTCTCAAGGACTACTTCTACGATCGCGTTCGCGAGATCGTCGGCGAGGGGCGGGCCCCGAAGCACTTCATCGTGGTCACCGACCCGGGCTCCGACCTGCAACGGGTCGCCGAGGAGAAACTGTTCGAAAGGGTGTTCGCCGGCGTACCCGGCATCGGGGGACGGTACTCCGCGCTCTCCAACTTCGGAATGGTGCCGGCGGCCGTCATGGGGCTCGACGTGGAGCGCTTCCTCGCCCGCGCCGCGGTCATGGCGCACGCGTGCGCGTCATCCGTTCCGCCCGAGCAGAATCCGGGAGTCCTGCTCGGCGCGATCCTCGGGACGTCGGTCAGATCCGGCCGCGACAAGGTCACCCTCATCGCCTCTCCGGGCATCGCCCAGCTCGGTGCCTGGCTGGAGCAGCTGCTCGCCGAATCGACCGGCAAGGTGGGCAAGGGGATAATCCCCGTCGATCGCGAGCCCCTCGGCGCGCCCGAGGTCTACGGCACCGATCGACTGTTCGCGTATCTGCGGCTCGATGGTGCACCGGATGCGGTGCAGGAGGCCGCGGTCGAAGCGCTCGAGAACGCGGGACAGCCGGTCGTGCGCATTGGGCTCGCCGATCCCCACGATCTCGGACAAGAGTTCTTTCGCTGGGAGATCGCGGTGGCGGTGGCGGGTGCGATCATCGGCATCGACCCCTTCAACCAACCGGACGTCGAGGCGAGCAAGGTAGCGGCGCGAACGCTGACCAAGGCCTACGAGAAGACCGGCGGGCTGCCACGGGAGATCCCGTTGTGCGAGGATGGCCCGCTCGCGCTGTTCGCCGACGAGAGGAACAAACTGGCTCTCGATCGGGCGGCTGGCTCTGACCGAACGTTGCATGGATACCTGCGGGCCCACCTCGACCGGCTGGGACGCGGCGACTACTTTGCGTTGCTCGCCTACGTCGAGCGCAACGATCTGCACGACCGCCGGCTCCAGGCGATCCGGGGCGCGATCCGGGATTCCCGCCGGGTGGCGACCTGTGTCGGATTCGGTCCCCGGTTCCTCCATTCGACCGGGCAGGCCTACAAGGGCGGACCGCCGAGCGGGGTCTTCCTGCAGCTGACCTGCGATGACGCCCAGGATCTCCAGATCCCCGGTCACCGCTTCAGCTTTGGCGTGGTGAAGGCCGCGCAGGCGCTGGGGGACTTCCGTGTCCTGGTACAGCGCGACCGGCGGGCGTTGCGGATTCATCTCGGCGCAGACGTTCGAAGCGGGCTCGATGCCTTGTCGAAAGCGATCGAACGGGCGCTGACGGCGACACGGTCATGAACGTCAGTCCCTTCGCAGAAGCACAACCGCGCGTCGACCACCCGGCATACGGACTCTTGCCGAGGGATATCGAGGGATTTGATTCTCTCGCCGAGCTGGCCTTGGACTTGCGCTGGTCGTGGAATCACGCGACCGACGGGCTTTGGCGCCGACTCGATCCCGCGCTGTGGGAGTTCACGCACAATCCCTGGGTAGTCCTGCAAACAGTGTCGCGCGACAAGCTCCGGTCAGTGTTGGCCGAACCTGCCTTCCGGCAGAACGTCGATCTCCTGATCCGAAAGCGGCGGGCGACATTGGAATCACCCGGGTGGTTTCAAAAAACGTATCCCCGGAGCGTCCTCACCTGTGCCGCCTACTTCAGCATGGAATTCATGCTCAGCGAAGCGTTGCCGATCTACTCGGGTGGACTCGGCAATGTGGCCGGCGATCAGCTCAAGGCCAACAGCGATCTGGGGATACCGGTGGTAGGCGTTGGACTGCTGTACCAGCAGGGCTACTTCCGTCAGGTCATCGACAAGGATGGAGCCCAGCAGGCTCTCTTTCCTTATAACGACCCTGGGCAGCTGCCGATCACGCCCGTGCGCCAGGCGAACGGCGAATGGTTGAGGCTGGAAGTGTCCTTGCCCGGCTATACCGTCTGGCTGCGTGCCTGGGAGGTGCGCGTCGGTCGAGCGAAGCTCTATCTCCTCGACAGCAACGACGCCGCGAACCTCGCCACGCATCGGGGAATCACCAGCGAGCTCTATGGTGGCGGCCCCGAACTCCGCCTCGAACAGGAGCTACTGCTCGGGATCGGCGGCTGGCGGCTGCTTGCCGCGCTGGGACTCGACCCGGAGGTCTGCCATCTGAACGAAGGGCATGCCGCCTTCGCGATTCTCGAGCGCGCGCGGACCTTTATGGCGGACAGCGGGCAGCCGTTCGAAGTCGCGCTGGCCGTCACGCGAGCCGGGAACCTCTTCACCACCCACACAGCCGTGGCCGCAGGATTTGACCGTTTCCCTCCCGCCCTCGTCCAGCAATACCTCGGTGGCTACGCCGAGCAGCAGCTGGGAATCACGGTCCAGCGTCTGCTGGCCCTCGGCCGCCAGAACCCGAATGACACGTCCGAGAGTTTCAATATGGCCTACCTGGCCCTTCGCGGCAGCGGCGCGGTCAATGCCGTGAGCCGCCTGCACGGAGAGGTGAGCCGGCACATCTTCGAACCGCTCTTTCCGCACTGGCCCGAGGGCGAGGTCCCCATCGGCTACGTCACCAACGGCGTTCACATGCCGAATTGGGACTCGGCCCCAGCCGATGATCTGTGGACGGAGGCCTGTGGAAAGGATCGCTGGCTGGGGACGACGGATACGCTGGAAGAGAAGATTCAAGGTGTCTCCGACGCCCGCCTTTGGGACTTCCGCGCCGCCGCCCGGACGTCACTCGTCGAATACGCCCGTGATCGGCTGTCCCGGGAGCTGACCTCCTCCGGGGCGTCGCCGGACGACATCGACAGAGCCAAGCACCTGTTTGATCCCCGGGCGTTGACTTTGGGATTTGCCCGCCGCTTCGCGACCTACAAGAGACCCGACCTGCTCTTGCACGATCCCGCGCGGTTGCTGCGCCTGTTGTCGAACTCCGACCGTCCGGTGCAACTCATCCTGGCGGGCAAGGCCCACCCGGCAGATCAGGGAGGGCAGGCCCTGATTCAGAAATGGATTCGGTTCATTCGGCGGCCCGCGGTCCGACCTCACGCGATCTTCCTCAGTGACTACGACATGCTGCTGACGGAGCATCTGGTCCAGGGGGTCGACGTCTGGATCAACACTCCGCGGCGCCCCTGGGAGGCGAGCGGCACGAGCGGTATGAAGGTGCTGGTCAACGGAGGCATCAATCTTTCGGAACTGGATGGCTGGTGGGCGGAGGCCTACACGCCCGAGGTCGGGTGGGCCTTGGGCGACGGCCAGCTGCACGGTGACGATCCGGCCTGGGACGATGTCGAAGCCGGGGCCCTTTACGACCTGCTCGAACGCGAGGTCATCCCGGAGTTCTACGCGCGAGACAGAAGTGGCATTCCCACCCACTGGGTCAAGCGGATGCGACAGAGCATGGCGCGCTTGACGCCGCGCTTTTCGGCGAACCGAACGGTCCGCGAGTACGCCGAGCAACGCTACCTCCCGGCCGCCGCCGCCTACCGTGCGCGCGCGGCGACTAAAGGTGAAGGAGGCCGGCAGGTCGTGGAGTGGCTACGGACCGTGGATCAGAAGTGGGACCAGTTGCGCTTCGGCGAGCTGCGGGTCGACACCCACTCCGACCGCCATGACGTCGCAGTCGAGCTCTTCTTGGGTGATCTCGCCCCGACTTCGGTCCGGGTCGAGATCTACGCGGACGGGATCAATGGTGGCTCACCCGTCCTGGAGGAGATGATCTCGACATCTCCTCGGCCCGAGGTGTCCGGCGGCAGGGTTTACCGCGCGACGGTGCCCGCTGCCCGTCCGGCGAGCGACTACACGGCGCGAGTAATAGCAAGGCGGTCCGGCGTCGCGGTGCCCTTGGAGTCGCCTCACATCCTGTGGCAACGATGATGACCACGCGCGGTGACGATGACCCCTCTGGACCGCTGATCCTGACGATCAATGGCGGCTCGTCGAGCATCAAGTTCGCGCTGTTCGAGGCCGGCGATTCGCTTCGACGGCTCGTGACGGGCGAGATCGCTCGGATTGGGCTGCCGTCGGCCACGCTCGAGGTGAAGGACGTCCACCCACAGAACAATGTGTTGCGCCCGGTGGAAGCGCCGAACTATGCCGCCGCGGCGGACGCCCTCATGGACTGGCTGGCGGAGTGCGGTCGCGCGTTGGCGGCGGTGGGGCATCGGGTGGTCCACGGCGGACCGAAATACAGCCAGCCCCAGCGAATCACCCCGGAGATGGTCGGTGAGCTGCGTCGACTCAGTCCGTTCGACCCGGAGCACCTCCCGGAGGAGATCCTGCTGGCGGAGGTGGTGCATCGCCGGTTTCCCGACCTGCCGCAGATCGCCTGCTTCGACACGGCGTTTCACCACGATCTCCCCCGGGTGGCCAGGATGCTGCCGATTCCGCGCCGCTACGAAGCGCAGGGGGTGCGCCGCTACGGGTTTCATGGACTCTCGTATGCCTTCCTGATGGAAGAGCTTATTCGCCTCGGCGATCGGGCGGCGACGACCGGCCGGGTGATCTTGGCGCACCTCGGGAGCGGCGCGAGCCTGGCCGCCGTGCTTGGCGGCAAGAGCATCGACACCAGCATGGGATTCACGCCGGCCGCCGGATTGGTAATGGGCACCAGAACGGGAGACCTGGACCCCGGCCTCGTCTACTACCTACAGCAGACCGGGAACATGACCGCAGCGACATTTCAGCATTTGGCGAACCACGAATCTGGTCTGCTCGGCGTATCGGAGACCAGCTCCGACATGCAGGACTTGCTGCACCGGGAAGCCGCTGACGTGCGGGCCGCGGAGGCTATCGCGCTGTTCTGCTACCAGGCGAAGAAGTGGATCGGCGCCTTCGCCGCAGCGCTGGGTGGATTGGACACGCTCGTCTTCGCGGGCGGCATTGGCGAACACGCGCCGCCCGTCCGGGCGCGCATCTGCGAGGGGCTCGACTTTCTTGGCATCGAGCTAAGCGAGTCGCGCAACGCACACAACGAAGGCGTGATTTCCGGCGCGTCCAGCCGAGCCACGGTTCGCGTGATCCGCACCGACGAAGATCTCATGATCGCGCGCTCGGTACTGCGCTCCTGCGCGGCGCTCATCGCGGAACGTAAGCAGTCCATGAGCGTCGCGCCGCATCGTGGGCATATTCATGCTCGCCCGAACGACAGTCGAGAGCCGCGAAACACTTCGAGGTAGATCCATGACCACCGATACCACCACGGTCACGCCCGAGCTTCTCCGCAAGATGGACGCCTACTGGCGCGCGGCCAACTATCTGTCCGTCGGGCAGATCTATCTCTACGACAACCCGCTCCTCAGGGAGCCGCTGAAGCTGTCGCACGTGAAGCCGCTGGTGGTCGGACACTGGGGCACGACGCCTGGTCAG
>CAZTZM010000258.1:0-14999 GCA_964618005.1 uncultured Myxococcales bacterium
TGGCCCGGCGGGCCGGCGCGCCGCTGCGGGTCCGCTCGGGCGCCGAGGACGGTCTGTCCCTCGAGCTGGTGTTGCCGCGCGCCGCCGAAGGGGACGCCGCCGTGCCGCGCGTCGAGCGGCCCGCCCGCCCCGCGGCCGGCCGCCACATCCTGCTGGTCGACGACGACGCGGCCGAGCGGCTGCACGTGACCGCCCGCCTCGAGGAGGCCGGCTATGCCGTCACGCCGGCGGCCTCGGGGAGCGACGCGCTCGCCATCCTCCGCGACGCCAGCTTCGACGCCGTGGTACTGGACCTGGTGATGCCGGGGCTGAGTGGCCTGGAGGTGCTGCGCGCCGCGCGCACCGACCGCCGCCTGCGCGATTTGCCGTTCGTGGTCCTGTCGGCGCTGTACATGACCCAGAGCGAACGGGCGGTGCTGGGGCCGGCGGTGGCCAGCGTCGTGCGCAAAGGGGACGCGACGGCCGACGATCTGCTGCGCGCCCTGGCGCGCGCGCTCGCCCCGTCGGCGGAGCCGCACGCGCTGCACGGCGACCGCCATGTCTAGCCGCCCCCGGCGCCTCGTCTACCCGATCGTCGGCGTCGTCCTGTCGCTGGCGCTGGTGGCGGGGCTGGTGGCGCTGCAGGGCTGGATCGACCATCGCGCGCACGTCCCCTGGAAGATCACGGGCGAGGTGGCCCGCCAGCCGTTGGCCTACGCCTACCTGCTGCTGGCCACGCTGGCGATGATGACCGTGCTGGGCTGGATCGTCGGCCGCAAGGAGGATCTGCTGGAGGCGCTGTCGGTGACCGATCCGCTGACCGGGCTCGCCAACCGCCGGCGGCTGATGGCCGCGTTCGGCGACGAGCTGAATCGCGCCGCCCGCTACGGGACGCCGATCGCCATGCTGGTCATCGATCTCGACGGGCTGAAGGAGATCAACGACCGCCGCGGCCACGCGCAGGGCGACCGGGCCTTGCAGCTGGTGGCCGAGAGCCTGCGCCGGAGCTGCCGCGCCACCGACGTCGCCGCGCGGATGGGCGGCGACGAGTTCGTCGTGCTGGCCGTCAACACCAGCGCCACCGAGGCGCTGGCGCTCGCGCACCGCGTCTGCGCGACCGTGCGGCGGCTGGGCATGGCCCCCGAGATGAACACCAGCCCGCGCGGCGTTCCGGAGCCGGGCGGGTATACTGTCTCCATCGGGGTCGCTGATCTGGACAGCGCCACCCTCCCGACGTTCGAAGCCCTGCACCTGACCGCCGATCGGGCGCTCTACGCGGCGAAAGCGGCCGGGCGGGACCGCGCGCTGGCGGCGCCCCCGCGTTTCGGGTCGGGCGCCCGGGTGTCGGCCGTCGACCTGCGATCTCCGACATTCCGGCGCTCGCCTCCTTGACGGACGAGCCAGACAGCGCCAGGTATTCTCGCGTAGAGTCTCGAAGCGACGATGCTCGACATCCTGCTGGTTGACGACGAACCGGACTTCCGGGTCCTGGTCGGCGACGCGCTCCGCGACGCCGGCCATCGCGTGAGCTTGGCCGCCAACGGCGCCGAAGGGCTGGCCCAGATCTCGTCGAACGTGTTCGACGTGATGATCTGCGACATCCGGCTGCCCAAGGTCGACGGCCTGACGCTGTTCCGCCGGGTCCGGCAGGAGTCGCCCGGCACCGACGTCATCCTGATCACCGCGCACGCGGCGGTCAGCGACGCGGTCTCGGCCCTGAAGGAAGGGGCCTACGACTACCTGACCAAGCCGTTCGACGTCGACGAGATCATCCTGCAGATGCAGCGGATCGCCACCCAGCGCGCGCTCAAGCGCGAGCTGGAGCAGGCCCGCGCCGAGCTGTCGCAGCGCAAGTCCAACGGGACCGGCCAGGGGGCCGGGACCATCATCGGGCGCAGCCCGCCCATGCTGCGGCTGGCCGACCGGATCGAGACCATCGCCCAGAGCGACGCGCCGGTGCTCATCACCGGCGAGAGCGGCACCGGCAAGGAGCTGGTCGCCCGCACGCTCCACGAGCGCAGCACGCGCCGGGCCAAGCCCTTCATCGCCGTCAACTGCGCCGCCTTTCCGGAGACCCTGCTGGAGGCCGAGCTGTTCGGGCACGAGCGCGGCGCGTTCACCGGCGCGGTCAAGCGGCGCGACGGCCGCTTCAAGGCGGCCGACGGCGGCACGTTGCTGCTGGACGAGATCGCCGAGGTCCCGCTGCCCGCGCAGGCCAAGCTGCTGCGCGTCCTGCAGGAGGGGACCGTCGAGCCGCTCGGCACCAACGAGTCGACCAAGGTCGACGTCCGGATCATCTCGGCCA
This sequence comes from uncultured Myxococcales bacterium, assembly GCA_964618005.1. Lineage (GTDB taxonomy): Bacteria > Myxococcota_A > Polyangia > Fen-1088 > Fen-1088 > JADGRB01. The sequence continues at coordinate 2,285 of CAZTZM010000258.1, forward strand.
CGCACCGCAACCTGCGCGACCGGATCAAGGAAGGGAGGTTCCGCGAGGACCTCTACTACCGGCTGAACGTGCTGGACATCGAGATCCCGCCGCTGCGCGAGCGGCGCAGCGACATGCCCCTGCTCCTGCAGTACTTCCTGAACAAGTTCACCCCGGCCGGCAAGTCGCCGCCCACCATCTCCCCGCGCGCCTGGGCCGTGCTGTCGCAGTACCACTTCCCCGGCAACGTGCGCGAGTTCGCGCACGCCATCGAGCACGCCGTCGTGCTGGCCGGCGGCGGCGAGATCGAGGTCGAGCACCTCCCCGGCGGCATCACGGGGACCAGCGAGGGGAGCGCCAGCTCGCCCGCCGGCTCGCTCCGCTCGCTGTCAGCCGCGCTGAAAGAGTTCGAGCACGAATACCTGATGCGCGCCCTGGCCCAGTCCAACGGCAAGAAGATGAAGGCCGCCGAGATCCTGGGCATCTCGCGCAAGAACCTGTGGGAAAAGCTCCGCCTCCACGGCATCGCCAGCGAAGCCGAGACCGAGGACTGAGCCGGCCGCTAGAAGTACCGGTCGAAGATGGCCCGGATGCGCGCCATTCGCTCGTCGAGATCGGTGGCGAGCGCCGCGGGCGCCGTACCCAGGCTGCGGGCCAGGGGGCCGAGGTCGTTGGGCGAGATGACCGCCTGGGGGCGATCGAGCAGCAGGCGCAGGCGCAGCGAGATCCGGCGGAGCACGGCGTAGTCGTCGCGCAGCGCCGGTGGCCAGCCGAGCTCGACGAGTCGGGCGAGCGCCGCGGTGGTGCTGGTGGTGCGAACGCCGGTGTCGGCCGCGTGGCGCAGCTGGCCGAGCGCGACCAGCAGCTCGACATCCATGATCCCACCCGGGTCGAAGTGCAGGTGGCGTGAGCCCGGCGGGACCTTTCCGCGCTCGCGCTCGACGCGGGCCCGGATGGGCCGCAGGTCGGCGCGGAAGGCCGCGTCGTCGAACGGCAGGTCGAAGGCCAGCGCCGACAGCGCCCGCCCGCGGGCGCCGCGCGCGGGGCCCTGCTCGCCGCTCCAGGCGATCCGCGCACGCAGCAGCGCCACGCGCTCCCAGGCCGCCGCCTCCTCGCGGTGGTAGCGCTCGAACGAGCTCCACGATGTGACCAGCAAGCCCTGCTCGCCCGAGGGGCGCAGGCGCGTGTCGACCAGGTAGAGGCGCCCCTCCTCCAGCACCGCCTCCATCGCGCCGATGAAGCGCTGCGAAGCCCGCGCGAACCACTCGCGGTGATCGATGCCGGTGTCGCTCTCCCCTTCCCCGCCGTAGAGAAAGACCAGATCCAGGTCGGAGCCATAGCGCATCTCGCGCGCGCCCAGGCTGCCGAGCCCCAGCACGGTCAACGCCGTGCGCGGCGTGCCGAGGCGCGCCGACAGCGCCGGCCAGGCCGCCTCGATCCCCGCCGACAGGCAGACCTCCGCCAGATCGCTGAGCTGCCCGCTCACCTCGCCCGCGTCCAGGCTGCCGGCGACGTCGTGCAGACCGATGCGCAGGATCTCCTCGGCCTGGAACACGCGGATCGCCCGCAGCGCCCCCTCCTCGTCACCGTCGTCTCCGTCGCGACGGCGGATCCGCGCCGCGAGCTGCTCGCGCATCTCGTCGGCCGACTTCTGCCGCGCGCCCAGCCCGTCCAGGAACGGCTCCCACATCTCCGGGTGCAGCACCAGCAGATCGGCCAGCCGATCGCTGGTGCCGAACAGCGTCCCCAGCATGCGCACCAGCCGGGGATGATCACGCAGCAGCGCCATCAGGCCGACCGAGCCGCGCAGCGCCAGATCGCGGAAGTGCGCCAAGGCGCGGTCGGGATCGGGCGAGCCGATGGCCTCCTCCAGGAACGCCACCGGCATGCGGGCGCCGACCAGCTCCAGCGTGTCGGCCGCCGTCTCGACATCGCGGAAGCCGGAGGCCGCCACGCGGCGCTCCAGCTCGGCGCGGCCGCGCATCGGATCGAGCAGCCGCGCCGCCTCCAGGTGCGCCTCCGCCGGCGGCTCGCCCAGCGTCGCCGCGATCGCCTCCACGGCCGCGCGGGTGGCGGCCACCTCGGCGTCGAAGGCGATCAGGCTGGGGAACCCCAGCTGCAACGCCAGCTCGGCGCGGGCCTCGTCGGTCGCCGGCAAGCGGTGCCGCTGCGCCCCCGTCGCCACCTGAACCCGGTGCTCGAGGCGGCGCCAAAATCGATAGGCGGCCAGCAGCGTCTGCGATTCGCGATCGCCCAGCAGGCCCGCCACCACCAGGCGCGGCAGCGCGCGCGGCGTGTTGCGCTCGCGCAGCTCGCGCAGCTTGCCGGCGTGCAGCAGTTGCAACGCCTGCACCACCATCTCGACGTCGCGGATGCCGCCCGAGCCGAGCTTGACGTCGAACCCGGTCTCGCCGAGCGCGCCGCCGGTGTCGGCCGGATCGCGGAACAGCGCCCGCAGGCCGCGCACCTCCTCGACCATCCGTGGTTCGATGCGGCGCGGATAGATGAACGGCTCCAGCGCGGCCAGCAGCTCGTCCCCCAGCTCCCTGTCGCCGGCCGCCGGCCGGGCGCGCAGCCAGGCCTGCCGCTCCCAGGTCCGGCCAAAGGTCTCGTAGTAGCGCTCCGCCGCCGGCAGCGCGTTGCAGATCGGCCCGCTCCGCCCCTCGGGGCGCAGGCGCAGATCGACGCGGAAGATCATCCCGTCCGCGGTCGGATCTTCGATCGCGGACGTCACCCAGCGCGACAGCTCTGAATAGTAGTGGTGGAGCGTGCGGTCGCCGGCCGCGCCCGCGTCGGTCGAGTAGAAGTAGCAGACATCGATGTCGGACGAGAAGTTCAGCTCCTCGCCGCCCAGCTTTCCCATCGCCATCACCACGAACCGCGCGGGCGCGCCCCCGTCGGTGCGCGGCGGGCCGAGCTGGCGGGTCAGCGCCGCATCGCCGACCTCGACCGCCACCTCCAGGCAGACGTCGGCGAACGCCGACAGCTCGCGCGCCACCTCGGCGGTGGTCCCCCACCCCAGCTCGCGCGCGCCCAGGCGCAACATCTCGCCCCGGCGGTAGAGGCGCAGGCGCCGCTGCAGATCGGCCAGCTCGCGCGCCGGCGCGGCCACGGCCCGCACCTCCTGCGCCACGACCTCGGGCGGCTTGGGGCGGCGCAGGTACGGATCCGCCGCCAGCGCCGGCAGCGCGGCGACATCCGCCAGCAACAGCTCGGGCAAGAAGTCGCCGCTGTCGAGGATCGCCTCCAGCAGCGCGGCCCCGTCGCCGTCCGCCGGAACGACGCCCCCCGCCTCGATGAACCGCGCCCGTCGCGCCGCCGCGCCCTGGGACGCCATCTCAGAGATCCGCCTGCGCCAGCGTGAACTTGTTGTTGTGGTCGTCGACGACCTGGAACGACCCGCGCACCTCGGGCGGCAGGTCCTCGGTCAGCCGCCCGCGCTGGTGGCGCTCGAACAGGAAGAAAGCCCGCCGGCCACGGTGGTGGGCGATCCAGGTCTTCAGCTGGTCGTCGGCGCCCTCTTGATCGAACACGGTTCGCTCCTCGGTCGGCCCCTCATAGATCTCGTTCGAGGTGTAGAACGTCTCGCCCCGCCAGTAGAGCATGTAGGCCAGGAGGCGCTCGTCCGGCGAGCGGCGGTGCTCGTAGTAGGCGGCGATGGGCCCCTTCTGTGACCAGTACGGCGCGACCTTGGGCATGAAGTCGTCGAGAATGAAGTAGGTAAAGACGATCGCCACGATCGGCAAGGCCCAGATCCCCGCCCCGCGCGCCCGCCGCCAGAGCAAGAGCCCCGTCGCCAGCGCAAACAGCACGGCGAACACCAGCAGCGTGGTCGAGAAGTCGAGCGCCGGCGGCCAGGGGCGCCCGGTCGGGCTCTGGATGTAGTCGTACGAGAACAGCCACAGGAAGCGCTGCGAGCCGCTCTTCCCGTCGAGCAGGTCGAAGGTGATCAACGCCAGCAGCGGCACGCCCACCGCGATCGACGCGGCTGCCGTTCGCGTCGATCGGCGCGCGATCAGGTCGTCGAGGAAGCAGCCGATGACGATCGCCAGCCCCGGGATGGCCGGCAACACGTAGTGGTGGAACTTCGTCATCGACAGCGAGACCACCGCGTAGCCGACCACTAACCAGATCGCGCCCAGCCAGATCACGCCTTGCTTGGCGGCCTCCGCGGGGCTGTCGCCGCGACGGCGCAGCACGCCCCAGCCCAGCGCCGCCGGCGCGACGACGATCCAGGGCCACATCCCGTAGCCCAGCTCGCGCAGGAAGTACTCGAACGAGCCGCGGTCACCGTGGCGGCCGATCACCATCCGGCGCCAGTGGTTGTCGCCGAACAGCTCATCCCAGAACGGCATGCCGTGGCGGATCAGCATGGCGTGGTGCCAGGGGACGGCCACCACCGCGAAGATGAGCAGCGACACCACGACGCCCGCCCCCAGCTGGCGCCAGCCGAGCCGCCGCCACTCCCCGGTGAACGCCACGTAGGAGAGAAAGATCAGCAGCGGCAGCCCCACCCCCGCCAGCCCCTTGGCCAGCACCGCCAGGCCGCACAGGATCGCCGCCAGGTAGAGATAGAACGGCGCCTTCCGGCGCGTGCGCGCGGTGAGAAAAATGGCCGCCACGAGCGCCACGAAGTACGGGATCATCGCCACGACGCCGTAGAAGACGAACGTGCGATCGCCCCAGGGGATCTCCACCCGCAGCTGGATCGAGTTGACGATCAGCTGCGGCAGGACCGTGACCACCAGCAGCGCCAGGGTCCCATAGAAGAGCGGATGGTCCGGCCAGCTTCGCCAGCCGCGCCCGCGACGCGGGAGCGGCACCTCGCTGTCGTCGAACATCGCCAGCCCGGCCAGGGCCAGCGCCAGCGCCATCGGGCCGACGAACGCCATGTCGGTCATCGCCTGGCGCGCCACCAGGCTGTACATCGGCGCGGTCGCCACGACGACCGCCGCGAACACGGCCGCCCGGCGCGAGACGAAGCGCGCCGTCACCAGGTAGACCGCGTAGATCCCCAGCACGCCGGTCAGGCAGAACGGGAGGCGCGCCGCCCACTCGGCGCGGTGCCCGAGCGCCATCTCGCCCGCCGGGTTCCCCGGCAGCCCGATCCCGGCCACGTGCATGGCCAGGCTCATCAGCCAGAACGACAGCACCGGCTTGGACCAGAAGACGTCCGCGTCGCGTGGCGACCCCGGCCACCAGAGGCTGATGTAGTCGCCCCGGTGGGTCATCTGGCGCGCCACTTCGGCGTAGTGCGTCTCCCAGGGATCCCAGAGACCGTAGCTGCCCGCGAACGGGACGTAGAGCAGCAACCCGAACAGGATCACGAGCAGCGCCATCTGGCGCTCGCTCAGGCGGTCCAGGTTGATCATCTTGATGGGAACCCTGAGAGGGTTCCCAAACCCTCCCGCGAAGGGCTCCGGTGGGCTGAGCCCACCTCCGCCCACGCGATCGCGGGCATCACTGCGCCAGGACTTGTTGAAGCTTCAGCAGGTTGAGGTCGATGGTCTTGCCGACGCCGACCACCTCGGCCAGCGGCGTGGTGCGGATCTCGCCGCGGATCAGGCCGACCAGGCAGCCGTGATCGCCGCGGCCCAGGCACTCGACGGCCTCGGCCGCCAGGCGGGTCGCCAGCAGGCGATCGAACGCCCCGGGCTGCCCGCCCCGCTGCACGTGTCCCAGCGTCGTGACGCGCAGGTCGAAACCAAGTCGCCCCTTCTCACGCTCGAAGTGCTGCGCCAGGCGGACCGCGTTGTGCTTGGCCCCTTCGGCCACGACGACCATGGCGTGCGCCTTGCCGCGCTCCCAGGCTGCCTGCAGGTTCTTGGCGATCACCTCAGGTTCGACGTCGGCCTCGGGGATCACCACCGAGTCGGCGCCGCCGGCGATCCCGGCCATCAGCGCCAGGTAGCCACAGTTGCGGCCCATGACCTCGACCAGGAACGCCCGCTTGTGCGACGAGGCGGTGACGCGCAGCCGGTCGATCGCCTCCAGCGCGATGTTCAGCGCTGTGTCGACGCCGATGGTCATCTCGCTGCCCGCCAGATCGTTGTCGATGGTCGACGCGACGCCGACCACCGGCAGCCCGGCCCGCGACAGCGCCAGCGCGCCGGTCTGCGTGCCGTTGCCGCCGATGACCACCAGACCGTCGATCCCGCGCGCCTCCAGGTTCTGGATCCCGCGCGCCCGCACCGACTCATCCTTGAACTCCGGCAGCCGGGCGCTGCCCAGCACGGTCCCGCCGCGCTGCAAGATGTTGCCCACGTCCCGCGCGCCGAGGGCGTCGATGTGCCCCTCGCAGAGGCCGGCGTAGCCGTTGCGAACGCCGAACACCTCCCACCCTTTGGCGATTCCGGTTCGGACCACCGCGCGAATGGCGGCATTCATTCCAGGGGCGTCGCCTCCGCTGGTCAGGACGGCGATTTTTCTCGTGGCCATCGAAACCCCGGGTATACCACGAGAAACGCGCGCTTTTCGCGCCGTCCGCTATTCGGATTCCAGCTTGTCGACGCGGGCTTCCAGCTTGTCGACGCGGGCTTCCAGGTCGTCGACGCGGTGCTCGAGCCGGAAGTCCCGCTCCGCCAAGGACTTCGTATATCGGACGACACATCGCTGCTGCTCCGCGATGTCCAGCAGCGTCGACTCAACCACGTCCAGTCGCTGGCTCATACCAGCGACCTGGCCCGCCACCCCATCGAGATGTTCGCCCACGGCGTCGAGGCGCGCGTTCGTCACATCGAGGCGCTCGTTCGTTCTCACCTGCTCACCACGCACCCCCCGCACCTCGTCGCGTATCTCGCGCAAAATCGCGATCGTGACCTCGTCCCCTGCCATCGAAATGCCTCCTCGAGTGTACCAGAGCTGTATGCGATTCCCGCGCCAGCCGAAGGGCAAGGAGAGTCGGGCCCTTGAATAGAACCCGGCCGACAGCCGGACGTCGTGTCCGATGGTCGACCATCCCCAAGCCGCGCTAGTCTGCGCGGCCATGGCCACCAAACGGGCTCCCCCGAAAGACGGCAAGGCCGAGAAGAAGACAGAAACCAACTACATCACGCCGGTCGGGTTCAAGCGCCTGGCGGATGAGCTGACGTTCCTGCGCACCAAGAAGCGCCCCGAGGTGGTGGGCGCGCTGTCCGACGCGGCCGCCGAGGGAGACCGCTCGGAGAACGCCGAGTACATCTACCGCAAGCGCCAGCTGCGCCAGATCGACAGCCGGCTGCGCTTTCTGTCCAAGCGCCTCGACGATGTCCTGATCGTCGATCCCGCGGCGCAGCCGCACCGCGATCGCGTGTTCTTTGGCGCCACCGTCACCGTCGAGGACGAGGACGGCGAGGCCACCACCTACCGGATCGTCGGCGTCGACGAGACCGACGGCGCCGCCGGCGACATCTCCTGGAAGTCCCCCGTCGGGCGCGCCTTGCTGGGAAAGAGCACCGGCGACACGGTCATCGCCCGCTGGCACGCCAACCTGCGCGAGATCACCATCGCGAAGATCGTCTACCGCTGAGCCGGGCCCCACACCAGGATCGCTGACCGGGGTTGGCCGCGAATCAACACCACCTGGCCCGGCTTCGGGCGCGCCCGGCGCCAGATCGGATACCAGGGCTCGGCACGCAGCGCCGGCAGCGCCGCGACCAGCTCCGGGACATAGAGATCGACCTCGCGGTAGGCGCCGTGCGTGAACGCGTCGATGGCCGGGCCGAAGCTGTACTTGGCCAGCGCCGGGTTCGGCTGGAGGTCGTTGTGGAGCGCGCCGCCGTAGACCAGCACCAGCGGCCGCTCGGGCGCGCGCGGCAGCGCCAGCGCCTGCTCGATCGCGCGCTGCAGGTGCTGGCCCGTGATGGTCAGCAGGCGGTCGTAATCGACCTGACCGCCCGCCCCGACCAGCGTCGGGTATTCGTGGCAGTCGACGTCCAGGACATGGGGCGCGACCCCCAGCTCCTTGGCGCGCCGGAGCAGCCGCACGATCTCGTTCTCCGTCTCGGGCGGGCGCTCGGTGGTGCGCGCCACGTCCTTCGTCACCTGCTTCTCTGTCTCGCCGCACGTGCCGCGCGAGACCCAGGTCTCGACGATCAGGTGTGACGCGCGGGGCGCGACAGCCGGCAGGATCTCGTCGGTGAAGCGCGCCAGCGTCGACCGCACCCGCGCCGTCTTGGCCGTCTGGTGCAGCTCGCCGAACGCCACCACGCCGCTGGCGCCGCTCAGGAACGCTGTCATGGCTTGGGCCGGCGACGCGAAGGTCTCCGCGACCGGGCGGGCCGCCGGCGGCGACGGCGCGTGCCCGAGCAGCGCCACCAGCACGCCGGCCGCGATCACTCGCCGCCGAGCGTGATGTAACGGAGTCCGTTCGCCCCGCGCACGCGCACCAGGTGGCCACCCTTGCGCGACGCCGCCAGCGCCGCCGCCGCGTCGTCGGCCGTCGCCACGCGCTGGCGGTCGATCTCCAGGATCACGTCCCCCTCGTGCACGCCGGCCGCGGCGGCCTGGCCGCCCGGCGCCACCTCGGCCACCACCGCGCCCTGCGTCCGCGGATCCAGCCCCAGCGACTCGGCCAGGTTGGGGGTCAGGGTCTGCAGCGCCAGGCCGACCTTCCCTGTTCCGCCCCCGCGCCCGTCCTGCGACGGCAGCTCGCCCAGCACCACGTCGATCGACTCCCGCTTGCCGTCGCGCCAGATCCCGACGGCCGCCTTCGAGCCGACGCCGCGGGTGGAGACGTAATCGATCACGTCGCCGGCGCCGTCTATCTTCTTGCCGTCGATCTCGGTGATGAAGTCGCCCGTGCGCAGCCCCGCCTTCGCCGCCGGACCGCCCGGCGTCACCTCGCTGACGAACGCCGCGCCCGCCGGCGCCCCCTTGGCGATCGCGCCGTCGCCCTCGGCCAGGTCGCCGACCAGCACGCCCAGGTAGGCGTAGCGGACGCGCCCTTCTTTCAACAGCGACTCCGCCACGCGGCGGACCTGGTTGATCGGGATCGCGAAGCCGTACGCGCCGCCCGGACCGGTGTTGATGAGCGTGTTGATGCCGACCACCTCGGCCGACAGGTTGACCAGCGGTCCGCCGGAGTTGCCCGGGTTGATCTTGGCGTCGGTCTGGATGTAGTGGCGCACGCGCCCGCCCGACATCTGCACGTGGCGACCGACCTTCCCCTTGCCGCTGACGATGCCGGCGGTGACGGTCTGATCGAGGCCCAGCGGGCTGCCGATCGCCAGCACCCATTCGCCGACCTCCAGCTTGTCCGAGTCGCCCAGGCGCGCCGCGACCAGATCGCGCGGCGGCTGGTCGAGCCGGATCACGGCCACGTCGGTCTCCGAATCCATCCCCAGCGTCTTGGCCGAGAACTCGCGCCCGTCGCCGAACGTCACCTTCACCTTGGTGGCGTTCGAGACCACGTGCCGGTTGGTGACGATGTCGCCGCGCGCGTCCACCACCACGCCCGATCCGGTCCCGTGCTGGGGCAGCGCCGGCTCGGGCGTCCCGAACTGGAAGAAGCGGCGCAGGAACGGCGCCTGCTGCTCCGACTCCTCGCCCTCGCCGCCCTCCGCGCCGTGCCCCGAGATCTCGACGTCGATCCGGACCACCGACGGTCGCAGCGCCTTGGCCACCGCCGAGAACGCCGACGACAGCACGCGCGCCTCGTTCGGCGTCTCCGTCTTGGGTGTCACGGCCGCGCCCGGCTGCAGGCCCGGCGACGACGGCGGCGATCCGGCCGGCTCCCCCGTGGACGCGGGCGCGACGGGCGCCGGCGGCTCGTTCTGCGACAGCCGGCTGGCCAGGCGCTGGCAACCGCCCAGGATCACGGCCGACGCGATCGCGAACAACCCGGCGAGGCGAAGAGGAGCGGAAACAGGCGCCGTCATGGGCGCTATTTAGCGATCTCAAGTTGGCGAGCGCAACCCCCTGCCGCGTAGTAAGACCGAGACCGATGCGCGCCATTACGACTAAGCCGGGGATTGCTGACAGCGCTCGCCTCGAGGAGGTTCCGGAGCCGGCCGACCAGCCGGCCACGTTGCTGGTCGACGCCGTCGCCATCGGCGTCTGCGGCACCGACGCCGAGATCCTGAACGGCGACTACGGGCTACCCCCGCCCGGGCATGAGCGGCTGATCATCGGGCACGAGAACCTGGGACGCGTGCGCGAAGCGCCGGCCGGGAGCGGCTTCGCGCCGGGCGACCTGGTCGTCGGGGTGGTGCGCCGCCCCGATCCCGTCCCCTGCGCCAGCTGCGCCGCCGGCGAATGGGACATGTGCAAGAACGGCCGGTACACCGAGCGCGGCATCAGCGGTCGCGACGGCTACGCCTCGGAGCGCTACCGGCTGGAGACCGCGTTCGCGGTCCGCATCCCGCCGGCGCTGGGCGATCTGGCCGTCCTCGTCGAGCCGACGACGATCGTCGCCAAGGCCTGGGAGCAGATCGAACGCATCGGCGCCCGCGCGCTCTGGAAGCCGCGCTGCGCGCTGATCACGGGCGCCGGGCCGATCGGCCTCCTGGCCGCGATGCTGGGGCGGCAGCGCGGGCTCGACGTTCATGTGCTGGATCGCGTCTCGGACGGGCCCAAGCCCGAGCTGGTGGCCGCCCTGGGCGCGACCTACCACACCGGCAAGGTGCGCGACATCCCGGCGCCCGACATCGTCCTCGAGTGCACGGGCGCCGGCGAGCTGGTGTTCGACGTCCTCGAGGTGGGGTCGCCCGACGTCGTCATCTGCCTGACCGGTGTCTCGTCCGGAACGCGCGACATCCCCATCAACATGGAAGCCTTGAACAAGCGGCTGGTGTTGGAGAACGCGGTCGTGTTCGGCGCGGTCAACGCCAACCTGCGCCACTACCACGCCGCGGTGGACGCCCTGGCACGGGCGGATCGCGGCTGGCTGGGGCGGCTGGTCTCGAGGCGGGTCCCGCTCGACCGCTGGCGCGAGGCGTTGGTGCGCGGGCCCAACGACGTTAAGCCGGTGATCGTTTTCGGGTAACCGAGCCTGCACGCCGGCGCCTGTCTTCCTCAACCGCGCCGAAGCCTTAAGTTTTGTGCGTGAGCGCTCTTTCGTATGAACGAGGCTCGTCTTGGGCGGGGCGGGTCCTGCTGGCAGACACCTACCTGCTCGGCCGGCGTATCAGCCGGGGCGGGATGGGAGAGGTCTTCGAGGCCACCCACGCCCGGCTGCCCGGCCGCTATGCCGTGAAGATCCTGCTGCCGGAGCTGGTGGGGAACCGCGAGGCGTTCGCCCGCTTCTGCCGCGAGGCGGAGGTGATGTCGGAGCTGCGCCACCCCGGCTTCGTGCAGATCTACGACTTCAACACCACGCCCGACGGGCGCCCCTACTTCGTGATGGAGCACCTGGAGGGGCGCGATCTGGAGGCGCGCCTCGTGACCGACGGGCCGATGCCGCTGCCGGCCGCCGTGCGCGTCGTCGAGGCGGCCGCCTCCGCGCTGGCGACCGCGCACGCCCACGGCATCATCCACCGCGACCTCAAGCCGGCCAACATCTTCCTGGCCACGGTCGACGGCCAGACCGACGAGCTGGTGAAGGTGCTCGACTTCGGCATCTCCAAGCTGCGCAACGAGGGCACGCTGCTGGCTACCCCCACCGACGTGCTGGGAACGCCGCCGTACATGGCGCCCGAGCAGGCGCGCGGCGCCACGGATCAGATCGATCACCGCACCGATCAATTCGCGCTGGGCGCGATCGCCTACCGCATGCTGACCGGGCACGATCCGTTCCGCGGCGAAGAGATCGCCTCCCTGCTCTACCAGGTGGTCCACGAGGCGCCACCGCCCATCGCGCTGTACGTGCCGCCGGCCTGGGACACGCGACCGCTGCAGATCGTCCTCGACCGCGCGCTGGCCAAGGATCGCGACCAGCGCTGGGGCGGCGTGATGGAGTTCGCGCGCGCGTTCGAGCTAGCCGCCGAGCAGACGCTGCCGCGCGCCACCGTCGGCCGCGCGCTGAACCTGGGCGCCACCTGGCTGGCGGCGCCGCCGCCCGCGCCGCCCGAGCCCGAGCCCGAGGATGACCGGAGCCATGCGCTCGACCCAACGCTTCCCGGCAGGGTGCGCCTGCCGACCCCTGCGTCGATCCCCTCCGCGCCCCTGACGGTCGAGGACAGTGAGCCGCCGGTGCGCACGCCGATGCCGACGCTCCTGCCGGCGGAGCCGTCCCGGCCGGCGACGCGCCAGCCCACGCCCGCCTCGATGCGGGAGAGCGATTTCGAGCCCCGCCCGCGCTGGGAGAACGCCAGCGTGGCGGACGAGATCCCGTTCACGCACCGGCGCCTCCTGATCGCCGGCGTCGTGCTGCTGCTGGTGGCGATCGCGGGGCTCGCCTCCGGCCTCTATCGCCGGATCCCGGCCGCGGTCCCCGCCGTCAAACGCGAGCTGGGTCTGAAGCCGACCCTGGCCCCCGCGCCGTCCACCGCGGTCCCACCCGCGGCGACCAGCACCCCGGTGTCCGCCACCCCGCCGTCCGCCACCCCGCCGCCCCCGGTGCGCGCCCCGGCCGCGCCGGCGCCCGCGCCGACCGAGCCGCCGTCGGCCCGGGCCGCCGCAGCCATGCCACCGCCCGCGCTCGGGTCCTCCGGCGACGAGTAGCCGAGGATCTGCACCTCGGCATCGTCGCCGGCGATCGTGGCGAGCACCGACGTCTCCTCGTCCTCGGCGGGCGCGCCGTCCGACGACGACCCCTCGGACGGGGTCGACTCGGCGGACTCGTCGGCCGCGGCCGACGCGTCGTCGGCCGTGTCGATCG
>CAZTZM010000259.1:0-3958 GCA_964618005.1 uncultured Myxococcales bacterium
CGACGGGTCGACCGGCTTGACCAGGTGGTGGTTGAAGCCGGCGGCCAGGCAGGCCTTGCGCTCCCAGGGGCTGTCCGAGCCGGTCAGCGCGACCAGCAGCAGATCGGCGCTGTCGCCGCGGAGCGTGCGCGCCACCTCCAGGCCGTCCAGCTTGGGCAGGTGCAGGTCGAGGAGCACCGCCGAGGGGCGCTCAGCACGGACCGCCTCGACGGCCGCGCTCCCGTCGTAGACGGCCGTCACGTCGAGACCCCAGAGGCCCAGCAGGATCTCCAGCGCCTTGACGACATAGACGTTGTCATCAGCCACGACGATCCGGGGGCGGGGGGCTTGCGTCGGTGAGGTCATGGCTCCGGCCAGGGCATCGTAAGCCATCTCGGGGTTCGAACGAAAGATGAACCCGTCGGAACGGAGTGGCCACCAGGGCGCCCCGATTGCATTTTGCCGGGGCGTGTGGGATTTCCGTCTTCCAAGTTCCAGTTTTCGTTACTTAGTTTTCGTTATCCAGGGTTCGTTATCCAAGGCTCGTTATCCAGGGTTCGTTATCCAAGGTTCGTATCTAGGGTCCATCATGGGGCGGCAGGCAAAGGGGTCATCGCCGTTGCACACCGTCGGCGCCGCCGCGCTGGTGGCGGGTGGGTGTTTCATCGGCGCCGGCATGGACATCTGGCTCCGGTTCCCGACGGCGGGGGTGGGGATCCTCTTCGTGCCCTACGGCGTCCTGACCGCCGCGCTCTGCCGGGCGCGGCAGCGCGAGTGGTGGATCTTCCTGCTCGCCGCCGGGATCGGCGATTGCCTCGCCCATCGCCTCGGCGGCGCCAGCGTGGCGTTCGCGCTGTCGACCGAGCTGGTCAACCAGCTGCGCGCGGCGCTGGCGGCCTTCGCGCTCTCCCGTCTGGCCGGCCGCTCCCATCGGCTCGACAGCCTGCGTGAGATGATGGTCTACCTGCTGGCCGCGGTGCTGCTCGCGCCGGGCCTGGCGGCGCTGGCGGGCGCCGCCTTGACGGTCGACGCCGGCGCGGCCCGTTGGTTCTGGCCGGTCTGGCAAGAATGGTGGCTGTCGAACGCGATCACCGCGCTGACGTTGTTGCCGCTCTTGACGATCGATCTAGACCGGCTGCGCAAGAGTCTGCGCCGGCGCCCCGGGCGGATCGTCGAGGGGGGGCTGCTGTTCTCCGGTTTGCTGGTCACCGGCGCGGTCGTGTTCTCGGGTCAGGCGCACCCGGCCGGCGCGCACCAGTTGCGCCTCTACTGGGCGCTGCCGTTTCTGCTCTGGGCCGCCGTCCGCTTCGGGCCACGCGGCACCAGCGGCGCGCTGCTGGCGCTGACCGCGCTGTCGATCTGGGGCGCCCTGGCGGCGCGCGGACCGTTCGCGGCGCGGCTGCCGTGCGAGAGCCTGGTCGAGCTGCAGGTCTTCCTGCTGGCGGTCTCGATCCCGGTGTTGATGATGGCGGCGTTGATCACGCAGCAGCGCACGACGGCGGTCGCGCTGGCAGACAGCCGCCGCCAGTACCGGTCGGTCGTCGAGGATCAGACGGAGATGATCTGCCGCTTTCGCCCCGACGGTGTCTACACCTTCGCCAACCGGGCCTACACCGACGCGTTCGGGCTGTCGCCGGGTGACCTCGCCGATCGAACGGTGTGGGATCTCGTCCCGGCCGGCGTGCACCGCACCCGCGGCGAGCTGGCCGTCATCTCGGCGGCACGCCCGCTGGCGACGCGCGAGGTGCAGGTGGTCACCCGCGCCGGCGCGCGCGCCTGGCAGCAGTGGCGCGACCGCGGCTTCTTCGACGATCGGGGGGCGGTCGTCGAGTACCAGGCGGTCGGGCGCGACGTCACCGATCGTAAGCTGGCGGAGGACGAACGGCGTGAGCTGGAGGCGCGCCGCTCCGTCGAGACCGCCCTGCGCGACGCCGACCGACGCAAGGACGAGTTCCTGGCCATGCTGGGGCACGAGCTGCGTAACCCACTGGCGCCGATCGGCCTGGCGCTGGAGATCCTGCGCGAGGCGGCGCCCGGCAGCGAGGAGGGAGCCTGGGCGCGCGAGGCGATCGGGCGGCAGCTCGGCTACATGACCCGCCTGCTCGACGACCTGCTCGACATCTCGCGCATCACGCTGGGGAAGATCAAGGTCCAGCTGGAGCCGCTCGATCTGCGGGCGGTGATCGCCAACGCCGTGGAGGCCACGCGGCCGTTGATCGAAGCGAGCGGGCATCGGCTGTCGGTCACCGTCCCCGACCAGCCGGCGGTCGTCCACGGCGACGCGGTCCGGCTGACGCAGGCGGTGTCCAACCTGATGAACAACGCCGCCAAGTACACGGAGGCGGGCGGTCACATCGAGGTGGCGCTGGAGGGCGGTGCAGGGGGCGTTCGGCTCTCCGTGCGCGACAACGGCATCGGCCTGGCCGCCGACGCGCTGGAGCGGATCTTCGATCTGTTCTCGCAGATCCCGGCCGAGATGGATCGCGCGCAGGGCGGACTGGGGATCGGCCTCACGCTGGCGCGCCGGCTGGTGGAGCTGCACGGCGGCACCGTCGAGGCCCACAGCGACGGCCCCAACCGCGGCAGCGAGATCGTCGTGCGGTTGCCGGCCGCGACCGACGACGCGCCCGTCCCGGTGCGGGGCGCCGCGCCCGCCTCAGGCCCCCACCGGGGCTCGCTGCGTATCCTGGCGGTCGACGACGACGTCCAGATCGCCGACGGCCTGGCCCGGATCCTGGGGCTGTGGGGGCACACGGTCCGCATCGCGCACGACGGCGCCGACGCGCTGGAGGTGGCCGGCGTGTTCGAGCCCGAGGTGGTGCTGGTGGATCTGGGCCTGCCGCGGGTGGACGGGCTGGAGGTCGCGCGCCAGCTGCGCCTGTCCGGCGAGCGGGCGCCGGCGCTCTTGATCTCGATGTCGGGGTTCGGGCAGGAGCACGCGCGCCGGAGCAGCGACGACGCCGGCTTTCACCATCACATGGTCAAGCCGCTGGACATGGACTCCCTGCACGCCCTGCTGGAGCGCTGCCTGCGCGACCAATCCCGCGCGGTGGGCTGAGCGCCCCCCCTTGCGACTGGAGCCGAGATCGCGTCCTCAAGGCCCAGGCCTGGTTCGCTGCGCTCCCCTCCCTCGACGTTCCCTGATGGCAAAAGCTAAGGCTCCCACCCGACCCCGCAATGCGGGCCGGTGTAGCCGGGCTCAGCCGTTTGCGCATAGGCCGGCGGCGGGGTTTGGGGGCGGGGGGCTCCGGGCAGGCGGGTTTTGGACGGAGCGCCGGTTTGCCGATACACCATGTCGACATGCGCGGCGCAGCGTGGGTGCTGACGATCGCGGCCGTCGGGACGGGGACGGTGGCGGCGTTCGTCCATGCGCGACAGGGGACGGTCGACCGGCAGCTGGACGCCGACCTGGCGGCAGCCGTCGATCGGGGGAGCGTCGCGGATCTGGGACGCGCGCAGGCGCTCGGGCGGCGCCTGGTGGCGGGTGGTGGCGCGGGACGCGCGGAGGCGGCGGCGCTGGCGTTCGCCGACGCCCGGCTGGCGCTGGACTACGGCGCGCCGACGGGGCCGGAGGCGCAGGCGGTCTTGCTTCGCTTCGGGCTGCCCGACGGCCGGACGGATGGCGCGGCGGCGATGGCCCGCAGCGCGCAGGCGCTCCTGGCGGCGCGGGCCGGCGATCGCGCCGGGGCCCTGCGCCTGGCCGCCGCCACGGCGGCCGACACCGCCGGTATGCCGCACCCGCTCTACACGCTGGGGCGGGCGCGCGCGCTGGCGGGCGATCTCGGCGGCGCGGCGCGCGCGCTCGACGCGGCGATCGTCGTCGCGCCGACGTTCCTGGCGTCACAGGTGGCGCGGGCCGAGATCCTGCTCGACCTGGGTAACGTCGCCGGCGCGCGGGCGGCGCTGCAGGCCGTGCTGGCAGAGTCGCCCGACGATCTGCGCGCGCAGGTCTTGCTGGCCGAGACCGAGGCCGATTCAC
>CAZTZM010000260.1:0-10061 GCA_964618005.1 uncultured Myxococcales bacterium
GACGCAGTGGTTCGTGAAGATGGAGCCGCTGGCCAAGCCGGCCATCGAGGCGGTGGAGCAGGGCAAGACCAAGTTCGTCCCCGAGAGCTGGTCGAAGACGTTCTTCCACTGGATGCACAACATCCGCGACTGGTGCATCTCCCGGCAGCTCTGGTGGGGCCACCGCATCCCGGCCTGGTACTGCGCCTGCGGCGAGACGATCGTGGCGCGCACGGCGCCCGGCGCGTGCCCCAAATGTGGGGCGTCCGGCGCCGCCGCGCTCAAGCAGGACGACGACGTCCTCGACACCTGGTTCTCGTCCTGGCTGTGGCCGTTCGCGACGCTGGGCTGGCCCAACGAGACGCGCGAGCTGAAGACCTTCTACCCCACCACCGTGCTGGACACCGGCTACGACATTCTCTTCTTCTGGGTGGCCCGCATGCTGATGGCGGGGCTGCACTTCATGAAGAAGGTCCCCTTCCGCACCGTCTACCTGCACACGATGGTGACCGACGAGAAGGGCGAGAAGATGTCGAAGGTGAAGGGGAACACCATCGATCCCCTGGAGGTCATCGACAAGCACGGCGCCGACGCCCTCCGCTTCGCGCTGGCCTGGCTGACCACGCAGGCGGTGCAGGGGAAGAACATCAAGTTCTCGATGGGGAACGTCGAGGACGCGCGCCGGTTCGCCAACAAGATCTGGAACGCGGCGCAGTTCACCCGCATGAACCTGGAGGGCTACGACGCCGATCGCTTCGCCGACCGGATCGCCGACGGCCCCGACCGCGCCGACCTGGATCTGCCCGAGCGCTGGATCCTCTCGCGCGTGCAGCGCGTGTCGGAGGAGGTCGACGGCGCGCTGGAGGAGTACCGGATCGCCGACGCGGCCCAGGCCGCCTACCACTTCATCTGGGACGAGCTGTGCGACTGGTACATCGAGCTGGCCAAGGTGGGCCTCAAGAAGGTCGCCGGCGACAGCGAGGCCGAGCGCGAGGCCCGCAGCAAGATCCAGGGGACGCTGGTGACGGCGCTGGAGACCGCCATGCGGCTCCTGCACCCGTTCATGCCGTTCCTGACCGAGGAGATCTGGCAGAAGCTCCCCAAGCCGTCGGGCGCCCCGCAGAGCATCATGATCACGCTCTACCCGGTGCGCGATTTGCGCTTCCACGACGACGCCTCGGAGGCGTCGATGGCGCTGGTGCAGAAGGTGATCGTGGCGGTGCGCGGGATCCGCGCCGAGCACGACATCCCGTCGTCAGCCCGCCCCAAGGTGCTGCTGGCGGTGGCGGACGACTACAAGAAGACCATCCTGGAGGGATACAAGGCGATCATCGCCGAGCACGCCCGGGCCAGCGAGATCCGGGTGAAGCGCCCGGGCGCCAACGCCTCGGGCGAGTTCGTCGTCGGGCCGACCGCCATGGCGGTGGCCGGCGACGTCGAGGTGGTGGTCCCGCTGGAGGGGGTGGTCGATCCGGCCGCCGAGCGCGGCAAGCTGGAGAAGCAGCGGGCCAAGCTGGTGAAGGATCGCGACCACCTGCAGAAGAAGCTCGGCGACCCGAACTTCATCAGCCGCGCGCCGCAGGAGGTGCTGGACAAGGACCGCGCGCGCCTGGCCGAGCAAGAGACCGCCATCGCCAAGATCGACCTCGCGCTGACCCGGCTCAATTAGATCGGGGGGCATTCGCTCGCTGCGCTCGCTCGGTGCCCCCCGCGCCCCGGCGCGCTCCGGTCGGCACAGCCTTCCTTCGCTCCTCGCTCGCCGACCCGCCCGGTCCAGACCGAGGCCTAGTCGAGGGGCCGGGCGCCAGCCCGCCGTATCTGCGCGTCGGGCGAGCGCCATCGTGCGGCCGTCGGCAGTGACTCGGGCCACGCGCTTCGAGCCCGCACGAAATCTGGGCAGGCGCCCGCGAGTGCATTTCTAGCGGCCTTCGCTTGCGGCTACCGCGCGGCGCGGACGCTACGCCCGGAACAAAGTTAACCGCCGCTTGGTCGCGCTCGCCGGACGCGCGGATACGGCGGGCTGGCGCCGCAGCCGAGCACGCGCCCTCGACCATCGATCAGATCAACGTGAATACGGCGGGCTGGCGCCTCAGCCGAGCAAGCGCCCTCGACCCTCGATCAGATCAACGTGAAGTGGCGCTAGTGTCCGGGGGGCGGCGGCTCGTCGCCGGTGCTGGTCGGGGCGGGGGTCTCGGGACCGGTGCCCGGCGTCCCATGGGCCTTGTGGTGCGCCGGGTGCTTCTTGACGGGCGGCGCCGGCCTGGGGGCGGCAGGTTCCGGGGCCGCCTGGTTGGGGAGCGTCACCGGCAGCGCCGGCTTGGGCGGCGGGGGGGGAGCCAGCAGCTCCGGCACGTAGCGCCGCGCCGCCCAGACGATGCCGCCCACGACCGCCGCCACAGCCAAGACGATGGCCACGATCCGCAGCTGCTCGCCCATCCGCTTGCGCGCCATCCGGCTGCGCTCCTGCTGGACCACGCGCTGCAGCCGTTGCGCGCCCGAGTCGCTCCGGCGCGGCACGGCCTCCGGGATTGGCTCGGTCACGCTTCCGGAGGTCGACGTCGAGGTCGCCGTGGCGGTCGGCGTGATCCCCGAGCGTAGGTTCGTGCCGGTCCGTGAGCCGGAGCCCGAGCGCGTGCCGGTGGCCGTCTTCTCGCCGCTGGGCCCGGAGCCGGTGAGGTGGTGCCCCGTCCCCGTCGGGGCCAGCGTGCGGTTGTCCTCGGTGTCGACCACCACCAGCGGGTCCTCGTCGGGCAGGAACAGTCCGTGCAGCAGCTTGGACAGCTCACGGCTGGAGTAGCGCGCCGCGATCAGCGTCCGCTCGAGGTCGCTGGCCATCTCCGCCGTCGATTGGTAGCGCAGGTTCACGTCGGTCTCCAGCGCGCGCATGACGATCCGATCCAGCTCGCGCGGGATGGCCGCGTTCATCGCCGAGGGCGGCAAGATCTGCTGCGCCAGCAGCTGCCGCATCTTGTTGATGTCGTTCTTGGCCTGGAACAACCGCCGGCCGGTCAGCATCTCGTGGAACACGACGCCCAGCGCGAACACGTCGGCGCGCGCGTCGAACGGCCGGACGTGAATCTGCTCCGGCGACAGGTAGCTCACCTTGCCCTTGATGAGCCCCTTCTTGGCCTCCTCTTCGGCGAACGAGGCGGCGCGCGCGATCCCGAAGTCGAGGATCTTCACCGTGCCGGTGTAGGCCAGCATGATGTTGGTGGGCGAGATGTCCTGGTGGACGATCTCCAGCGCCGCGCCGTCCGGCCCGTGCAAGGTGTGGGCGTAGTCGAGGCCGATGCAGATCTGACGGGCGATGTCGGCGGCGACCAGGAACGGCATCGCGCGCTGCTCGCGCCGCAGCGTCGTCAGCGCCTCGCGCAGCGTGACGCCCTGGACGCTCTCCATCGCGATGAAGTAGGCGCCGTCGGCCTCGCCGAACTCGTAGATCTGGACGATGTTCGGGTGCAGCAGCAAAGCGGAGATCTTCGCCTCCCGGATGAACATCGTCTTGAAGTCGCCGGTGTTCGAGAGGCGCGGCAGGATCCGCTTCAAGACCAGTTCGCGCTCGAACCCCTCGGGGCCGGTCATCATCGCGCGATAGACCTCAGCCATGCCGCCCTCGCCGATGCGTCCGAGCAGGCGGTAGCGCCCGAACATCGCCGTGTTCGCGGCGCCGGGCTGGGCCCGGGGTGGGACCGGCTCACGCGAGGACATCTGGGGCTCTCATCGGTGGGTTGGAAGCGGCACGTGAAGGCACGCCCGCGGGGGACACCTCTTTAGGTTCGCCGATCTCAGAGGAGCGCGCCACCGTCGATCCAGGCCGCGATGGTCTCCAGCTGATCCGGGGAGAGGGGGTCGCCGGGCGGCTCCCGCTGGCCCAGGGTCCCCGGGATGGGCCCACCTCCGACCGTGGCCGGGAGCAGCTTGCGCAGGAGATAGCTGCGGGCCGAATCGCGCGGCGCCACCCGTGCCAGCGAGCTGACTTCCCGGGCAGGCACGTCGACCAGCGCGGCGCGCGCCTCGCTGGCGCACAGGGACAGCCCCCCGGCCGGCGCGGCCAGGCACCCCCCGGTCGGGTCGGCGTGGCAGCCGGCGGTACAGGAGGCGCTGAAGATGGCCTGCACGTCCGCGGAGGTCGGGACCGGTGGGACGGGAAGGTTGGCCGCCCCATCGCCGGTCGAGAACCGGTTCTGGGTGAAGGTCACCCCGCAGCCCGCCAGCGAGGTGAGGCCCGGACTGACGTTGGCGGCGTACCCCAGCAGGGGGGTGAGGAGCGAATCGGGGGTCATGACGACCGCCTTGGCGGCCAGATCGACCCGGTACGCCTCGGGCACACGATAGACCCCGGTGGTCAGCGACATGCTGGAGAGCCCCACGGTATCCGGGTCGGGGTAGTCGGAGAAGACCGCCTTGACCACCGTGTCGGTGGGGGCGCCCGCGTCGCTCGCCGTCGGATCCCAGCCGGTGACCGCCATGGGCACGCAATCCCCGGGATAAGGGGTGGCACTGGTCGGATAGCTGCAGCCGAACCCCGTCAGGAAGCTGACGATCAGGGCGGCGGCGGGGAACAGGGCGCGGGCCTGGAGCCGCCGCTCAGCTCTCGCTGTAGAGGCGAATCTGCTCGCGCACCACCTCGTCGGTGATGCCGGTGCGCAGATAGTCTTGCAGGCAGTCGGCCAGGGTGACGACCATGTCGTCGACGCCGCGATCCTCGACCAGCTTGCCGAGCAGCTTTCGTCCTTCGGGGCTATCGTCCTCACGCAAGAAATCCCGCACCATGTCCAGGGTGAGATCGCCTGAGAAATCAATTATCGCGTGATCGAGCAGATAGGCGATCAGTTGTTTCACCGAAGTACCTCCAGGGGGGTATGGGTGCTGCGTGGATAAAGACAGAAGCGCTGCCGGCCTCGCTCATATCGCGGATAAACTCGGCGCGCAAGACGTGCGCGCGGAATCGCGTCCGGAAGGATGGGCTCCGCTCGTCCGAGCGGATGGCAGATTGACCGTTCGAAAGCGAGTTGATACGGTCGCTTGATTGCGCCGAGTGCAGACCCCTCCGACGGGAAGCCCGGTTTTCAAGCTGGCGCTTGTTATCGCGTCAGTGCTCGGCTGTGGTCCCGTCGAGTACATAAGCCAGGTCAGTAACAAAGCGGCCTCGGCGGTGTCAGCCGCCAAGCTGGCCTCCGCGGAGCGTTATGCCCCGTACGAGTACACGGCCTCCGAGGAGTACCTGCACAAGGCGCGCGAGGAGGCCGGATACGCGCACTACCAGGTCGCCATCGAATACGGCCGGAAAGCGGAAGAGCTGGCCAACCGGGCGCGGGCCATCACGGTCGAGCGGATGGCCAAGGAGAGCGCCACGGCCCCCTACACGCCGAAGACCCAGAACGAAGAGCCGGGTACGGTCGACGAAGACCCGGCGGCCGCGGCCGCGAAGCGGCGCGCGCGCGAACGCGGCGCCAAGGCCCCCCAGTGATCGGCCGTCGGATCACCGTCCTGGCGCTGGCGGCCGTGCTGGGCGCGCTCGGCGCGGCTGGCTGCGCGGGCGTCGAGCTCGAGAACAGCGTCCGCCAGGTCCGCGCCATCGCCAAGGAGGCCCGCGACAACGGCGCCTACACCTGCGCCCCGCGGGAGCTGGCGGTGGCCGACGCCAACCTGGTCTTCGCCGAGGGCGAGCTGCACCAGGGCGATTACTTCCGCGCCCGCGACCACCTCCACATCGCCGACCACAACGCGCGCGAGGCCTATCGCCTGTCGCCGCGCGAAAAGTGCGTGCCGCCGGTCGTCCCGCCCGACACGGACAAGGACGGCATCATCGACAGCGCCGACAAGTGCCCCAACGAACCCGAGGACAAGGACGGGTTCGAGGACGCGGACGGCTGCCCGGATCCCGACAACGACAAGGACGGCGTCCCCGACGTCGCCGACAAGTGCCCGCTCGAGCCGGAGGACAAGGACGGATTCGAGGACGCGGACGGCTGCCCGGATCCCGACAACGACGCCGACGGCATCGCGGACAAGGTCGACAAGTGCCCCGACCAGCCGGAGGACAAGGACGGGTTCGAGGACGCGGACGGCTGCCCGGATCCCGACAACGACAAGGACGGCGTGCTCGACGCCGCCGACAAGTGCCCGAACGACCCGGGTCCGCCCGACAACGACGGCTGCCCGAAGAAGTACGAGCACATCGTGGTGACCCAGGAGAAGATCGAGCTCAAGCAAAAGATCTTCTTCGACACCAACAAGGCCACCATCCAGGCGCGCAGCTTCTCGCTGCTCGACGAGATCGCCAGCGTGCTGCGGGCGCGGCCCAGCATGACCGTGCGCATCGAGGGTCACACCGACTCGCGGGGGACCCACACGCACAATGTTCAGCTCTCCGCGGCCCGTGCGGAGTCCGTGCGGCAACATCTCGTGGGGCTGGGCATCGACGTCAGCCGCATGGAAGCCAAGGGATACGGACCCGACCAGCCGATCGAGACCAACAAGACAGCAGCGGGGCGGGAAAAGAACCGGCGTGTCGAGTTCTTCATCACGCAGCAATAAGTAACAAGAGGACGAAGCAATGATCCGTTCCAGACACATCGCCTTGTTATCGCTGACCCTCGCCTGCGCGGGCGCGGTGATGCTTTCGAACCCGTCGACGGCCTTCGCTCAAGACCAGGCCACCATCGACAAGCTGGTTCAGATGAACAAGAAGGCGCTCGACGACTACGACACGCTCGATTGGGACGCCGCCAAGCAGATCCTGCTCAACGCGATCATGGCCGGCAAGAAGGCCGGCCTCGACAACCACCCGATCATGGCCCGCACCTACGTCCACCTGGGCGCGGTGTACCTGACCGGGTTCAAGATGAAGCAGAAGGCGATGCAGAGCTTCGCCCGCGCGCTGGAGATCGATCCGACCATTCAGCTCTCGAAGGGGATCGACACCTCCGACGTGACGGCGGCCTTCAGCGAGGCGCAGCGCAAAGCGAAAGGTGGCGGCGCCTCCGGGGGCGACGACGACGGTGCCCCGCCACCCCCGAAGAAGCGGCGCGGTCCGATCATGGAAGGCGACGCGCCGGCCCCTTCGCGCACGAAGCACGCCAGCTCGGATGACGACGACGGCGATGAGCCCGACCTGCCGGTCCGGATCAACGCGCTCGACTGCCCCATCCCCGACGACGCCATCATCGACAAGCCGGTGGTGCTCCGCTGCGCGCTGTCGCCCAGCCTCCCGGTGGCCAGCGTTCACCTGCTCTACCGCGCGCCCGACAAGGACACCTACAACGAGGTCGTCATGACCAAGACCCCGAAGGGGTGGTTGCAGGGCAAGATCCCCAAGAAGGCGGTCACGGGCAAGTCGCTGCAGTTCTACTTCGAGGGGCGCAACTCGACCGGCAAGCCGGTCGTGGCCAACGGCGGCGCCGACAGCCCGAACATCCTGTTGCTGGTCGAGGAGGGCGCCAAGGAAGAGGTCAGCTCGGCCGGCACCCACGAAGAGGACGAGAACCCGCTGGAGGACAACGAGGGCGACCAGCGCCCGCGCCTCCACCTGGGGCACATCGACAAGGAGCGCGAGGGGCTCGACACCCGCTATGGCAAGCGCAAGTGGTGGATCGGGATCAGCATCGGCACCGGCTACGGCTACGCCAAGGGCAACGGGTTCGAGGCAGTCAACAAGTCGACGGAGACGAAGTGTGTGATAGTGGGTTGCACGCCGTTCCACTCGCTGCAGAACGAGTTCCAGCCCGGTCTGGCCTGGGCCGGCCTCGGCCAGCTGGCGCCGGAGGTCGGGTACCAGATCAACCCCGACATGGCGGTCTCGCTGGAAGGCCGGCTGCAGTACATCGGGCAGCCCTCGGAGTTCTCGAAGTTCGGCGCGACGGGCGCCATCGCCGTCCTGGGCAAGCTGAGCTTCTTCACCAAGCAGTCGCAGCTCCGCTTCTTCGGAACGGTGCTGGCCGGCGGCGGTGACTTCCGGTTCATCGTCTACCCGGACGCGACCCACCCCACGTTCAAGGACACCATCCTGGGCGGTCCGATCGTGGCCGGCGTCGGCGGCGGCCTCTACTACGAGGCCAGCAAGCCCGTCTCCCTGGTCGTCCAGCTGCACGCCCTCGTCGGCGCCCCGACCGTCTCCGCCGTCGTCGACGTCAACGCCGGCCTTCAGTTCAACATCTACTAGGCTGGGAGGGCGTCGCCGTAAGGCGACGGTGAGCGAAGCGAACCATGCCCGACGACGTGCCGCCCGGCAGGTGGCCTACGCCGATCGAGACGCGGGATCCGGGTCGAGCAGGCGACTGATCAGCGCCTGCAGCTCCGGAACCCGCGTCTCCAGGATCGCGGCCGCCTCGGCCGGCAGCGTGTCGGTGAAGTTGCCGCGCAGCAGATCGGCGTGGCTGCGCAGCGGCCGGCCGGCGGCCATCTCGACCAGGACGGCGCCCGTCGCGTAGAGATCGGCCGCGGGCGCGCTGGGGGCGCCTCGGAGCTGCTCGGGGGCCAGGTAGAGCGGCGTCCCCCCGGCGGGGGTCGCTTCGCGCGCGCCGACCAGCTCGGCGGCGCCGAAGTCGGCCAGCACCGGATCGCCGGGGGCGCGCAGCAAGAGGTTCGAGGGCTTCAGATCGCCGTGGACGATGCCGCGCCCGTGCAAGAAGGCCAGCGTCGCCAGCAGGGCGCGCGCCGTGGCGGCGATCTCGGCGGCGGGGAGGCCGCCCGGGCTCTCGCGCAGGCGGGCGCGCAGCGTGCCGCCGCCGATCCACTCCATCGCCAGCGCCCGCGTCGTCTCGTCGATGTCGTACACGGCGACCACGCCCGGGTGGCGCAGCGCCGCCGCCAGGCGCGCGCCGGCGAAGAAGCGGACCAGCGCCTCCGACTGCCGGGCGCCCGCCAGCTGCGGGTGCAGGATCTTCAGCGCCACCGTCAGATCGAGCCCCTCGTCGCGCGCCAGGTAGACCGTGGCGGTTGCGCCCCGGCCGATCTCGCGCACCAGCCGGTAGCGCAGCGCCTCGACCCCTTCGGGTGACACCAGGGTCTCGGCGCCGCCGGAGCGCGCCTCCGTCGGGCTGCCCCAGCTGTCCGTGCGCGGCCGCAGGCGCAAGAGGTGCGCGCGCGCCTGCGGGTCGTCGATGTCGTCGGCCAGCAGCCGCTCCCAGCGCGCGGCGGCCGAGGCCAGCGCGCCGTCGACCTCGTCCAGCTCGGCCAGGGTCCGGGTGACCTCGCGCGCCAGACCGACCAGCCCGCCCTCGGGCGCCGCCGACAGCGGCGCCAGGGCCTGGCGCGCCGCCGCGTGCTCGCCCGAGGTGACCAGCAGGCGCGCGAACCGGAGGCGCGCGGCGCCGTCTTCCGGATTGCGCTCCAGGTGGCGGCGCAGCGCCAGCGACGCGCCCATGGAGTCGCCGGCCCGCTCGGCCCGATCGGCGTCGCTGAGGAAGTTCCCCCCCGGCGGCCCACGGCCGGTCATTCGACCTCCAGGCGGGCGCCGGTCGCCGGCAGCTCGATGAGATCGCCGTGCAGCAGGTCGCAGCCGGGGCCGATCAAGTGGCCGTCGACGCGCACGGCGACGTCGGATCGGCGCCCGAGGCGCGCCAGATCGCCCACGATCTCCAGGGTCAGGCCGTCCGTGCCCGGGAGGACGCCGTCCAGCGCCACCGGACCGACGCCCGCCAGCGCCCGCAGCCCGCGGTCCAGGCCCGCCGCCCCTTCGAAGGTCAGCCGCGCTCCGTCGGCCTGAAATCGGAGCGTGGTGGTCGTTCCGACGGTCAGCTGGCCGGCCCCGCGCAGGGGCAACGCGGCGCCCGGCTCCAGCCGCACGCCGCCCAGCCGGACCCCGGCGCGCGAGCCGGCGTCCTCCAGCAGCACCATGTCTCCCTCGGCGCGCAGCAGCGCGTGGCGCCGCGACACGGCCGGGTCGCGCAGCGGGATCCCGGCGGCCGGATCGCGCCCGATCTCCGTCGGCAGCGGCGCGATCCGGACCCAACCGCCGCCCGGCACGCGCAGGTTGATCGCGCGGCCGCGACAGAGCCGCTTCTCCACCGCGGCGGCGCGCAGGCGCAGGCCGGCGGCCTCCTCGATCGGGGCCAGCGTGGCGACCTCGGCCAGGGCGG
>CAZTZM010000261.1:0-6888 GCA_964618005.1 uncultured Myxococcales bacterium
GGCCGCCGGGGCGGTGCGGATCCGCGCGCGGGCCTCGTCGCGCAGCGCCGCCGCTTCGGCCGCCGCGCCGGTCGCGAACAGCGGCCAGGCCTCCAGCGCGAAGGCGCGGTCGAGGCCCGGCGCGCGATCGAGCGCCTGCGCCGCCGCCTCGATGACGATCGTGCCGGCGCCGCACATCGGATCGACCAGCGGCAGGTCGGGCGTCCAGCCGGCCAGGGCCAGCAGGCCGGCGGCCAGCGTCTCGCGCAGCGGCGCCTCGCCGATCTCCACCCGCGCGCCGCGCCGGTGCAGCCGCTCGCCCGAGGCGTCGACGCTGAACGTGAACCGATCTTCGGCGCCCCGGATCAACACGCTGACCTCGGCGGCCTCGCCGTCGGCGGCCACGCGCGCGCCCTTGACCGCGTCGGCGATCGCCAGCGCCGCCGTCTCCTCGATCGCGCCGGTGTGATAGAGGCGGCAGCGGCTGGTGCTGGCGCGCAGGTCGACGATCGCGCCCGGCGGGACGAACGCGTCCCAGCGCAGGCCGGCGGCGCGGCGGCGCAGCCGGCCGAACTCGCGCGCCTCCACGGTGCCGATCCGCGCCAGCACGCGGGTCGCGATCCGCAGCCAGAGGTTCGCGCGGTAGCCGGCCAGCGGCGGGGCGGTCCACTCGACGCCGCCCGCCTCCGCGCGCAGATCCGAGATCCCGGGCAGCGCGGCGACCTCGCGCGCGGCGACTTCCTCGAGCCCGGGCGCGACCACCGCGAACCACCGCAAGGTGTCGGGCGCGGCCACGGAACGTTTCCGTTTCGCCCCATCGTCGCGGCGACGTTCGCCCGGCGCGGGGAGCGTGTCCGGCCGCCCCCCGAATACCAGATGCACGAGGATCTCGATCGTTCCTTCACCGCCCGCCACCGGCGAGTCGATCTCGGCGGCCAGCGTGAAGCCCAATGCCTCGGCGCGCCGCCGGACCTTGTCGACCGCCGCGCGACGCAGGTTCGGATCGCTCACGTCGCCGGCCTTCACCTGGCGGTCGGCCAGCTCGAACTGCGGCTTCACCAGCACGACGCCCTCCGCGCCCGGCCGCAGCCGGAACGCCAGCGCGCGCAGCATGTTGCGCGCGGCCACGAAGCTCACGTCGACGGTGAAGAAGTCGAACGGCCCCTCCGCTTCGGAGAGCGACAGCTTGCGCCAGTCGACACCTTCCAGCGACGTCACGCGCGGATCGTCGCGCAGCGTGGCGTGCAGCTGCCCGTGCCCCACATCGACGGCCAGCACCGACAGGGCCCCATGTGACAGCAGCGCCTCGGTGAATCCGCCGGTCGACGCCCCCACGTCGACGGCCCGCGCGCCACGCACGCGCGCGCCGAGGCCGAAGCGGTCGAGCGCCGCCTCCAGTTTTCCGTGCGCGCGGCTGACCGCCATGGCGCGCGACTTATATCGCGCGTGCTGCCGCCGACGCTAATCGGCCAAACGGCGCAGGTTGGGCGACGTGCGCCCGAAGCAGTCGGCGCACAGCGGGATCCCGCCCGAGCGTGGATCGCGGCGGACCTTGTCGTGCGGCGCGTCGGCCCCGCACGCGCTGCAGGTCAGGCGGATGGTGTCCTCGTGCTCGATGGTGGCCAGCCCCACGGTGGCCAGCGCGGCCCGCGTGATGATGCCGACCAGGAACGCCCCCGTCACCACCGGGAGGCACGACACGCGCTGCTCGGACATGATCTGCGCCGCCTCTTCCAGCGTCGTGTCCGGGCCAATGCAGAGCACCGGCGAGCTCATGCACTCGCCGACGAAGGCGTGTCGCTGGGCCGTCCGCAGATCCTCGCGGCAGACGATGCCCGTCAGCGTGCCGTTGTCGAGCACCAGCAGGTGATCGATCCCATTATCGAAGGCGAGCCGCTGCGCGGACGCGACCACCGTGTCGGGCGTGAGGGTGTAAAGCTCGGTCCCCATCACCTCCGCCACGCAACAGGCACCGACTTCAGCCATGACATCCATGACCTGCCCTCCAAGACAAAGTTTAGCGGGCGCGGGCCCGCGAGCCACATGTGTCCTGAGGTTAAACAAAGGTCGTGCCAAGCGACCGGCCGCGTCGGGTGCGGGGTTTGGGCTCGTTGAGCTCGCCGGGCGTCACCGCAGGTTGCATCCGCGTTACCAGTCGGGCTTTGCCGTACTTACCTCGCCTTACCTTCCGGAACCTGGATATTGGTTCGCTGTTTGCAATCTCAGTCGGGCATGGACCTGACACACATTCTGTTGGTGGATGACGACGCGGAGACCCGCGAGTTGCTCCGAGATTTCTTCGACGATCGGGGCTACGCGGTCGAGACGGCCGGCGACGGTGCGAAGGCGCTTTCACGCTTGAGCACCTTCATGGCGGACCTCGTGATCACGGACCTCGAGATGCCAGGGATGAGTGGGCTGGAGCTGATTCGCGCCCTCCACGCCGGGCACCCCGAGTGCGCGATCCTGTTGATGACGGCGCGCGCGGAGCGCGAGGTCCCGTTGCGCCGGCTGGGCCAGCGCGCGGGCTTCGAGTGCCTGCGCAAACCGCTGGACCTCGACGCCCTGGAGGAGACAGTCGAACGGCTGACCGCCGCGCACGCGCTACAAACGTTGCGACCTTCGTTCGACGACCGCCCCTTCGGATAAGCGCGACCTAGATTGACATCGAACCTTAGCGCTGAGGTGAGACGAGCATGGACAAGTCACGGACCGTCGAAGAGGCCGCGGTGAACGATCACCTCCAGTCGGAGCGGATCTTCACCGACGGCCCGGCACGGGGGATCGTTCACACCTTCGTCGACATCGCCGAGCTGCGGCAGCTGATGGCGCGCCTCACGGCGATCGAGCTCCTGCGCCTGATGCTGGACCCCGACGGTTCGCCGCATACGGCCTGACGCCTCAGCGTGAGAAGAAGCCCTTCTTGGGCGGCGGCGGCGCGGGCGGTTTCGACGCGGCGGGCGGCGCGGCCCTGTGCGGCTCGCCGAGCTTCTTGAGGCTCACGCGCAGCGTCTGCGGGCCCGGGTCGTCGAAGCGGTAGTGGCGCGACACGGACGCGTAGCCAGCCCGGGAGAACGTCAGGTCGTAAGAATTTCCCGGACGCAGCTTCAACGTCAGCGGCGTGGTCCCGAACACGTGGTGGCCGGTGGCGACGCGCGAACCCTCCGGGTCGCTCTTGATCACCACCGGGACCGGCGGTGTCTTGGTCTTCGCCGCGGGCGGCGTCTCCGGCGGCGCGGTGTCCTCCGTCGGCTCCACATCTTCCTTGGGCGGCGGCGGGGCTGGCGTCGGATGATCCTCGGCGACGGCGACCGGCCTGGACCCGGCCGCGCCACCCGCGGCCGCGCTGTCGTCCTTGGCGGCGGCCACGGCCGGCGCCGCCTGGGCATCCGGCGTGGTGGCGGCTTGCGCCGCCGGTGGGGGTGGAGGCGCGGGCGTCACCGTGGCCTGCGGATGCGGATCGGGCGCGGCGATCGAAGCCGGCGGGTGTTCGTCGTGGTGACGGCCGCCGAGCACGCGCGCCGAGACGACCGCGCCCACCAACAGGATCGCGCCCGCGCCGGCGATCCGCACCGCGGGCTTGCGGTGCCAGACGCGGTCCGGCGCCGCGAAGGCGGGCGGGTGCTTCATCACCTCCGTCGGGCCCGCCGGCGGCGGGGGCGGGCGATCGGCGGGGCGCACCTCCTCGGCGTCGTCCAGGGTCAGCACCAACCCCGATTCCTGGCCGGAGCCCCCGCGCAGCGGGCCGACCGTCGAGCGCGCGGCCGGCGGCTCGGGCGGCGCTTCGCGGGTCAGCGGCGGCACGCCGTCCTTGCTGCTGAGATCGACCAGCCAGCGTTGCAGCTCTGTCTGACCGACGGGCCGGAAGGCGACGCGCATCACCCGCTCGACGTCGACCAGCATCTCCTCGGCCTTCTGGTAGCGGGCCTCGGGGGTCTTCCCCATCGCCTTGCGGATCACGCGGTAGAGCTCGGGGTTCAGCCCCGGACGCGCGGTCTCGGGCGGCAGGAAGTCGCCGTTCTTGACCAGCATCAGCGTCTCGTAGTCCGTCGGCGCGTCGAACGGGTGGCGCCGCGTGATCATCACGTACAGCATCGTGCCGACGGAGAAGAGATCCGAGCGGGCGTCCAGGTCGCCCGCCGAGGCCTGCTCCGGCGACATGAAGGCGAACTTTCCTTTGATCAGGTTGCCGAGGCTCTTCTCGGTCTTGTTCTGAGCCTTGGCGATGCCGAAGTCGGTCAGCTTCACCTCCCCCTCGGCGCTGATGAGGACGTTGTGCGGGCTGACGTCGCGGTGCACGATCCCCAGCGGTTTGCCGTCCGGGCGATTCTTGGCGTGCGCGTACCCCAGCGCGCGACAGATCTCGGCGGTCACGTACAGCGCCAGCGCGGGCGGGATCGGCACGCCGGCGGCCTTGGCGCGCTTCAGGATCCGGTCGAGCGACCAGCCGTCGACCAGCTCCAGCGCCAGGAAATAGCGCCCCTCCGACTCACCCAGGTCCAGCACCTGCACGATGTTGCTGTGGTTCAGCGACATCGCCACGTGCGCTTCGTCGACCAGCATGTGGCGGAACTGGGGATCGGCGTAGAACGTCGTGAAGATCCGCTTGAGGACGACGGTCTTCTCGAACCCCTGCGCCCCGTGCTGCTTGGCGAGGAAGATCTCGGCCGTTCCCCCGTCGGTGATCTTACGGAGGATGGTGTAGCGGGAGTCGAGGCTCATCGGGCAGAGATCCGGAGCAGCCCCTCAAACTAGCACGGCGGGGCGGCGCGTTGGCCGGAGATCCGCGCGGACGTCACGCGCCGCCCGCGTGTCGCGGGCGTGACGCGCGGCAGGTGTTATTGTGGAGATCCGTATGGATCCCCAACGTCTGCGCGCGCTGCTGGAGGCCGTCGAGGCCGGGAGCGCCTCGGTCGACGAGACGATGCACGCGCTGCGCGACCTGCCCTTTCAGGGGCTGGAGTTCGCCCACGTCGATACCCACCGCCACTTGCGGACGGGCTTCCCGGAGGTCGTGCTGGGCGAAGGGAAGACGCCGGCGCAGATCATCGCGATCTTGAACGCGCTGGCCGCCGGCGGCGCGACGGTGTTCGCCACCCGCGTGGCAGCGGCGGCCGCGCCGGAGATCGTCGCCGCGGTGCCGGGGGCGCGCCACTTGCCGGTCCCGCGGGTCGTGGTGGTGGGCGCGACGCCGGCCCCCGACCGTGGCCGCGGCGTCATCGCGGTGGTGAGCGCCGGGACCGCCGACGTGCCGGTCGCCGAGGAGGCCGCGCTGACGGCCGAGCTGGACGGCAACCGCGTGCAGCGCATCTTCGACGTCGGC
Organism: uncultured Myxococcales bacterium; assembly: GCA_964618005.1. GTDB lineage: Bacteria > Myxococcota_A > Polyangia > Fen-1088 > Fen-1088 > JADGRB01. Next base: position 5,303 of record CAZTZM010000261.1, read on the forward strand.
GTGGCCGGCCTGCATCGGCTGCTGGCCCATCGCGAGACGATCACCTCGGCCGAGGTGGTCATCGTGGTGGCCGGGATGGAGGGGGCGCTGCCCAGCGTGGTGAGCGGTCTCTATGCGCGGCCGGTGATCGCCGTGCCGACCAGCGTCGGGTACGGCGCCAGCCTGGGCGGCCTGGCGGCGCTGCTGGGGATGCTGAACTCGTGCTCGTCGGGCGTGGCGGTCGTGAACATCGACAACGGGTTCGGCGCCGGGCGGATGGCGGCCATGTTGAACCGGAACCGGACGCCCGCGCCGTGAGCGGCGGGCTGCATCTGCACTTCGAGCCGACCTCGGGGATCGCCGGCGACATGGCCGTGGCGGCCCTGGTCGACGCCGGCGTGCCGGCGACCGTCGTGTCGCGCGCCGTGGCGGCGATGGGCGTGCGCGGCCTGCGGGTGGCGTTCGGCCGGCGCAAGCGCGGCGCCTTCGTCGGGCGCAGCTTCGAGGTCGACTGGCCGGGACGCGTGAAGGCGCGGCCGCACGGGCACGATCACGCTCATCACGATCACGACGGCCACGATCACCCGCACGAGCACGGCGCGCACGATCACCGCGACTACGCCGAGATCAAGCGGCTGCTCAAGCGCGCGCCGCTGGATCCCGACGTGCGGGCGCTGGCCGGCGACATCTTCGCGCGCATCGCCGAGGTCGAGGCGGAGCTGCACGGCACGCGCGTCGATCGCGTGGCGTTCCACGAGGTCGGCGCCTACGACTCGATCGCCGACGTGGTGGGCGTGGCCGCCGCGATCGTCCATCTGGCGCCCGCGTCGATCGGATCGCTGCCGCCCGTGGTGGGGACCGGCGTGGTGCGGACCGCACACGGGCCGGTGCCGGTCCCGGCGCCGGCCACCGCCGCGCTGCTGGCCGACATCCCGATCATCCCCGAGGGCCATGGCGAGCTGACCACGCCGACCGGCGCTGCGATCCTGGCGGCGGTCGTCGACGCGTTCGGGCCGCTCCCCCCGATGCGCGCGCGCGCCGTGGGCTACGGCGCCGGGACGCGCGAGCTGGCGGACCGCCCGAACGTGCTGCGGGTGATCGTCGGCGAGCCGATCGGGACGCCGGAGCACCCGGCCGCGCCGGCGGTCGTGCTGGTCGAGGCCAACATCGACGACATGAGCCCGCAGCTCATCGGCCCGCTGTTCGACGCGCTGTTCGCGGCGGGGGCGGTGGACGTCTGGTCGTCGCCGATCCTGATGAAGAAGGGGCGGCCGGCGGTGCAGGTATCGGCGCTGGCGCCGCCGGCGGAGCTGGCCGCCGTCGAGCGGGCCTTCTTCGCCAACTCCACGACGATCGGCTTGCGACGCCGAACGCTCGAGCGCGTCGTGCTGGGGCGCTCCTCGACGCAGGTGGCGACGCCCTACGGGCGCGTGCGGATCAAGGTCGCGGCGCTCGACGGCGAGGTCCTGGGCGCGCAGCCGGAGTTCGAGGACTGCCGGCGGCTGGCAACGGACGCCGGCGTGCCGGTGCGCGAGGTGGTGGCGTCCGCGGCCGCCGCGGCCCGCGATCTCGTTCCCACCCGGCGCGTCCGGAGACGGCGCGCGTGA
>CAZTZM010000262.1:0-2706 GCA_964618005.1 uncultured Myxococcales bacterium
GGGTCCCCGGCCCGGCCAGCAGGGTCACCGCCGCGCCGCGGGCCGCCGCCGCCGCCGCCAGCGCCGCGCCCATCTTCCCCGATGAACGATTGCCGAGGAACCGCACGTCATCCACCGGCTCCCGCGTGGGGCCCGCGGTGACCACCACGCGCCGTCCGGCCAGATCGCCCGGCGCCAGCAGCCGCGCCGCGGCCGTCACGATCTCCGACGGCTCGATCAAGCGGCCGGCGCCGACCCAGCCGCAGGCGAGCGCGCCGCGATCCGGACCGACGGTGGAGATCCGCCCGCCCCCTTCGGGGCCCAGGAGGCGCGCCAGGTTCGCGCGCACCAGCGGGTTCTCCCACATGTTCACGTTCATCGCCGGGGCCAGCAGCAGCGGCGCCCGCGTGGCCAGCGCCACCGCGGTCAGCAGATCGTTGGCCATCCCGGCCGCCAGCCGCGCGATCGCGTCGGCCGTGGCGGGCGCGACGATCAGCAGCTCGGCCTCGTCGGCCAGCTTGATGTGCCCGATCTCGGCCTCGCTGCCGAGGTCGAACAGATCGCGCCCCACCGGAGCCCCCGACAGGGTCTGCAGGGTCAGCGGTGTGATGAACCGGGTGGCAGCGTCGGTCATCACGACGCGCACGGTCGCGCCGGCCTTGATCAGCAGACGGCAGAGCTCGGCCGCCTTGTAAGCGGCGATGCCGCCGGTGACGCCCAGGACGATTCGGCGGCCAGCCAACGCGGCCGCGTCGGAGCCGTCAGTCCGAAAATCGTCCATCGCCGTCGAATATGTCACGTCTCATCGAGACGCGGCGCAAGGTAAAATCGCGCGCCGTGATGGGACTGGGCGGGTTTCCGCGACGATTCGACAGTTACGTGCTGCTCAAGCCGCTCGCGCGCGGCGGTATGGGGCAGCTCTACTTGGCGCTGGCCGGCACGCCCGGGCTGGAGAAGCTCTGCGTGATCAAGCAGGTCATCCCCGACCTGGTCGCGTCGGAGAACGCGCGCCGCTTCCGCGACGAGGCGCTGGTCGCGCTGCGGCTGGCCCACGGAAACATGGTCTCGGTCTTCGATGCCGGCCTGGAGGGTGGCCAGATCTTCCTGGCGATGGAGTACGTCGACGGCAAGGACCTGCTGGCCACCTGGAACCGCTGCGCCGAGCGCCGCGTCCCCTTCCCCATCGACGTCTCCGTCTACATCGTCAAAGAGGTGGTGCGCGCGCTGGTCTATGCGCACGCGTTCGAGGACCTGAAGCTGGTCCACCGGGACGTCTCACCGGCCAACGTGCTGCTGTCGTACAGCGGTGAGGTCAAGCTGACCGACTTCGGCCTGGCGATGTCGATCCTGAAGATGGAGCGGACGACGCCGGGGATCGTCTACGGCAAGCTGAGCTACCTGGCGCCCGAGCAGGCGCGCCGGCAGCCGCTCGACGGGCGGGTCGACATCTACTCGGCCGGCATCCTGCTGTGGGAGCTCTTGACCGGGCGGCAGCTCTTTCCCGCGGGGGACAGCGACAAGACGCCGGCGGAGGTGATGGAGCGCGCCCGCGACCCGCGCGTGGCGCCCCCGTCGACGGTCAGCGGCCGCGTGCCGCCCGCGCTGGATCGGATCGTGATGCGGGCGCTGGCGCCCGAGCCCGATGACCGCTATCCGAGCGCCGAGCTGTTGCGCGCCGACCTGGCCGCCTTCCTGGCGGAGACGGCCCCCAAGACCGACGCCGATCGGCTGGCCGGCTTCCTGCGGCCGCTGTTCGTCGAGGACATGCGCGAGGAGCGCCGCGAGCGCGACCGGCTGATCGCGGCGGCGCGCGCGCTGCTGTCGGGTGGCATCGCCCCGGCGGCGCCGATGGTCCCGGTCGAGGAGCCTCCTCACCTGGACGGTCAGGACCCGCGCATCGGAACGACGCTGGGCGGGCGATACCACATCCGCCGGCTGTGCGGCGAAGGGGCGATGGGGCGCGTGTACGAGGGCCAGCACATCGACATCGGCCGGCGCGTGGCGATCAAGGTCCTGCACGCGCGCTTTCATCACAGCGCCGATCTGGTCGAGCGGTTCCGGCGCGAGGCGCGCGCGGCGTCGAAGATCGGGCACCCCAACATCGTCGACGTCACCGACTCCGGCACCACGCCGGACGGCGCGTTCTACTTCGTCATGGAGTACCTCGACGGGACCAACCTCGAGGAGCTGATCGCGCGCAACGGCCCGCTGCCGGTCGAGCGCGCGCTGCTGGTGACGGCGCAGATCGCCCGCGCGCTGGAGGCGGCGCACGCGGCGGAGATCATCCACCGCGATCTCAAGCCGGCCAACATCATGCTGGTCAATCGCCACGACGAGGACGACTTCGTGAAGGTGCTCGATTTCGGCATCTCGAAGGACCTCGACCTGGCCGTCGGCGCGGCGCTCACGCGGCCCGACGTGGCGATCGGGACGCCGGTCTACATGGCGCCGGAGCAGGCGGCCGGGCGCGCGGCCGACGCGCTCACGGACGTCTACGGGGTGGGCGGCCTGCTGTACGAGATGCTGACCGCCACGCCGCCGTGCGCGGGCGAGGACGCGATCGAGGTGCTGCAGCGCAAGGCCAACGAGGATCCGCGCCCCGTCGGGACGCTGCGCCCCGACCTGACGCGCGACGTGCAACGGCTGGTCACGCGGGCGCTGGCCCGCGCGGCGGGCGATCGGCAGCCGTCCATGACCGCGCTCAAGGAGCAGGTCCTGGCTTGCCTC
>CAZTZM010000263.1:0-1844 GCA_964618005.1 uncultured Myxococcales bacterium
TTTCGGGAAGCCTTCCGGCACTTCGAGCGGCTGTGCATGCTGTGGTCGATCGGGAAGGACTCGACGGTCCTGCTGTGGCTGGCGCGGAAGGCCTTCTTCGGGCACATCCCGTTCCCGCTGGTCCACATCGACACCAGCTACAAGCTGCCGGAGATGATCGCGTATCGCGATCGGCTGGCGCTGGACTACAGGCTGCAGATGGTGGTGGGCCAGAACAAGGAAGCGCTGGCGGCGAAGGACACGTTCCCGGAGAAGCTGAAAGCGAACCCGGCGATGACGGCAGAGGAGCAGGCGTCGGCGCGGACGGAGTGCTGCGGCAAGCTGAAGAGCGGGGCGCTGGCGGCGACGCTGCACGGGACGGGGACGCGGATGCGCATGAACCTGCAGACCGGCCAGTACGAGGTCGACCCGGACAGGGCGCCGTACACGGGGGTCATCGTGGGGGCGCGCGCCGACGAAGAAGGGAGCCGCTCGAAGGAGCGCTACTTCTCGCCGCGCGACAAGAACGACGACTGGGACGTGGGGGATCAGCCGCCGGAGTTCTGGAACCAGTTCAAGACGGACTTCGCGCCGGGGACGCACGTGCGGATCCACCCGCTGCTGGACTGGACGGAGCTGAACATCTGGGAGTACATCCAGCGCGAGAACATCCCGACGGTGTCGCTGTACTACGACCAGGGAGACGGGACGCGCTACCGGAGCCTGGGGTGCGGGCCGTGTCAGAAGCCGATCAAGAGCACGTCTAAAAATGTAGAGGACATCATCGTGGAGCTGAAGAGCGGGGCGCTGCGGAACATCGCGGAGCGCTCGGGGCGTCTGCAGGACGGCAAGCACGGGCTCGAGGAATTGCGTCGCAAGGGGTACATGTGAAAGATCCCGCGCCGCGTCCCATGGCTGAAGCCGCTCGCGATACCTTCAACGTCGTCATCGTCGGTCACGTTGACCACGGCAAGAGCACCGTGGTCGGGCGCTTGCTGGCCGACACGGGCGCGCTGCCGCAGGGGAAGCTGGAGGCGGTGCGCCGCGAGTGCGAGCGGACGGGGAAGCCGTTCGAGTACGCCTTCCTGCTCGACGCGCTCTCCGACGAGCAGGACCAGGGGATCACGATCGACACCGCGCGCTGCTTCTTCAAGAGCGCGAAGCGGGACTACATCATCATCGACGCCCCCGGGCACATCGAGTTCCTGAAGAACATGATCTCGGGCGCGGCGCGGGCGGAGGCGGCGGTGCTGGTGATCGACGCCAAGGAGGGGGTGCGGGAGAACAGCCGGCGGCACGGGTACATCCTGTCGATGCTGGGGATCCGACAGGTGGTGGTGTGCGTGAACAAGATGGACCTGGTGAAGTACGACCAGGCGCACTTCAAGAAGATCGAGGCGGAGTACCGGGCGTTCCTGGAGGGGATCGGGGCGGTGAGCCCGCGGCAGTTCGTGCCTGTGGCGGCGGTGGCGGGGGTGAACCTGGCGACGCGCGGGAAGGAGACGCCCTGGTACGACGGGCCGACGCTGCTGGAGCTGCTGGACACGCTGCCGAAGGCGCCGCCGAAGATCGACCAGCCGCTGCGGATGCCGCTGCAGGCGGTCTACAAGTTCACGGAGCACGGCGACGACCGGCGGATCTTCGCGGGGCGGGTCGAGGCGGGGAAGGTGTCTGTGGGGGACAAGGTGGTGTTCTCGCCGTCGAACAAGATGACGACGATCAAGAGCATCGAGGGGTTCAACGCGGCGCCGCGGACGTCGATCGAGGCCGGGTGGTCGACGGGGTTCACGCTCAGCGAGGAGATCTACGTGACCCGTGGCGAGGTGATGAGCCACGCCGACCGGCCGCCGCAGGTGTCGACGCGG
>CAZTZM010000264.1:0-6110 GCA_964618005.1 uncultured Myxococcales bacterium
CAGCGCCACCCGCGCCGAGCGCCGCGCGCCGTCGGCGGGATCGACGAAGCGCGCGTCCAGCTGGCAGCCCGGAAGCTCGGCGAGCAGGCGGACGTTGTCGCGGGACGGGCGGGCCCAGCCGTCTAGCGGCGCCGCCGCGGCGGCCGGGCTGTCGCCGGCCCCGTGGCGATGCGGGCTGAGCGTGTAGATGTAGAGGCTGGTGGCCCGGCCGAGCGACGCGAAGATCGAGCGGTAGAGGCGGGCGACGTAGGAGATGCCGAACACGTGCACGGCGGGCGGCGGCCGCAGCGCCTCCGGCGGCGTGCGCGCGTAGAACGCCGGCAGCGTGACCGCGCCGGTCGCGCCGAACACGCCGGACGGTCCCAGCAGCGCCAGCCAGAGCGCGCGCTGCCAGCGCTGCAGGGCCGGATCGAGATCGGGCAGCAGGCGCCCCTCGTTCCAGGCCGCCAGCATCTCCGGGCGCGAGAACGTGTACTCGTCGAACAGCGCGGCCAGCTCCGCCGCCAGCTGGACGCGCTTGCGCTCGACACCGTCTCCCTCAGGTCCGATCCCGATATTTGCCAGGTAGTCGCGCACGGCGCCGAGCTCCGGATTGCTCCACGTTCCGGGATCGTGGAACAGCGCCAGCAGCGCGCCTTCGATTCGATCGCGATCGACGATCTCGCGCTCGGGATCGCTGGCGGCCGCCAGATCCTTCAAAAATCCGCGCAAAAATGCGGTCTCGACGTGCGCGATGATCCCCAGCCGCCGCGCCAGCCCGCGCTTGACGTGGTCCTCCAGCAGCGGATTCGGGATCACGAGGTGAACCGGATCGAAGAGGCTCGTGCGCCCGGCGCCGGCTGTTTCGGCCAGCGCGTCGACGAGCGTCTCGAGACGGTTCGAGCAGCAAAACCGGATCACGCCAGGCTGTTCTAGTACAATTCCGGGGTGTCCCCCTTCACCATCTTGCTGGTCGAAGACGACTTCGACGTTCGCGAGGCGCTGGTGGAGACGCTTCGAGACCGCGGCTATGAGGTCGAGTCCGCGGGCGACGGCGAGCAGGCCATGCAACTGCTTCGCAACGGCGCGCGTCCCGGGCTCATTCTGCTCGATCTCATGATGCCGCGGATGAGCGGCTCCGAGTTTCGGATGGCCCAGCAGGTCGACCCGCAACTCTCCGACCTGCCGGTCGTGCTGCTCAGCGCCGACGGTCGCATGGAAGAGAAAGCCCGCGCGCTGAAGGTCGAAGGCGCCATCCGGAAGCCGATCGATCTGGACGAGCTGTTCGAGACGATCGAACGCGTGCGCTCGTCCTCGGCCGCCTAGGCGTCGCCGTAAGGCGACGGTGTGCGCGGCGAACCATGACCGACGACGTGCCGCCAAAGGCGGCAGTCCCATTTCAGGTTGAACTGATTGGGTAGATTCGAGGGCCGGGCGCCAGCCCGCCGTATCCGCGCGTCCGGGGAGCGCGAGCAAGCGGCGGTTAGCGTAGTTTCGGGCGTAGCGTCCGCGCCGCGCGGTAGCCACACGCGCCGGCCGCCAGGCCGCCTATCGGGCGGCACGTCGTCGGGCATGGTTCGCTTCGCTCACCGTTGCCTTACGGCAACGCCCTCCTAGAAATGCCCTCGCGGGCGCCTGCCCAGATTTCGTGCGGGCTCGAAGCGCGCCGCCCGAGTCACTGCCGGCGGCCGCACGATGGCGCTCGTCGGACGCGCGGATACGGCGGGCTGGACCCCGGCCATCGAATCCACCCAATCAGTTCAACCGGAAATGGGTCTGGAGTCGCCGCAGTAGGCCGGCCTCCCCCGCTCCCGCGGGAGAGGCAAAAGATCAGACTCTGAGGGGAGGCACAGGAGGGGCGCAGCCCCTCCGGAGTTCGAAGGCGGGCTCTGCCCGCCGGAGACTTATAGGCCAAGCCAGATCCGCCCCCGGCTGTCGTCGCGATCCGATCTGGGGTGGGTCCGCGGGAGGGGCCCTGCCCCTCCCCGCGCAGCGGAGGGCGAAGCCCGGAGCGCTCATACGGGACCGGCGCCCCCGGGTTTATCCCGGGGGCGCCGTCCACCCCAACACGACCGAGGAACCACCCTCGTGTCGCGTGGCCCCCGCCGGGTTAGTGAGCCCGGCGGGCACCATCTTTCAAGGACCTCGCTGGGCGAAGCGCAGCGAGGTCAACGTGCTTGCCCGGCGGCCTAGGTGGCCGCGGGACTCGGAAGCGCCACGCGCGCCGCGGAGCCTTGGGCCTCCTCGGGAAGCGTGAAGCCGTGCGAGGAGCCGACCAGCTCGGGGTAGGCGCCGCCGCCGTGCTCGTGCAGATCGAGACCCTCGAGCTCGCCTTCCTTCGAGACGCGCAGGCCCACCGTCATCTTGACGAAGTACATCATGAGCAGCGAGGCGACCAGGGTCCCGCCGCCGATGCAGAGGCTGCCGATGGCCTGACCGATCAGCTGGTTGGCGCCACCGCCGTAGAACAGGCCGGTGACCACCGAGCCAGCCGAGTTGTCGGCGCCCGTCGGGGTCGGCGCGCCGTACTGGCCGGTCGCGAACAGCCCGAGGGAGAGCGTCCCCCAGATGCCAGCCGCGCCGTGAACGGCGACCGCGCCCACCGGATCGTCGATCCGGAGGTACTCCATCAGGTCGACGCAGAGCGCGCAGACCGGGCCCGAGATGGCGCCCAGCATGATGGCGCCGAAGGGCGAGACCCAGTAGCAGGGGCAGGTGATGGCGACCAGGCCGGCCAGGAAGCCGTTGATGGTCATGCCGCAATCCCACACCTTGTTCTTCGGGTACATCCAGAACATGGCCGAGAGGCCGCCGGCGCAGGCCGCCAGCGTGGTGTTGGCGGCGACGCGGCCGATGCCCGCGGCGTCCATGGCGGACAGCGTGCTGCCCGGGTTGAAGCCGTACCACCCGAACCAGAGGATGACGCCGCCGACGGCAGCGATGGTCATGTCGTGGCCGGGCATCGCGCCGCCGCCGTCACGCTTGAACTTGCGGCCGATGCGCGGCCCCAGGACGATGGCGCCAGCGAGCGACACCATGCCGCCGATCGTGTGGACGACCGTCGAACCGGCGAAGTCGTGGAACGCGGCCGGGTGGATGGTGTTCAGCCAGCCGTCCGGACCCCAGGCCCAGTGGCCGAAGATCGGGTAGATGAAGCCCGAGACGAAGAACGAGTAGACCAGGTCACCGACGAAGCCGGTGCGGCCGATCATGGCGCCCGAGGTGATGGTCGAGCAGGTGTCCGCGAAGGCGTACTGGAACAGGAAGAACGCCAGGATCGAGACCCCGGTGCTCCCGTACGTTTCCGGCGCGCCGTGCAGGAAGAAGAACTGATGGCCGATGAAGCCGTTGCCCGCGCCGAACATGAACGCGAAGCCAAAGGCCCAGAACAGCAGGCCGCAGAGGCAGGTGTCGACGATGCCCTCGAGGAGGACGTTGACCGTCTCACGGGTCCGGGCGAAGCCGGCCTCGAGGAACATGAACCCCGCCTGCATGAAGAACACGAGGAACGCCGTGATGAGCGTCCACATGTTGTTGATCGGGTTCACGTAGGCCGGCGGCGCCGCTGCGGCGTCGTCCGCGAAGGCCTTGTGCCCGAAGTAGGCCGGAATCCCGGCGATGATCAGGAACAGGAGTGCGAGCCCCAGCGCCTTACCCCCGAGGAGGGCGTAGAAAACGCGCCTCCGCTCCGGGGCCTTCATTCCGTCGATGAACCGTTTGATCACGATGTCCCTCCCAGGTTTGTGCGACGCCATCGGGGGCGTCTAGGGGCCATCATGCAGTCGTTGCATTTCGCAATTATTTCGTGACATCCCTACTTACGTAACTACAGCAACTTACGCGCGCCTACCGGTTGAGCCATCGCGTCAGCTCGCAATTCGCCGCTCATCTCGTGGCGAATTGCAACTCGGCAAAGCGAACACGCCGGGGCCGAAAGGGTGCGGAAATACCCGCAAAAGTGGGAGCCAGGCCAGGAGGGCCCCAGGAGGGTCGTAGGGCAACGGTGAGCGAAGCGAACCATGCCCGACGGCGGGCCGCCCGGCCGGCGGCCTAGATCTTGCCCAGCTCGAAGCCGTCGTGCAGCGAGCGCACGGCCAGTTCGGCGTACTTCGCGTCGATGACACAGGAGATCTTTATTTCGGACGTCGAGATCAGCTGCACGGCGATGTTTTCGCGCGCCAGGATCTCGAACATCTTCAGCGCCACACCCGCGTGCGAGCGCATCCCGACGCCGACCACGGAGACCTTCGACAGGTTGGTCTCGGCCTTGATCTGCTCGGGCGGACAGAGGTGGCTGCACTGCTTGACCAGCAGGTCCTTGGCGCGCGCCATGTCGGCGGCCGGCAGCGTGAAGGTCAGGTTGGTGCGCCCTCCCTCGACGTAGGCCTGGACGATCACGTCGACGACGATCCCGGCGGTCGCCAGCGGTCTGAGCACCATGGCCTGAATCCCCGCCTGGTCCGAGATCCCGTGCATGGTGACCTTGGCTTCGTCCTTGGTGGCGGTGACGCCCGAGACCATGACCGATTCCATCGCTTTTTCTTCCGGCACGACCCATGTCCCTTCGTTGTCGTTGAAGCTCGACCGCACGTGGATCGGGACACCGAACTTCATCCCGAACTCCACCGAACGGATCTGCAAAACCTTGGCCCCCAGAGAGGCCAGCTCCAGCATCTCCTCATAGCTGATGCGGCTGACCTTGCGGGCGGTCTTCACGACGTTGGGGTCGGCGGTGTAGACGCCGTCGACGTCGGTGTAGATCTCGCACACGTCGGCCTTCAGGGCGGCTGCGATGGCGACGCCCGAGGTGTCCGAGCCGCCGCGCCCCAGGGTCGTGATGTTGCCGTCCTGGTCGACGCCCTGGAAGCCGGCCACCACCACGATCTTCCCTTCCTTCAGCTCGTCGCGGATGGCGTGCGCGTCGATCTCCTTGATGCGCGCGCGGGCGAAGGCGCTGTCGGTCAGGATCCGGACCTGGTGGCCGAGCAACGACACCGCCTTGCCGCCTTCGGCCTGGATGGCCAGCGCCACCAGCCCGACGCTGACCTGCTCACCCGTCGAGGCGATCACGTCCAGCTCACGCTCGTCCGGGATCTCGGTGATCTGCTTGGCCAGCGCCAGCAGCCGGTTCGTTTCGCCCGACATCGCCGAGACGATCACGACCACGTCGTGCCCCTGGCGCTGCGTGGCCACGCAGCGCTTGGCGACCGCCCGCATGCGGTCGATGCTGCCCACGGAGGTTCCGCCGTATTTCTGTACGATCAACAAGGCGCGACAATTTCCACTCCCGGACGGGCGCCGTCAAGTCGGACGTGCCCCGGGCGGGCGTGCTAATTTCCGGCGGTGGCCGAGGCGCTCGAGGTTCACGTGACGATGCCGGACGCCGACCAGGCGCAGTCCCTGGGGCGGGCCCTGGTCGACGAGCAGCTGGCCGCCTGCGTCAGCATCGTCCCGGGCGTCCGGTCGATCTATCGCTTCGAGGGGCGCGTCCACGAGGAGGACGAGGTCCTCTGCCTGGTGAAGACGCGGCCCGACCTGTTCGAGCGCCTGCGCGACCGGATCCTGGCGCTGCACCCTTACGACGTCCCCGAGATCCTGGCGTTCGCCGTCGAGGAGGGCAGCCCGGCTTACCTCGACTGGCTGCGCCGCTCGACCGACGCGGGCGCCGCCGTCGTCACGGGGACGTAGTCGGGACAGTCTTTCCGCCGGACGGCGGCGCGGCCAACGCCGCCGACGCCGCGCGCGCGGCGTCGACCACCATCGGCTCGGTGTCGTGCTTGGCGGCCTGCTGGAGGGCGGCGACGATGCGCTCGTCGTCGCGCGCCCCGGGCTGGCGCCCGATCTCGGCCAGCGAGCGCGCCGCCGCGGCGCGGACCGGAACGTACTCGTCGCCGCGCAGGCGCTCGATCAGCGCCGGCGTCGCGGCCGGATCGCCGATCGCCCCCAGCGCCTCCACCATCTCGCGCCGGTTCATCACCTCCCGCAGGTGAGAGATCAAGCTCGGGACGGCCCGGCGGTCCCGCAGCTGGCCCATCGTCACGATGATGGTCCGGCAGAACGGGATGTCCTCGTGCCGGTCGAGCGCCTCGGCCAGCACCGGCAGGCCGCTGGCGTCGCCGGCGGTGGCCAGC
>CAZTZM010000265.1:0-29731 GCA_964618005.1 uncultured Myxococcales bacterium
TCGCCGAGGCCGCCTCGCGGGTGGCGCGGTGAGCGGGGCGCGGCGGGTCGCCGCGCTGGCGGCCCTGGTGCTGCTGACGGCCGCGGGCGGCCACCCCGCGGTCGCCGCGATGAGCGCCGCCGAGCGCGAGGCGCGCCACCGGTTCGACGAGGCCGAGGTGCAGTACCGTGCCGGCCACTACGCCGACGCGCTGGTGAAGTATCAGGCCGGTTATGCGGCGATGCCGCTCCCCGGGTTCCTGATCAACATCGCGCAGTGCCAGCGGCGGCTGGGCGATCTCAAGACCGCGCGCGCAACGTACCGCGAGTTCGTGCTGGTCGCGCCCGACTCGCACCTGGTGCCCGAGGTCCAGGCCCTGATCCGCCAGCTCGACAGCCTGATCGCCGATCTCACAGCAGGCGGGGCGGGCGCCTCGGCCGCGCAGGTCGGCGACGGCGCGGACGTGCACGCGACCGATCCCGACGCCCCGCCCGATGCCCGGCCCGACGCCCCGGGGGCGCCGTCGCTGGCCGCGCCGGATCCCAACCCGCAGCCGGTCCTGGTTGGCTCGGCGCCGCCTCCGCCTCACCGCGCGCGTGCGCGCTGGTGGATCTGGGGCTCGGTGGCGGCGGCGGCGATCGCCGGCGGCGTGGTCACGGGGCTCGCGTTGTCGTCGTCGAACACGACGACCGTCCACGCGGGATCGCTGGGGACCTTGAGCCGATGAACCGGCTGTCGCTGCGCCGGCTCGGTCTCTGGACGGCCCTGGCGCTCGGCCTCTGGTTGTCGTCGTGCCACGGCTCGACCGACGTGCCGCCGGCCGGCTCCGCGCTGGTGCGGGTGGTGCTGGGTCCGGGCGCGCCGATGCCCGACGCGCTCCAGGTCTCGGTCTTCGATGACACGGGGGCGCTCTGGTCCGCCGAGCGGATCCCCGCGGAGGGGACGCTGGTCCCGCAGAGCGCGACCGATCTGGGGACGATCCTGATCAGCCCCGGAACCACCGTCGGCAACCTGCGGATCGACGTGCGCGGTGAGGTGGGGGACCAGGTCGCCGACGAGGGGACGCTGATCATCACGCCCGCGGCGCGCGCCGGCGGGACGTTCGACGTGACGCTGTCGCCGGCGCTGCCGGCCGACACGGACGGCGACGGGGTTCCGGATCCGATCGACGACTGCCCGACCGTCCCGGATCCGGCGCAGACGGGCTGTCACGCCGACGGGGGCGCCGGCGACGCCCGGACGGAGACGACCGACGCGGGAGCGAAGACGCCGGACGGCGGCGCGGGCGGACGCGCCGGCACCGACGGGGGGACGGCCGGCAAGGCCCAGGGCGTCGCGTGCACGAAGGCCTCCGAGTGCGGAACCGGTTACTGCGCCGACGGCGTCTGCTGCGACACCGCCTGCACCGACGCCTGCAACAGCTGCTCGACCGGCACCTGCACCCCCATCACCAGCGGCAGCGACGATCCCGGGTGCCCGGCGCCGCTCTTCGCCTGCAACAAGAAGGGGAAGTGCACCCTGGCCCTCACCGCCGGCAATTAGCCGCGCGTTGCGCGGTGGCGGTCCCGCGGGCACGATAACGGCATGACTCCGAAGCGGCCAGGGCGCCTCGGCCACTGGATCCGAATGCTGCTTGGTCTCGCCGTCACGCTCGCGCTGCTGGTTTTGGTCCTGACCTGGATCTCGACCGACCACTTCCGCGCGTTCGGCGGCGCGCCGTCGGGACCGCGGCTGGAGCGGATGCGCGGCTCCCCGCACTTCGCCGACGGCAAGTTCCAGAACGCCGAGCCGACCACCCTGATGGCGCCGCGGGCGTACGGCGGCGCGCTGGTCGAGTGGCTGTTCGGCGAGGAGATGCGGACACCGACCTGTCCGTTGCCGCTCGCCGCCGACACCGTCGCGCGCCTGGCGTCGGCGCCCCCGTCGGGGCTGCGGATCACCTGGCTCGGGCACTCGACGACGCTGATCGAGATCGACGGCGCGCGCCTCCTGACCGATCCGGTGTGGGGCGAGCGGGCCTCGCCGTCGCGCTGGGTGGGGCCGCACCGGATGCACCCGCCGCCGCTGGCGCTGGCCGACCTGCCGCCCATCGACGCGGTGCTGATCTCGCACGAGCACTACGACCATCTCGACATGGGGACGGTCGAGGCGCTGGGCGCGCGCGGCGCCGTGTTCCACGTGCCGCTCGGCATCGGGGCGCACCTGGCGGCCTGGGGGATCCCGGCCGCGCAGATCGTCGAGCACGACTGGTGGCAGGACGCGACACTGCCCGGCGGAGTGCACGTCGTGTCGACGCCGGCCCGTCACTTCAACGGCCGCGGCCTACCTTGGCGCGTCGGCGCGTTCTGGACGTCGTGGTCGATCGTCGGGCCGCGCCACCGGGTCTTCTTCAGCGGCGACACCGGGCTGACCGACGGGTTCGACGAGGTGGCCCGGCGAGAGGGGCCGTTCGACGTCGCGCTGCTGGAGATCGGCCAGTACCACCCCACCTGGGGCAACATCCACCTGGGGCCGGCCGGCGCGCTGGAGGCGTTCGCGCGCCTTCACGCCAAGACGCTGATCCCGATCCACTGGTCGACGTTCTCGCTGGCGTATCACGCCTGGTCCGAGCCGGCCGAGACGCTGCTGGAGGCCGCGCGGGCCGGCGGCGTTCACCTGCTCACGCCGCGGCTGGGCGAGCCGGTCGAGCCGACCGACCCGGCGGCGACGACGACGGCCTGGTGGCGCGCGCTGCCGCCGATCGCCGACCGCTGCCCCTAGAGACAGCGATGGCCCAACGTCCCCGCCGCCAGCGACGCGAGCAGGAGCGTGCGCTCCGCAAGGCGGTTCGCCGCACCGAGCAGATGGCCGCGGAGCTGCCGGGCGGCTCGCCCGAGCGGCCGATCGAGCTGGCGACCGCCTCGCTGGTCGAGGCGCAGGCGCGCGGCACGCCCTGCATTCAGTGCGGCGGCTCGCTCGAGCTGCGCCACGACCGCGCCTCGGTCACCCCGCGCGGCGTCCTGCGGGAGCTCGATCTGGTCTGCCGCCTCTGTCACGCGCCGCGGGCGCTCTGGTTCCGGATCGCGCCGGCCGCGCCGAACTGAGGCGCCCCCCAGCCCGGCGCGCGCTCGAACGGCCAGTCGGCCTCGCGCACGGTGTCGGCGCGCAGCGCGGCGAGGGGATAACGCGTGCCGCGCCAGATGATGGCGCCGCGCGCGGTGGCCAGCGCGGCGCTGGCGATCGCCACGCCCGCCACACACGCGCCGACGATCGGCAGCAGCAGCCCTTCGTACCCGCGCCCGCCGGCGAGGCGCCGCGCGCTCGCCCCCAGCATCGCCATCGGCAGCGCGACCGCGCCCAGGCCCACGGCCCCCGTCAACGACCACGCCTGGCCGCGCGCGAGCGCCAGCGCCAACGCGACACAGGGGAGCGTGGTCCCGGCCAGGACCTGCAGCGCGAGCAGCAGCGTCGCCGGCCAGCGGTACTCGGTTCCGGCGAAGAAATTCTTCAAGAGGCCGCGCATGGAGGCCCGGAACCCGCGCTGCCAGCGCACCCGCACCAGGCCGCTCGAGTCGGCGCACCCCTGGGGGAAGCCGCTCCGCCGCAGCACCATCCCCAGCTTGATGTCGTCGGCGACCTCCATCCGCAGCCGCTGGTGGCCGCCGATCGCCCGGTAGGCGTCGGCGCGCACCAGGTTGAAGGCGCCCACGCCGATGTACGCCGCGGTGCCGGCGCGCCGGAGATCGTCGACGCGCAGGCTCAGGAGCAGCAGCAGCCCGAACAGCGAGACGAACCCACGCTCGAAGACACCGGGCGCCACGAAGTGGGGCAACGCCACCGCGTGGCCGAGCCCTTCGCGCGTTGCCCAGGCGACGCTCCGCCGGAGCGCATCGGGGGCGAACGTCACGTCGGCGTCGGTGAACAGCAGCCAGGCTCCGGTCGCGGCGGCGGCGCCCTGGTGCATGGCGTTGGTCTTGCCGAGCCAGCCGGCCGGCAGCGTGTCGACCCGCGCGATCCGCAGGCGCGGGTCGGTCGCCGCCAGCTCGCGCAGGATGGCGCCCGTCGCGTCCTCCGACCGGTCGTCGACCACCACCACCTCCAGGCGCGGGTAGTCCTGCGCGAGCAGGGACGCGATCGCCTGGCGCACGGCCGCCTCCTCGTTGCGGCAGGCCACCACGACGGAGACGGACGGCCAGGCCTGGGCGCCGTCGGGAAGCGTCGCCGGCAGATCCCCGAGCGCGGGCAGCGCGTTCATTCGCCGCAGCGTGAACGCGTAGGACACCCAGGCGGCGAAAACCGCCGTGAGAGCTATCGGGAGAGCCCACCCCACACGCCGGTTCTACCGCGGATCGCGCCGGCCTCGCGGGCCGTCGCCCCGGTCTGCTATAGAGGCCCGATGAGCTGGCTGGACTTCGCTCCCCGTCGCGCGGTCGCGGCGCTGGCGGCCGCCGCGCTGGTGGCCGGGGTCTCGGCAGCGGTCGACGCGGCCGAGCGCGAGGCCCCCGAGCCGCCCGCGCCGGCGCCGGAGAAGCTCACCCTGGCCGACGCCGTCGTGCGGGCGTTGAAGCACAACCCGACGGTGACGGTGGCCGAGGCCGAGATCGCCCGCGCGGACGCCCTGGTGAAGGAGGCGCGCGCGGGCTGGTTCCCCACGTTGAACGCCAACGCGGCCTACACCCGCCTGGACCACGATCGCGTTGCGGCCGGCGTCGTCGAGGAGGCGGCGAACGAGCTGGCGGCCAGCCTGACGCTGACGGTGCCGCTGATTCAGGCGCCCGCCTGGACCAGCACCCGCCACGCCAAGGACAACCGCACCATCGCGGAGGCCAGCGCGGTCGACGTGCGCCGGCAGGTCGCCGAAGCCACCGCGCGCGCCTACCTGACGGTCGTGACGCAGCACCGGCTGATCGCGGCGTCGGAGACGGCGCGGGTCAACGCCAAGGACCACTTCGACTACGCGCACACGCGGCTGGTGGGCGGGGTGGGGCGCAGCATCGACGAGGTGCGCGCGCAGCAGGACCTGGCCTCCGTCGACGTGCAGGTCCAGTCGACCTACGTGGCGCTCGAGCGGGCGCGCGAGGCGCTGGGCGTGCTGGTGGGGGCGTCGGCGCCGGTCGACTCGATCGACGACGTCGACCTGGGCCCGATGCCGTCGCTGGCGGCCGCGCTGCAGGACGCCCCGTCGCGGCGCCCGGACCTGCGGGTGCTGGAGCAGCGCGTGGCGGCCGCCAAGCAGGTCTCCGACGACACCTGGGCCTACTACGCGCCGATCCTCTCGGCGGTCGGGCAGCCGTTCTATCAGAACCCGCCCGAGGTCTTGCTGCCCAAGACCGGCTGGCTGGCGACGCTGGTGCTGTCGCTGCCGCTCTACGACGGCGGCCTGCGCTCGGGCCTCTCGCGCGAGCGGGAGGCGCTGCTGGCCGAGTCGCGCGCCAACCTGGAGACGGGGCTGCGTCAGGCCCAGTCCGACGTGCGAATCAGCTTCACGGCGCTGCTGCGCGCGGACCAGGCCCTGGGGTCGGCCCGCGATGCCGCCCGCCTGGCGCACAAGGCCTACGACCTGGCGGTGCTGGCCTATCGCGCCGGCGCCAGCACCAACATCGAGGTGCTGGACGCCGCCCGCCAGTCGCGCGACGCCGATACGGCCGCCGCCGAGGCCGAGGACCTCTCGCGCCAGGCCCGCCTCGACCTGCTGGTCGCCGCGGGGCGCTTCCCGTAATTCAGGCTTCGCGGGTGACGGCCCGACGGCCAAAAATCGCGGTGCCGACCCGGACGATCGTCGCGCCTTCGGCGACGGCGATCTCCAGGTCGCCGCTCATCCCCATCGACAGCTCGCGCAGATCGACGTTGGCGCGCGGGCGGGCGGCCTCGCGGTCGCGGAGCGCGCGCAGCGCCGCGAAGTGCGGGCGCGCGTCCTCGGGGTTCTCGGTCAGCGGCGGGATGACCATCAAGCCGGCGCAGCGGACGTGCGCGGCGGCGGCGAAGCGATCGAGCAGCGCCGGCAGCTCGGCGGGCGCCACGCCGCGCTTCTGCGCCTCGCCCGCCACGTTGACCTGCACCAGGCAGGCCTGCGCGGCGCCGCGCGCCTCGACCGCCTCCAACAGCGCGAGCGAATCGATGGTGTGCAGCAGCGCGACCTGCCCGGCGACGTACTTCACCTTGTTGCTCTGCAACGGTCCGATGTAGTGCCACTCGGGTGGGGTGGCGTTCGATGCCAGCTCGGCCCGCTTGTCGCGCAGCTCCTGGGCGTAGTTCTCGCCGAAGGCGCGCTGGCCGGCGGCGGCCGCGGCGCGCACGTCGTCCGCGCTCATCTTCTTGCTGACCGCCAGCAGGCGCACGGCGCCCGCCGGCCGCCCGGCAGCCTTCTCGGCCGCCGCCACGCGCGCGCGGACCTCCGCCAGTCCGGCCGCGATCTGCTCGGCCCGGGTCATCCGCCCGCGTCCGCCACGCCGAACGCCGCCACCGGGTAACGCGGCAGCGCGCCCAGCGCCAGCAGATCGGCCAGCACCTCGGCCAGCGGCAAGCCGATGACGTTGGTCAGCGAGCCGCGCAGATCGGTCACGAACGCCGCGGCGATCCCTTGCACGGCGTAGCCGCCGGCCTTGTCGCGCCACTCGCCGGCGGCGACGTACGCGTCGACCTCGGCCGGTTGCATCGCGCGCACGGCCACCATCGTCGTCACGGAGCGCTCGACGCGCTGGTCGCCGAGGCGAATGGCGTAGGCGGTGACCACCTCGTGCCGGCGGCCCGCCAGCCGTCCCAGCATCGCGCGCGCGTCGGCGGCGTCGGCGGGCTTGCCGAGGATGGCGCCGTCGATGATCACCGTCGTGTCGGCGCCGAGCACCGCCAGCCCGCGCGCGGCCGGGAGCGCGTCCGCCACCACGTCGCACTTGGCCCCCGCCACCCGCCGCGCGTAGGCGTCCGGCTTCTCGTCGGGCAGCGGCGTCTCGTCGATCGCGCCCGGAATGACCTCCAGGCGCAGGCCCACCCGCTCGAGCAGCTCGCGCCGCCGCGGCGACGCGGAGGCCAATATGAGATCGACGAGATCGGTCGCCGGCTGAGACATGACCGCCGGGCTTTTACCACACGCGTAGACGGAGCTCGGCTGGGCCGAGCGGCGTCAACGCGGGAGGGCCAGGGAACGCGCTCAGGGGTCCCCGTCCAAGTCGCACAACCGCCGCGAACGGCGGCCGACAACTGAGGCCATGCCTGTTCTGTCGCGCTGCTTGGGCCTGGCTGTTCTGCTGTCGGCGGCCGCCTGTGCCCCGTCGACCGACCTGACGAACGTCCCCGCCGGAGGTGACACCGCGCCGCCACCCAGCGGACCAGCCGGCGCGACGCTGGTCGATCCGGCGGCCGGTGCCACGGAGGTGCCGTTGAACCTCGCGGGCGTGGTGGTGCGATTCCCGGCGCCCGTGACCTGGGGGAGCGCGGGGCTGGTGATCTGCGACGGCGCCGCTCCGCCGGTCGCGGCGTCTTTGCCGATGGAGACGCCCTGCGCGGTCGGCGATATGGGGGCGTGTTACCGCGTCGCCATGACGGGGAACCTTCCGGCCGGCGGCGCCTGCGCGATCGCGATCTCGGCCGGGGCGCTCGACGGGGCGGGGGCGATGATCGCGCCCGGGACGATCGGCGTTTTCCAAGATGCCGCGGCGCCGGACGTGACGCCGCCCGTGCTCGGCGATCTGGCGGTCGCCACCGCCGGGCCGTGCCTGCAGGTGACGTTCTCGACCGACGAGCCGGCGAGCGGGACGATCGCGGTCGTGGCGAGTGGCGTCGAGGTCGACACCCCGGCGGGTGCCGGCCAGACGCGCTTCGACCTGGGCGTCCCGCTGGGCGGGCTGCCGCCGTCGGCGTCGGCGACGGTCACGGTGACCGCCACCGATCTGGCCGGGAACGCCGCCAGCTCGGCGCCGTTCGCCTTCACCACCCCGGCGGCCCTGCCGCCGATCGCCATCACGGAAGTCCTGGCCAACCCGGCCGGGCCCGAGCCCCAGCAGGAGTACGTCGAGCTGAGGAACCTGGGCGACAGCGACGTCGATCTCGCCGGCCTGCGGTTGCAGGACAGCAAGGGCGGGGACGACCTGCCGGACGAGACGCTGGCGGCGGGCGGTTACGCGCTGGTCGTCACGGCCACCTACGATCCGGACGAGGGGAGCGACCCCTCGCCGCGCGCCGGGACGCTGCTGGTCCGCGTCGACACGCGCCTGGGCGCCGACGGGCTGTCGAACTCGGGCGAGCCGGTCCAACTGCTCCAGGGCGACGCCGTCGTGTCGAGCTACGGCGGGTGGGTCGACGTGTCCGCGGGAAGCTGGAACGGCAACGCCGTCCACCGCCTGATCCAGACCGCCTGCGACGGTGCAGGCGCCTGGAATCACACGCCGCTGGTGCCCACGCCGGGGGCCGGCCCCCCCTGAGCAAAAGAGGGGCAAAAAGTGGGCGCCGCCGCACGCGGCATGGCTATGATAGGCCGCATGTCCGGGCATAACCGGTGGACCAAGATCAAGCACAAGAAAGAGGCCTCCGACTCCAAGAAGTCGAAGGTCTGGACCAAGCTCATCAAGGAGCTGACCGTCTCCGCCCGCGTGGGCGGCGGTGATCCGAGCGGCAACCCACGCCTGCGCACCGCGGTGGACAAGGCGCGCGCGCAGAACATGCCGAACGACACCATCGACCGGGCCATCAAGAAGGGGACCGGCGACCTCGAGGGCGTGAGCTACGAGGAGTTCAACTACGAGGTGTTCGGCCCTGGCGGCACGGCGGTGCTGGTCGAGATCATGACCGACAACCGCAACCGCACGGCGGGGGACATCCGCAGCATCATCACGCGGCACGGCGGCAACCTGGGCGCCTCGGGCTCGGTGGCGTACATGTTCAAGAAGCAGGGGCTGATCGTCTATGAGGCCGCCGCCGTCGATGAGGACAAGGTGACCGAGCTGGCGATCGAGCTGGGCGCCGACGACATCAAGACGGAGGGCGAGTCGCTGGTCGTCGTGACCGAGCCCAAGGGGTTCGAGGCGGTGCGCGACGGCCTGAAGAACGGCGGGTTGCCCGAGCCGCTGTCGGCCGAGGTCACGATGGTGCCGCAGGACGTGAAGAAGCTGGTCGGCAAGGAGGCCGAGGGCGCCGTCAAGCTGGTCGCCGCGCTGGAAGACAACGACGACGTCCAGAACGTCTACTCGAACATGGACGTCGACGAGTCCGTGCTGGAGAGCGTCGGCTGAAGCTCAATTCGATCTCGGGACGGCCGTCGCCGCGGACCATCGCGCGCGCGACGGTCCGTATCCTGGGCATCGATCCGGGAACGTTGCGCCTGGGGTATGGCGTGGTCGAGTGCGCGGCGGCCGGTTCCGCGGTCGCCTACGTCGAGTGTGGCGTCATCTCGGCGCCGCCGCGGGACGCGCGGGCGGTGCGCCTCGGCGAGATCGGGCGGGGCCTGCGCGAGCTGATCGACGAGGTGAAGCCCGACGCGGTGGCCATGGAAGAGGCGTTCTTCGGCGTCAACGTGCAGTCGACGCTGGCGCTGGGCGAGGCGCGCGGCGTGGCCTTGTTCGTGGCCGCCGAGCACGGCCTGCCGGTGACGGGTTACCCGCCGGCGACGGTGAAGAAGGCTGTGGTCGGCCACGGCCGCGCGACGAAGGATCAGATCGGGTTCCTGGTGCGCGCGCTGCTCTCCATGCGCCGCACCCCCGAGCCCGACGCCGCCGACGCCCTGGCGATCGCCATCTGCCACGCGCGTAGCCTTCCGGCGCAGCGCCGGGTGCGCGCGCGATGATCGCCTTCCTGCGCGGTGAGGTCCTGGAGGCCGACGGCGAATCGGCCGTCATCGACGTGGCCGGCGTCGGGTACCAGGTGCTGGTGAGCGCCTCGACCGCCGCGGCGCTCTCGATGCGCAGCGCGGGGAGCGCCACGCAGCTCTACGTCCACACGCACTTCGTGAAGGACGAGCCGCTGCGTCTGTATGGCTTTGCCGAGACCAACGAGCGGACGCTGTTCCAGACGCTGATCAGCGTGCAGGGGGTCGGGCCGCGCGTGGCGCTGGCTATCCTCGCCGGCATCGAGCCGGGTGAGCTGGTGCGCGCGATCGCCACCGGCGACGTCGGTCGGCTGACGCAGGTCAAAGGGGTGGGGCGGAAGACGGCCGAGCGCCTGGCCCTCGAGCTGCGCGAGAAGATCCTGAGCCTGCCGGTCGGCAAGACGGTCGCGATCGAGCCGGTGCCGGCCAAGATCGAGCCGCTCCGGGGACCGCTGGGCGACGTGTACGGCGCGCTGACCCAGCTCGGCTACAAGCCGGGAGAGATCGATCCCTTGCTCGACAAGCTGGACCCCGCGCGGCCGGTGGCGGATCTGGTGCGCGAGGCGCTGAGCGCGCTGCGGAGGCAGTAGGCGATGGCCCGCAAGCGCCACGAAGACGAAACCACCGACGCGCCGGCCGAGCCGCGGGTCCTGTCGGCCGACGCAGGCGCGCACGCCCGCGACTTCGATGACGACGCCGCGCTGCGGCCGCGCAGCTTCGCCGAGTTCGTCGGCCAAAAGAAGGTGGCCGACAACCTCGCCGTGTACGTGCAGGCGGCGCGCAAGCGCGGCGACGCGCTGGATCACGTGCTGCTGTCGGGGCCGCCGGGCCTCGGCAAGACCACGCTGGCCTTTCTCCTGGCGCGCGAGATGGGGTCGGAGGTGCGCGTCACCTCCGGCCCGGCGCTGGAGCGCAAGGGCGACCTGGCCGGCATCCTGACCTCGCTGGGGCGCGGCGACGTGCTGTTCATCGACGAGATTCACCGCCTGCAGCCGGTGATCGAGGAAGCGCTCTATCCGGCGATGGAGGACTTCCGCATCGAGCTGGTCACCGGGAGCGGCGCCGGCGCCCGCGCCATCCCGCTGCCGATCGAGCGCTTCACGCTGGTCGGCGCCACCACGCGCACCGGGCAGCTCGGCTCGCCGCTGCTCTCTCGCTTCGGGATCGTCGAGACGTTCGCGTTCTATTCGGCCGAGGAGCTGACCACCATCGTGCGCCGGTCGGCGCGCCTGCTCGAGATCCCGATCGACGACGCGGGCGCCGAGGAGATCGGTCGCCGCGCGCGCGGCACGCCCCGCATCGCCAACCGGCTCTTGCGCCGGATCCGCGACTTCGCCGACGTGCGCGGCGACGGCCGGATCACGCGCGAGGTCGCCGAGTACGCGCTCGGCCGGCTGGAGGTCGACGCCGCCGGCCTCGACGCCGGCGACCGCAAGATCCTCTCCACCATCATCAAGCGCTTCGACGGCGGTCCGGTCGGCATCGACTCGCTGGCCGCCTCGCTGGCCGAGGACCGCGACACGCTGGAGTTCGTCTACGAGCCCTACCTGATCCAGGAAGGCTTCCTGATCCGCACCCCGCGCGGCCGCCAGATCACCCGCCGCGCGTACGACCACCTGGGCGTGCCGCCGCCCGCCCGCTCGCCGGGCCAGGGCTCGCTGTTTTAAGCGAACCGCGCGGGGTCGAGCTCGCCGGCGAACACGATGCGGGCGGGTCCGCGCAGCCGAACGCCCGAGTGGTCCGGGGCGACGGTGATCGACAACGTCCCACCCGGCAGGTGCACGGGCGTCTCGGCGCCGGGCGCCAGACGCTCTTCCAGGCAAGCGGCGACGACGGTCGCGCAGGCACCGGTGCCGCAGGCGAGCGTGAGGCCGCTGCCGCGCTCCCAAACCACCAGGTCGATCTCGTGGCCGCGCACGCGCGCGAACTCGACGTTCGTGCGGCGCGGAAACCGGTCGGAGACCTCCAGCGTGGGGCCGTAGCCCTCGGCCAGCGCCCGCAGGTCCTCATCGCCCTCGACGAAGATCACCGCGTGCGGGTTCCCCATCGAGACGGCGGTGAAGCGGAACTCGCGGTCGCGCGCCCGGATCGACTCGCGCAGCGCGCGATCGGCGCCGCCGGGCGCCAGCGGGATCTCGCCGCGCGTGAGGCGCGGGCGTCCCATCTCCTCGGTCACCGTCTGGACGACACCTCCGGCGACCTCCAGCGTGCACGCCAGCACGCCGGCGCCGGTCTCGATCTGCAGCGTCGGCCGGCGCAGGGCCGGGTCGGACTCGTACAGGACCTTGGCCACGCAGCGCAGGCCGTTGCCGCACATCTCGGCCTCGCTGCCGTCGGCGTTCAGCACGCGCATCCGCGCGTCGCCGGTGGTGCTGGGCAGGATCGCCAGCACGCCGTCGGCGCCGATCCCGAAGTGGCGATCGCAGATGGCGCGCACGACCGCCGGGTCCTCGATCGACTTGTCTGCCGCCGGGGCGCGGCCGGCGCGCAGATCGACGACGACAAAGTCGTTCCCGGTCCCTTCGGCCTTGACGAACGGAAGCGGCATGGTGTCCGCCGCGATCTTACTCGCCCGCGGGGGCGGGGGCCGGCGCGGCGGGCTTGCTCTCGTCTTTGGCGGCCGGGGCGGTCCCGTCGGCGCCTGGCTCCGCGGCGTGCTTGCGCTTCTTCGGCGCCGCCGGGGCGGCGGCCTTGGTGGCGTCGGTCTTCTTCTGGACCGCCGGCTTCTCGGCGGCCGGCTTCTCGACCGGCGCCGCGGGCTCGCTGGTGGCCGGAACGGCGGGGACCGCGGCGCCGCCAGCGGTCTTCTGGACCGACTCGCGCGCCTTCTCGAGATCCACCTTCAGCTTGGCCGCGCGCTGGTCATCGGCCTTCTTCTCGGCGCTCTTCTGCTCGGCCAGCCGCTGCAGGCGGCGCGAGTCCTGCTGGCTCGAGAAGTGCGCCAGCCCCAGCGAGGTCAGCAGGAACACAAACGCCGTGATCGACGTCAGGCGGGTCAGGAAGTTCCCCGCGCCCGACGAGCCGAACACGGTCTGGCTTCCGCCGCCGCCGCCGAAGGCGATCCCCATGCCGCCGCCCTTTCCGGCTTGCAGCAGGACGACCAGGATCAGGAACAGACAGACGACGATGTGCAGGATGGTCAGCAGCGTGATCATGAAGCGGCGCCCTCTTTCACGAGACGAACGAACGACTCAGCGGACAGTGAAGCGCCGCCGACGAGGCCGCCGTCGACGTCCTCCTCGGCCATCAGCGCGCGGATGTTGTCGGGCTTCACGCTGCCGCCGTACAGGATGCGCGTCCGGGGCGCCACCGCGGCGGCCCGCGTCGCGACGCGGCTGCGAATGAAGCGATGCACCTCTTCCGCCTGGGCGGGGGTGGCGTTGCGGCCGGTGCCGATGGCCCACACCGGCTCATAGGCGATCACGACCCGCTCCAGCTCGGCTTCGCTCATCTCGGCCAGCGCCGCGTCGACCTGCGCCTGCACGCGGCCCAGCGTCTCGCCGGCGTCCCGCTCGGCCAGCGTCTCGCCGACGCAGATGATCGGCACCAGGCCGGCCCGCAGGGCGGCGCGCGACTTCAGGTTCACGGCCGCGTCCAGCTCGCCCATCAGCTGGCGACGCTCGGAGTGGCCCAGGATGACGTACTTGCAGCCGACGTCGATCAGCTGCGACGGCGCGACCTCGCCGGTGAAGGCGCCCTTCTCTTCCCAGAAGCAGTCCTGCGCCGAAACGGCGACCGGGCCGTCCTCCAGCCGCTTGGCGACCGCGTGCAGGGCCGTGAAGCTGGGGGCCACCGCGACGTCGACGTCGCGCACGGTGGCGACACCGTTACGCACCTCCGTCGCCAGCGCCAGTGACTCGGCGATCGAGCCGTTCAGCTTCCAGTTTCCACAGAAAAAAGGTCGTCGCGTTCGTGCCATGGGTCGGGTCTCAGCTTTCGAGTGCGGCCAGGCCGGGCAGCTTCTTCCCCTCGAGGAACTCGAGCGAAGCGCCGCCGCCGGTCGAGATGTGGGTGATCTTGTCGGCCACGCCGCTCTTGTGGATCGCCGCGACCGAGTCGCCGCCGCCCACGACGGTCAGCGCGCCCGGCGCCGAGGCCACCGCCTTGGCGACCGCCAGCGTACCGCCCGCGAACGGTTCGGACTCGAACACGCCCATCGGGCCGTTCCAGAAGATGGTCTTGGCGCGGGCGATGGCGTCGGCGAAGCCGCGCGCCGTCTCCGGCCCGATGTCCAGCGCCGCCAGGTCCTCCGGGATGGCCATGGCCTGGACCACGCGGCCCGAGTCGGCCTTGATGCCGGCCGCCGCCACCGCGTCGCGCGGCAGCAGGATGTCGATGTTGGCCTCCTCGGCCTTGCGCAGGAAGGATCGGGCCAGGGCCAGCTTGTCGTCCTCGACCAGCGAACGGCCGAGCTTGCCCCCCTTGGCCTTCAGGAACGTGTTGGCCATCGCGCCGCCGATCAGGATCTGGTCGACGCGGCCGAGCAGGTTGCCAAGCACGCCGATCTTGTCCGAGACCTTGGCGCCGCCGATGATCGCCACGAACGGGCGCTCGACCTCGCCCAGCAGCTTGCCGAGAAACTTCACCTCGCGCTCCATCAGCAGCCCCATGCCCTTGTCGGCGACGAACTTGGTGATGCCGGCGGTGGAGGCGTGGGCCCGGTGGGCGGTGCCGAAGGCGTCGTTCACATAGACGTCGGCGTAGCTGGCCAGCGCGCGGGCGAAGCCCTCGTCGTTGGCCTCCTCGGCGGGGGAGAAGCGCAGGTTCTCCAGCAACGCGACCGCGCCGGCCTTCAGATCGTGGACGACCTTGCGGGCGCCGTCGCCCACCGGCTCGTCGGTCAGCGCCACGTCGTCGCCGATCAGCTCAGCCAGGCGCTCGGCCACCGGTTCGAGCGTGTACTTCTTGTCGGGCTTGCCCTTGGGACGGCCGAGGTGCGAGGCGAGCACGACCCGCGCCCCCTTCTCGATCGCCAGCTTGATGGTGGGGAGACTCTCGCGGATGCGCGTGTCGTCGGCGACCTTGCCGTCCGACGTCAGCGGGACATTGAAGTCGGCCCGCACGAACAGGCGCCGGCCGGCGATGTCCAGGTCCGAGAATGTCTTGATACCCATCGAAAGCTCCGTCTCCGGCGGCCGGACGCTTCGGACAAAAAAATGCGCGCCCGGGTCGGGGGCGCGCGAAGAATGCTCGAACAGCCGAGCAAAAGCTACAATTTTTGGCGTCTGCGCCGGCCGTCCGGCAGCCGGCCACCGACGCCCTACCAGGCCGCCCATCGGGCGGCAAGGCAACGCCCTCCTAGTCGAGATTCAGATCAGTCGTGACGAGGCTGATGATCTCGGTCGCGAGGGCCACGATCTGCTTTGGCTCGTAGCCGTTCTCGCGCAGCTCCTTGTAGATCGACTTGGAGAGAATCTGCAGCGCCTTCTCCCGGTTCGGCGCGGAGGCCGGGACCGTGGCGGGCGCGGTAATCGTCTCGATGGCGGTCGTCTGAGTTGCGGCCTGTGGCATTAGAACCCTCCTCCCAGAAGGTCGCGCAGACATCTAGCACGGCACGTGCCAGATTTCTAACACCGCCTAACTGCCTGAAACCACTTGGTCCTGGGAGGACGGGGCCCGGTTGGCCGCGAATCAGCGCGAAGTAAATTACGCACCTGACCGAAGGGCTGCAAGCCGGCAATCGGCGGTTGGATGCGATTTTCCCGTCGATTCGCCGTCACCCGGGCGTCACCCGACTGTCGATCCGCCCGTCCGCCCATCGGGAGGCGGGTGCGAAAGATGTTTTGCACGCCGAAACGAAACGCGGCGCGCTGTGCCTGGGCTGCTAAACTACGGCGGCGAGGTCAGCCGTGAAGCAAACCCAATCCCAAGCCCAGTCGATCGAGATCGCGTATCTCCTCAACGGCGAGGTCGTTTCGGTGCGGCGGTTGTCGAAGCGGGCCGAGCGGCGCAGTGCGCTGGCGGCCTTCTTCTCCGTGGCCGGCATGTCTGTCGGCGCCTCCCTGATCGTGGCGCTGGCGCTCACGGCCGTGCATCGGGTCGTGTTCGTACCGGTGTTCACCGGTCTGTGGGGCCTGTGTTGCCTGGGCGCCGCGATACTGGCGGCGGTGCGCGCCGCGCGCCGCGCGCGCGTCTACCAGATCGGCGCCGACATCCATGATGATGCGTTCTCCGCGCTGGCGCTGCCGCTGGTCCGGCGCGTCGGCGACGGCTATCGGGTCGCGCTGACGCCGGGGTTTACCGGACGCATCGACGGCGATCGGGCGCCGCTGGCGGTGGAGGGCCTGGCGCGCGACGCCGACGGCAAGTCGGTCGACCTCCCGATCGAGATCGGGGCGCGCGCCGAGCTGGCGGTCGGCGCCGCGACGTTCGTCATCCGCAGTCTCCCCGACGAGGGGCCGGTTCCGCCGGCGCCCGCCGGCTCGGTGCGCCGGTTCGCGCGCCGCGCGGTGCTGCCGCTGGAGATCGCTGCGCTGGGGAGCATCTTCTGCGCGGTGCCGGTGGGCGCGCAGATCAGCGAGGCCGACATGAAGTCGCCGATCTCGCCGCGCGCCACGCCGATCGAGATCGAGAAGGCGTTGCGCGCCGAGGCGCAGACGCAGGCGTCGACGCTGCACCAGTGCTTCGACGTGCTGCCGATCTCATGCCAGCACTCCGGCTACGTCGGGGTGGGGGTGTCGCTGTCGCGTGACGGCGAGATGCGCGACCACTGGATCGCGCGTTCGACCTACAGCGCCGACTGCCCGGTCGAGCAGTGCATGTCGGACGTGGTGTCGAGCTGGTTCTTCGAGCCGCTGCCGGCTTCGATGCGCGTGATCCTGCCGGTGCAGGTGCTGCGCACCGACCGCCCGCTGCCGTACGGTCCCGCGCGGGCCGCCGCCGACGTCGAGCGGACCAGCGCCCGGAAGAAGCTGGCCACCTCCGTCAATTGACCACCCCGCACGACTCGCCCGAGGCCGAGCGGCAGCGCGACATCGAGCTGATCGAGGCCTGCTACGCGTTCCCGGGCGACTTCCCGGTGTCGGTGATCGCCCGGAACGACCAGGCGGTGGTGGACGCGATCGTCGCCGCCGCCACGGCCGAGGGGCGGGCGCTGTCGGCGCATGAGCGGCAGCCGTCGTCCGGCGGCAAGTACATCAGCCATCGCCTGCAGGTGCGCGTCGGCAGCGCCACCGAGGCGCACGCGCTGCGCATGGCGCTGCGCGCGCTCGACGGCGTGATGACCGTCCTATAGCTCGGACTGCCAGCGGCGGGAGAGGGCGACGGCCGCCTGATAGGCCGCCAGCTCTTCGGCGACGCGGGCGTCGGTCCAGCCGAGCTCGCGCGCGGCGAGGGCGGCGGCCTGCGGGGCGGCGCCGAGCCCTTGATCGGTCGCGTCGCGGAAGAGGGGGACGCGGCGGGTCAGGATGTCGGTGAGGCCGTGCGCGCGCTCGTGCCGGGCGGCGTGGACGAGCTCGGCCCACAGGTACGGCAACCCGGGATCGATGCGCGCTTCCAGATCGGGCGACTCGGCGGCGACCGAGAGCAACGTCATCGCGCGCGCGCCGTAGACGCCCAGGTGCGCGACGATGTCGGGCGGCCCGCTCAGCCCGGCGGGCGGCGGGCCGCCGCCCGGCAGCAGGCGGGTCGTGGTCTCGCAGGGACGAAAAGCGCGCTCGATCCCCAGCGCGTGCAGCGCGTCGACCACCACGTCGACGGTCTCCTCGGCCATCCGGCGCAACGTCGTCAGCTTGCCGCCGGCGACGACCACCACGCCGTCGGGGCCGCGGGCGATGACGTGCTCGCGCGACGTCTCCGACGGCGTGTGCGCGTTGCCGGCCAGGAGCGGGCGCAGCCCGGCGTAGGTCGAGACGACGTCCGCGGGACCGAGCGCCAGCGACGGGAAGGCGTGGCGGGCCGCCTGCAGCAGATACGCGACGTCGGAGCCACGGGCGCGGATCTCGTCACCGAGACGCGGGGCGCGCGCCGACGCGTGGTCAGGCGCGAAATCGGTGTCGGTGGTGCCGACGATGGTGCGCGCCCCCGCCGGCAGCACGAAGTAGAGGCGGTTGTCCTGCGGGGTGCGCAGGACCAGGGCCCGGCCGTGGTGGGGCAGCCGGTCGGCGTCGAACACCAGGTGCACGCCCAGCGTCGGTCGCAGCCGGCGGGGCCCGTTCAGGAAGCCGTCGGTGAACGGTCCGGCGGCGCTGACCACCAGGCGCGCGTGGATCTCGAACCCGGCGCCCGTCTGGCGATCGACGACCGAGGCGCCGCGTGCGCGGGCCCGGCGGTCGCGGGCGATCGACTCGACGCGCACGTAGTTGGCGCAGGCGGCGCCGGCCGTCTCCGCGTCCAGGATGTTCTCCAGCACCAGCCGCGCGTCGTCGGTCTGGCAGTCGACGTAGACCTGCGCCCCCTCCAGCCCCGCGCTACGCAGGTGGGGCGCCTGCTCGCCGAGCTCGTGTGGCCCCATCCGCCGGTGGGCGGCGGGCGGTTTCCAGAGCGCCAGCGCGTTATATAGGGTGATCCCGGCGCCCAGCGTGGCCAGGCTCGGGCTCTCGCCGCGGTAGCCCGGGAAGACGAACTCGATCGGGTGGCAGAGGTGCGGGGCGGTCGACATCAGCCGCCGCCGCTCGCGCAGCCCCTCGAACACCAGCGGCAGATCGCCGTATTGCAGATAGCGCAGGCCGCCGTGGATCAACTTCGACGAGTGGCTGGACGTCTGGCCGGCGAAATCGCCCGCGTCGACCAGCGCGATCGCCAGCCCGCGCAGGGCCGCGTCGCGGGCGATGGCCGCCCCGGTCGCGCCGCCCCCCACGACCAGGACGTCGAACGTCTCGGACGCCAGCTGGGTCAGCGTCGCGGCGCGCGCTGAGCCCGGCTCCGTCCACGCGGGGGTCATTCCTTGAGCGCGATGTGCAGCTCGTCGAGCTGGCGTCGCGCGACCGGCCCGGGCGCGTCGGTCATGAGGTCGGTTCCCTTCTGCGTCTTCGGGAACGCGATCACGTCCCGCAGCGACTCGGCGCCGCACAGGAGCATGGCCAGGCGATCGACGCCGGCCGCGATCCCGCCGTGCGGCGGCGGACCGTACTTGAACGCCTCCAGCAGGAAGCCGAACTTGACCTGCGCCTCCTGGTCGGTCAGCCCGAGCGCGCGGAACACGCGCGCCTGCACGTCGGAGCGGTGGATCCGGATCGACCCGCCGGCGATCTCGTTGCCGTTGAGGCAAAGGTCATAAGCGCGGGCGCGCACGGAGCCGGGGTCGCTCTCCAGCCGGTCGAGGTCGGCCGGGTTGGGCGAGGTGAACGGGTGGTGCGCCGCGACCAGGTGCCCTTCTTCGTTGGCCTCGAACAGCGGGAAGTCGGTGATCCAGCAGAAGCGCCAGAGGTTCTTGGGGACGAGATCCAGCTTGGCCGCCAGGTGCAGGCGCAGGCCGCCCAGCACCGCGTTGACCAGCTTCTTGGCGCCAAACTGCAGGAACAGCAGATCGCCGTCCTCCAGCCCCGCGGCCTGGTTGATGGCCTTGCGCAGGTCGTCGGTGATGGTCTTCATCGGGCTCTGCGCCCAGGCGCCGCCCTCGCCGATGCGCGCCCGGGCCAGCCCGCGCGCGCCGAAGCCCATGGCGAACACCTCCAGCTTGTCGAGGTCGGCGCGTGACAGCGCCTTGGCCTGGGCGGCCGGCAGCCGCCATCCCTTGACCACGCCGCCCGGCGCCTTGATCGCCGCCTGCAGGAGGCCGACGCCGCCGCCGTCGTGCTTGGTCACGACCTCGGTCAGATCGACGAGCGGCAGGTCGAAGCGCAGGTCGGGCTTGTCGGAGCCGTACTTGCCGGTCGCCTCGGCGTAGGTGAGGCGCTGGAACGGGCGCGGGATGTCGAGCCCCAGGGTGTCCTTCCACAGCTGGACGATCAGCCCCTCGACGATGTTCTGGACATCTTCTTCGGTGACGAAGCTCATCTCGAGGTCGATCTGCGTGAACTCGGGCTGGCGGTCGAGCCGCAGGTCCTCGTCGCGGAAGCAGCGGACGATCTGGAAGTAGCGGTCCATGCCCGCCACCATGAACAGCTGCTTGAAGATCTGCGGCGACTCGGCCAGCGCGTAGAACTGTCCCGGGTTGAGGCGCGAGGGGACCAGGAAGTTGCGCGCGCCGCCCGGCGTGTACTTCACCATGAACGGCGTCTCGATCTCGAGGAAGCGGTTGTCGGCCAGGTAGCGCCGGGTGGTCTGATAGACCTGCGAGCGGACGATGAAGTTCTTCTGCAGCGCCGGGCGCCGCAGATCCAGATAGCGGTGCTTGAGGCGAATGCTCTCGTCCGAACGCGTCTCGTCGGACAGCTCGAAGGGCGGCGTCTCGGCGACCGAGAAGATCGTCACCGACTCGGCGGCCAGCTCGATGTCGCCGGTGGGCAGCTTCGGGTTCTTGTGCCCGCCGCGCTCGCGCACCTTGCCGACCACGCCGATGCAGTACTCGCGGCGCAGCTCGGAGGCCTGGGCGTGCGCCGCGGCGTTCGTCTCGGGCTCGAAGACGATCTGCGTGATGCCGCCGCGGTCGCGCAGGTCGATGAAGACGCAGCCGCCGTGATCGCGGCGGGCCGCCACCCAACCAAACAAGACAACGCTCTGTCCGGCGTCGGTGGCGCGGAGCGCGCCGCAGTCGTGCGTTCGTTTGAGATCAACCAAGAACTCGGCCATGGGGGGTGAACTCTATCCGCTCCCTTCTCCGCGCGCGAGTTCGTGTTAGCTTGGCAGGTGAATGCGCCTGCGCGTCCTCTATCACGGGAACTGCTTCGATGGATGCAGCTCGGCGGCGGTGTTCACCCGCTTCTATCGCGAGCGGATCGCCAAGGGACCGGTTGATGTCGCTTACCGGCCGCTGGAGCACAAGGGGGACGCGCAGCCGTTCGCTGCCGACTACTTCGACGGGGACGAGAACGCCTGCGTCGACTTCCGTTACTCGCAGGATCCGCGCCTGACCTGGTGGTTCGACCACCACGCCTCGGCGTTCCAGCTGCCGGGCGACGAGGACCACTTCCGGGCCGACGCCACCGGGCGGAAGTTCTACGATCCCAAGGCCAAGAGCTGCACGAAGTTCCTGGCCGACACCGTGGCCGCCAAGTTCGGTTTCGACGCGGCGCCCCTGGCCGACCTGATCTACTGGGCCGAGATCATCGACGGCGCGCTGTTCCCGGACGCCAGGATGGCGGTCGAGCTGAAGGAGCCGGCGCTGCGGCTCATGACGTTCATCGAGAACAACCGCGACCCGGCGCTGGCCGATCGCTTCATCGGCGACCTCGTCAGCCGGCCGCTGGACGCCATCGCCGCCGATCCGTACGTGGCGGGGCCGCTGGGGCCGCTGCTGGAACAGCACCAGCGCAACATCGAGACGATCCGCGCGGCCTCCAAGCTGGAGAACGGGGTGGTGTTCTTCGACCTGGCCGACCAGGACGTGGGCCCGTTCAACAAGTTCATCTCGTACTACCTCTTCCCCGAGGCGCGCTACTCGGTCGGGCTGACGGCGGCGTCGCGGGCGAAGATCTCGATCGGCTCGAACCCCTGGGCCAGGACGCCGCGCACACACGAGATCAACAAGATCTGCGAGCGCTACGGCGGCGGCGGGCACCCCGTGGTCGGGGCGATCTCCATGCCGCGCGGCGATCTGGCCCGCGCGCGTCAGATCGCGCGCGACGTCGTCGCCGAGCTGCAGACCTGACCGGCCGCGCTCAGATCCGCGGCGCGACCGCTTCCAAAACGCGCGCAGCTCGGGCCACTCGGTGCCCAGCCAGTCGAGCTCGCCCGGGCGAACGTCGGCGAACGCCGCGGCCACGCCGGGGTCGGCGGCCAGGGTCGGCGCGCCCTGGCCGGATCAGATCCGCCGCGTCCGCGGGGGACGGCGACGGGTGACCGGGCGGGGGCGCGTCGGCTTGGGGGCCGGCGAAGCGGGCGGCGTGGGCGGGGCCAGGCGTGCCTCCAGGCGATCGAGGCGCTCGCGCAGCTTGGCGGTCTCGCCGCGCAGGCGTTCGACCTCGTCGTGCAGGCGGCGGGCTTCCTCGGCAGGCCGCGCGCCGTCTTCGATGTCGCGGACCGCGTCGCCCATCCGGCGCTTCGTGCGGCCGTCCAGCTCGGCGGCCAGGGCGCGGCGGATGGCGGGGACGGCGTCCGGCAGGCCCAGGCGGGCCAATGCGGCGGCCGCCTCGCCGCGGACACGGAAGTCGCCGTCGCGCAGGCGCTCCTCGATCGCCTCGCGCGCGACGCGGGCCAAGCCCGTCCCGCGCGCCAGCTCGGCCATCGCGGCGACCACCGCACGCCGGGCCGGGAACTTGGCCTCGGGGCGCCAGGCCTCGCGGATGAGCGGGAACGCCCGCGGATCGCCCGTCTGTCCCAGCCCGTCGATCGCGCGGCCGGCGACCACGTCCTGGAACGAATCGCGCCGGGTGAGCGGCGGCAGCAGCTCCAGCGCCAGCGGCGAGCGGACGCGCCCCAGCGCCAGCGCCGTCTCGGCCTCGACGAAGACGCTCGGGTCGCCGGCGCGCAGGTGAGCCGCCAGGGCGGCCGCGGCGGTCTCGTCGCCCGCCAGCTCGCCCAGCCCGGCGGCGATGGCGCGCCGCACGCGTGGCTCGGGCGCGTCGAACGCGCCGATGAGGGCGTCACGGGCTTCGTCGCGGCGGGTTCGGCCGAGCGCCCGCGCGGCCGCGGCGCGGACGCCCCAGAACGGATCGTCGCGCAGCGCCGTCGCCAGCGCCGCGACGTTGGCGGGATCGGGGAGATCGCCCATCGCCCGCGCGGCCAGCACGCGATCGATGCCCAGCTCGGCGGCGGCCAGCTGCCGCCGCCAGAGCGCGCCGCTCTTCTCCAGCTTGATGGTCTTGAGCAGGACGTCGCCCGGGTCGAACACCACCTGCGTGGGGCGGGCGGGCAGGCGGATCTCGAAGCTGTGCGCCGCCTCGCGGATCGCCACGCGCTCGTCGCGCGTCTGGCCCTCGACCTCGAACCGAAGGGTCGCGGTCAGCTCGAACAGCGGCGCCTCCGGCGTGACCGCCTGCTTCTGCGAGATGGCCAGCGTGCCGACCTTGCGGTCCTCGTCCCAGCTCCAGCGCCCCTCCAGCTCCGGGTGCCCGGGGCGGCCTATCCAGCGATCGAGCATCCGCTCGACGTCGCGGCCGGTGACCTCCTCGATGGCGCGCGCCAGGTCGCGCGTCTCGACCGAGCCGCGCGCGTGCTTCGTCGCGTAGTGGTTGATGGCGCGCCAGAACGCCCCGTCGCCCAGGTGGTGGCGGAGCATGTGCAGCACGCGCGCGCCCTTGTCGTACAGGTGCGCGTCGAACAGATGGATCGGTTCGTCGTACTGCCGGCAGACGACCGGTCGCTGATAGCGGCCCGCTTCGGAGAGGTACCCGTCGGTGTCGGCCAGCAGCTCGAGGTCGGCGGCGTCGCGCCCCTTGGCGTGCTCGCGCCAGACGTACTCGAAGTAGCTGGCGAACCCCTCGTTCAGCCAGCCCTCGGACCACTCGCGACAGGTGAGCAGATCGCCCCACCACTGGTGCGCCAGCTCGTGCGAGACCAGCGCCTCGACGTCGTGGTCCAGCGCGGCCCGCTCGTCCAGCAGTGTCAGGTCGGTCAGCGTCGTCGCGCTGGTGTTCTCCATCCCGCCGAAGATGAACTCCGGCACGGTGATCTGGCTGTAGCGGCGGAGGGGGTAGGGGACGCCGATCTTCTGTGAGAAGTGATCGATCATCTCGGGCGTGCGCGCGAAGCTGCGCCGCCCGTCGGCCTCGCGCCCCGGCGCCACGAACGCGTACACGTCGACGCCGGTCTGGGGCGCGCGATCGCGCAGCTCGGCGAACGGGCCCGCCACCAGGGTCAGCAAGTACGCCGGCTGCGGCAGCGACAGCGCGTAGTGCCAGCGGGTGGACTGCCCGTCCGGCAGATCGCTTCGCTCGCGCAGGTCGCCGTTCGACAGCACGAACGTCCCCGCCGGCGCCGTGCAGATCACCTCGGTCGTGAACTTCTCGATCGGCTGGTCGAGGCACGGCCAGAAGTAGCGGGCGTCGTCGTCCTGCCCCTGCGTCCAGCACTGGGGCGCACGGTCGGGATGGGCCGCGTCGGGTCCGACGAAGTAGAGGCCGCGGCGCGGGCGACAGGCGTAGTGGACCGCCACCGAGAAGGTGGCCCCTTCCGCCGCCGGCTCCGGCAGCGTCACCCGGAGCGACTGGCCGTCGTTGTCGAAGCGGGCCGACCGGCCGTCGACCGTGACCTGCTGGACCTCCAGCTCGACGGCGTCGAACGTGACCGTGGCCAGCCGATCCTGGCGGGCCACCACGGTCAGCGTCGCGACGCCCGACAGGCGGCGGCCGACCAGATCGATCTCCCAGTCGAGGCGGGCGTGATCGAGGCGGACCGGCCGATCACCGACGAAGTTCGTGCGCGTCCCCGGCGGCGCGAAGGGGCGAGGCATGCGGCGGTCAAATTAAGCGGCGGGGTCGGGCGCCGTCAACCCGCGCCGCTTGGCGCGGGCGCGGGCGCGTGCTCAAATCGCGACGCGATGAGCGGACGCGAACCGGTCGAAAAACACCATCTCCTGACCCGCGCGAAGCCGGCCGAGGTCTTCGCGGTCGTGACCGACTTCGCGGCCTATCCGCGCCTGTTCCCGGAGATCAAAGGGACGCAGGTGCTGCGCGGGCCCGAGCCCCAAGCCACCGGCGCCACGCTGTCGCGGGTCGAGTTCCGCGCCCAGGTCGTGTTGCCCGTCCGCTACGTGCTGGACATGACCTGCGACGCCGCCGCGCACACCGTCGACTGGACCTTCGTCGAGGGGGAGATCGTGACCAGCTCGGTCGGCGGCTGGCGGTTCTCCGCCGAGGGAGACGGGACGGCCATCGTCTACCGCGCGACGATGGACGTGAAGGCGCCGGTCCCGGGGTTCGTCCTGCGCAAGGTGATCGACGGCCTGGTGGCGGCGTCCATCCCCAGCATGTTCGGCGCGATCGAGCGCGAGGTCCGCAAGCGTCAGAGCTTGCTGACGTAGGGGTCGCGCGGCACGTAGAAGCGCAGCTTGCGCGCGGCCCAGGCGCCGGCGTACTCGACGCCGACGCGGCGTGAAGCCGCTCGCCGGGGAGCCGGCGCGCCGTCGTCGGACAGGTAGAAGCTGTCGCCGCTGGTCAGATCGAGGCCGTTGGCGGCGCGCGTGATCCCCAGGCCGGCGCACAGCTTGCCGGGCCCGGTCAGGGGGCGGCGCGCCTCGGGCGGGAACCCGGCCACGGGCGCGGCGGCGCGCAGCAGGACCGCGCCGGCGACGCCGTCCGTCTCGGTGACGACGTTCATGCAGTTGTGCATGCCGTAGATCAAATAGACGTAAAGGAAGCCCGGCGGCCCGAACATGATCTTGGCGCGCGGGGTGGGGCCGCGCCGCGCGTGCGAGGCGGCGTCGCGCTCGCCCAGGTAGGCCTCCACCTCGACCAGCCGCGCCACCCGAACCTCGCCGGCCGGCTCGGGGGCCCGGCGAACCAACAGCTTGCCGAGCAGCTCGTGCGCCACGTCGACGGTTGGTCGGCCGTAGAAGCTGCGCGGCAGGGGTGCCAGCGCGTCGACGTCAGTCACCGAGCA
Source organism: uncultured Myxococcales bacterium (assembly GCA_964618005.1). Taxonomy (GTDB): domain Bacteria; phylum Myxococcota_A; class Polyangia; order Fen-1088; family Fen-1088; genus JADGRB01. Next base: position 25,334 of record CAZTZM010000265.1, read on the forward strand.
ACAGCCGCCGCCGGTCGACGCCGTCCAGGAGGCGCCCGAACCGGCCGTCGCTCTCCAGCGAGGCCAGGAGCGCCGTGGCCGCGTGCCGGTAGCCGTCGCGGTCCAGATCACCGGTCACCAGGCGGTAGCGCAGGAACACGAACGCCGTCTGCGCCACGTCGGACAGGCAGTACCGGCGCAGCGCCTCCATCTGGCCGGCGTGAAACAGCCCCTCGACCTGGCTGCCGTCGACCCCGTCCTTGCCGGGCAGCCCGATGATCCGCGCCGCGCCGTCGAGCGACGTCATCTTGGCGGCGCCGTGGTCGGAGATCACGTCGCAGAGGTCCAGGTGGCCTTCTTCACTGAACCGGTAGCGATACCCCTCGCCCCGATAGTACCAGCGGAAGTCGAGGCCGAAGCGCAGCGCGCGCAGCGCGAGCACCGGCAGGTCGAAACCTCGACCGTTCCAGGTGACGATCAGCGGCCGCCACTTCCCCATGAACTCGGCGAAGTCGGCCATCATGCCGGCCTCGTCCTTCGACTCACCGAACGTCCCGATCCGCTTCACCGCCAGCGTGGCGTCCAGCCACATGACGCCGATGACGATCGGGCGGCAGGCGTAGAGCGGCGGGAACGGCCGCTCGGCGGCGCCGGGAACGCCGGCCGGCTCCGGCGGATCCCAAAGATCCCGGTCTGGAATGGTCTCGATGTCGAGCACCAGGTAGGTCGGATCGACTGCCACCTCGGCATTGTAGCGTGAGCGTCGGCATGCGGAATCGCCAGCGCTCGTGATAAAAGCGCGGCATGCCCCTCGTTGGTCGACTTCGCCTGTTGCTGCTGGTCGGGGTGACCGCGGCGGGCGTGGCCGGTTGCGCGCACGTGGAGCCGCCCGTGCAGCCCTGGCAGCGTGAGCACCTCGCCAAGCGCGCGCTCCGCTTCGACGCCGATCCCCTCGAGGATCACTTCCGGCAGCACTGGTTCGGGGCCCGCGAAGGGGCCGACCTCGGCTTCGGACAGCCCGGCGGCGGCTGCGGCTGCAACTGAACTTGAAACGGCTCGGGTTTTTCCTGCTGGTCGCCGGGGGGGCGCTGCTTCCGGGGACCATCGTGCGCGGCGACGAGGTCACGATCCGCGGCGCCTACTATCGCGAGCCCTCGACCCGCGTCATCCAGCCGGTGGTCGAGATGAGCAAGGACCTGCCGCACGGGTTCGACGTCGAGACGCACTACCTGCTCGACGCCATCAGCTCGGCGTCGGCGGCCGCCGGTCCGGTGGGCGACAGCGTCTTCACGGAGATCCGCAACGAGGTCGGCATCGGCGTCGGGAAGACGTGGGATCGCACGCGCGCCACGCTGGGCTACCGGTACAGCGCCGAGTCCGACTACTGGTCGCACGGCGTGGCGGGCTCCGTCGCGCAGCGGCTGTGGGGCGACACGGCGACCGTGGCGCTGTCGCTGGGGCTGTCGTTCGATTCGATGTCGGCACACGCCCGCACGCCCGACTGCGCGACGCCCCCCGACACCTCCTGCTTCCTGAACTCCTACTTCTACGGCCTCTCGTACACCCAGGTGCTGTCGCCGGTGCAGATCGCGCAGGTCAACCTGGAGGGTGCATTCCTCGACGGCTTCCAGGGGAACATCTACCGGATGGTCCCCAACTTCGGCTACGAGAAGCCGCCCGATCGCCGCATGCGCAACGCGGTGGCGGCGCGATGGGCCTACTACCTTCCGGAGAGTCAGACCGGGTTTCAGATTCACTACCGGTTCTACTGGGACTTCTTTCCGGGCACCTCGCAGGTCACCTACAACCCGTGGGACATCCGCGCGCACACCATCGAAGGACGCTTCTACCAGCGCGTGTCGCGTACGCTGGAGATCCGGCTTCTCTACCGCCAGTACGTCCAGAACCACGCCGCGTTCTGGTGTGACAGCGTGGCTAACCCGTCCTGCTACGACATTAACGCGCTCGGGTTGCCGATCGTCCCGCCGCCGCCGTACCAGAGCTCTGATCCCAAGCTGGGCCCCGTGTACACGGAGTACCCGGAGGTGAAGCTGATCTGGGACGCCGACCCGCTGCACGACATCCCGTTCTTCCGCTGGTTCTCGACCGGCACGTTCGAGATCTCGTACGGCCACTACTACCAGAACACCAGCTTCGGAAACGCCCACGTTCTGCAGACGGGCTACTCGATGCCATACTAGGGGCCATGGCCCTTCCGGACCCCCTGGCGCTCCGCCCGTCCGTCCGGCAGGTGCGGGCGGCTCAGCTCCGCGGCCGGGCCCGCAAGCGGGCCATCTTGCAGGTCCTGGTGGGGTCTATCTTCCTGGCCGGCGCGCTCGGTTACGCGCTGGCGCCGGACCGCCACGCGCAGGTCAACGTGGCCTGGATGGCCGGGTTGCTGGTGTTCTCGACGGCGGACGTGGCGCTGGGGCTGCGCATGCTGGTCCGACTGGCGCGCCGGGCGCCCATCTGGTGGGTGCTGGCCACCGCGGCCTGGGGCGGCCTGTCGACCGCCCTCATCGCCTTCCTGCTCCGGAGCTGAGGTGTCGGTGGTCGACGGGCGGCCCGACGGGCGGGCCGACGGGCGGGTCGACGGGCGGGTCGACGACCGGGGCGACGGGCGGGCCGACGAGCGGAGCGTGCTCATCACCGGCTGCTCGTCGGGGATCGGGCGCGCCACCGCCGAGCGGTTCGGCGCGCGTGGCTGGCGCGTGTTCGCCAGCATGCGCCGCCCCGACGGCGGCGAACCGTTGCGTCGGCTGGCGGCAGAGAAGGGCTGGCGGCTGACGACGCCGGCGCTGGACGTGACGCGCGACGACTCGGTCGCGCGGGCGGTGGAGGCGGTCCTCGCCGAGACGGGCGGCCGCCTCGATGTGCTGGTCAACAACGCCGGCTACTACGCCTACGGTCCGCTCGAGGAGACCTCGCCGGACGAGCTGCGCGATCAGCTGGAGACCAACGTGGTCGGCGTCCACCGCGTGACGCGGGCCGTGCTGCCGGCCATGCGCGCCCGCGCGAGCGGAACCGTGGTGACCATCGGGTCGCTCTCGGGCCGGGTGGCGCTGCCGATCGTCGGCCCGTACCACGCCTCGAAGTGGGCGCTGGAGGGGATGATCGAGTCCTGGCGCCTGGAGCTGGCGTCCTTCGGCGTGCGGATGGCGCTGATCGAGCCGGGGCCGTTCGCGACCGCCTTCCACGCCAACGAGCGGACGCCCGGCGCCAGCCGCCCCGACAGTCCCTATGCAGGGTTGGTGGCGGCCTACCGGCGGCAGTCCGCCGGGCTCCGCCGCGCCACCGATCTGGCGATCGTGGTGGACGCCATCGAGCGCGCCGCCACCGCCGCCGACCCGCGGCTGCGCTGGCCGGTCGGGCCGACCGCCATCTCGGCCGGGCGGCTGCGCCCCTTCGTCCCGGATCGGCTGTATGAATGGATCATGCGGCTGGCGTTTCGGCCGCGCCGGCCGCGCGGCGACGATCGCCGCCGCACGGACGGCTCCTTGCGGCTATAATCGATCGTCGTGTCGGACAAGCTCACGCGGAGGGAAGTCGACTTCGTCCTGCGCCGCGCCGCCGAGCTCGACATCCAGACCCCCGATCGCGCGGATCAGCCGGTGGACGAGTCGCTGAGCGTTGGCGAGCTCGTGCGGCTGGGTGAGGAGGCTGGGCTTCCGCGCCAGGCGGTCGAGCAGGCCCTGACTGAGATGCGCCGGGGCGCGCCGATTGACCCGGAAGACCAGGGCGCGCTGACCCGCACGCTGGGCGCCAGCCGCGTGGTGGTGAGCCGCGTGGTCGGGGCCCCCCTCGAGACCGCGCGCCGCGCCGTCGACCGCTTCCTGCGCGAACAGCTGATGACGGTGCGCCGTCACCACGGCGATCGCGTCGAGTGGGAGCGCGCGCAGGGGCTGTGGCCGGGGCTGGTCCGCTCGCTCGACTTCTCCAAGCGCTACGCCTTCGCGCTGGTCACGCGCGTGGAGACGATCCTGTCGCGCGAGGGGCCCGACGGCGCGGAGACCGCCATCACGTTCAACATCGATCTCACCGAGATGCGCCGCGAGCGGTTCGGTCAGATGGGGATGCGCGCCGCGATGGCGTTCCTGCTGTTCGGCGTGGGCGGCGCGCTGATGGCGCCAGGCTCGGCGGTGTACGACATCGTCGCGCTGGCCGGCGGCGGCATGGCGGCCGGCGGGATCTTCGCGCTCGAGCGCCGCCGCTACCTCGAGAGCCGCAGCCGCGTCTCGCTCGCCCCCGAGCGCTTCCTCGATCTGCTCACGCTCCGCCACCGCCGCAGCTCGCCGATCTACCAGCCGCCGTCGCATCACGCCGACGGCAGCGACGACGAGTAGCGGACGATCTAGATCGGGGGGCGTCGGGCGCTGGCGCGCCCTTTGGCCCCCCGCGCCCCCGCTCGCTGCGGTCGGC
>CAZTZM010000266.1:0-10503 GCA_964618005.1 uncultured Myxococcales bacterium
GTACAGCGGCCCGGTGTAACCGGGGTAGACGACGCGCGTGGTGCTGTGCGCCGCCACGCAGCTGTTGCCCGCGGCCGCCAGGATCTCGCACGGCGTGGCGCCGCTGATGATCGACCCGTCGAACGTGGGAAAGCCGCCACCACCTGAGCCGGTGGTCGCGCTGCCGTCGCCGCCGCCACCACCGCTGCCGGTGAGCGCGCCCGAACCTCCGGTGCCGGAGCTGCCAGACGAGAACGACGAGCAGGACGTGCCGGACGCGCCCAGCGCGAGCGCGACCGAAAGTACGAGAACGGGGCGAGCCTTCTTCATGCAACTCCTAGCGTCCCAAGTGACTCGGTTGATAGAGCTCACCCGATTGACGGGCGCTTTCAGAGTTGTCTTCCGACGGGCGGCGTTGTTAAGGATTCTTCCGCGGTCGTCGCGGCCAACTCCCGTCACAAAGGCCGGCGCGCTCCGGTCCCCATGAAGCGCGCCCGCCCTGTCCCCCATCTTGTCGTCTGGTCTGCCTTCGCGACGCTCGCGCTCGCCGGCGCAGGCTGGAGGTCGATGCGAGCAGCCAGGGCCGGCCTGATCGCCGCCATTTCGTGACCGTCCACCGTGGGCGACGCGCCGTTCCGTCCCAAGCGCGTTCCGTCCCAAGCGCACGGATCAGCTACACCTCGGGCGTCCGGATGGACGGTTTCCGGGAATAAGGAGGACATGAAGGTCCGGGGTCTGGCACTCCTCACGCGGAAAGCGCTCGTCACGCGGCGGTTCGGGGCGGACGCCTGGGTCCGTCTCTATCGGGACGTCGCCTCCACGCGCCCCTGCTTTCGAGCTCTGGTGGCGCCCGAAACTCTCATTCCGCTGCCCGACTACCTGGCCTTCCACGACGAGCTGGTCCGCCGATTCTACAAGGATGACGACGGCTCTCACTTCGGACTGGGCAGGGAGTCGGCGCGCTGGGCGCTCGTCGACGGACCGTGCAAGTCATTCCTGGCCCACAAGGATCTGCGGGGCTTCGTCAAAGATTTTCCGCGTTTTTGGGACACCTACTTCTCGGACACCAGCAGCCATTCCGAAGCGGCGCTCAGCGGTGACTCGGTCGAGTTCAAGACCTTCGACCTGCCGCACTGGCACCCGTACTTCGAGCACCTCGTCATGGGGTACATGACGGAAGTCCTGGAGATGTTCTGCGCCAATCCGATCGGCGCGACACGGGTCCGTGGCGGACGAGGCAAGGGGTATCACTACCTTCTCCATTCGGCTCCCACCGCGCCGGCTCATTCGCCAGAGGCGGGGGGAAGTCCCGAGACGCGGCCGTCGGGGCGCGATCCTTCGGGGCGACTGTCGGACCGAGAGATGGACGTCCTCCTCTTGGTCGCCGACGGGAAGACCAACGAAGAGATCGGGATGATCCTCGGAATCTCCGGCAAGACCGTCCAACATCATGTCGCACGGTCGTACCGAAAGCTCGAGGTCTCTGGACGCGTGGCCGCCACCGTGTGGCTGGCTCAGCGCGGGCTTCTCAGCAACTGACGCTCAGGGCAGCGTGTATTGCTTGAGGAAGGGCCAGCCGATGTTCGCCTTTCCGGGCGCGTGGCCCGCGTCCATGGTGCAAAGCCCGACCTGCACGCCGGCGCCGCAGCTGGTGTAGTACTGGCAGTCGTTGCTGTCGGCGGCCGTCGGCGACCCCGTACAGGCGTCGATCTGCGCCCACTTCTGGAAGGTACCCACGGCGCCGAGGAACGTCACCGGCATCCCCGCCACCAGCGACGAGGCTCCCCCGGCGTAAGGGACGACCGTGTCGTTGCTGCTGCGGAACGAGATCTCCGCGATGGGCCGCGGCGGCGTGCACCCATCTTCGTTCTCCTTGAGGAGGTCGAACGAAGCCGGCGCGACCGCGGCGAACAGATCGGCCGCGTGGCACGCAACGTAGTGGGACATTCCGCCGCCCATCGAAAACCCCACCGCGTAGACACGCTTGGTGTCGATGCAGGCCTTGGTCTCGACCTGGGCGACCAGCGCGCGCGCAAATGCCACGTCGTCGACGTTGGCCACGCAGCACGGCCCGACGTTCCAGGCCGCGCCGGACGGGCCGCTCTCCCCGTTCGGATAGGCGCTCACGACCCCCTCGGGATCGGTCTCGGCTTTGTAGGGCGAGCTCCCTTCTTCCTGCGAGCCTGATCCGCCGAGCGGGTGAAAGTCCACGACAAGCGGTACCGGCATATTGCCTTGGTATGCCGTCGGGACGTGAAGGATGTAGGTTCGGCTCAGGGAGCCGACCTGAACCGTCTCGTTGGTATCGCCTGACTTCAGCACCGGCGAAGGACAGGCGGCGATTCCGGCTCCGCCGCTGCCGCCCGAGGATCCGCTGTTGCCGCCAGAGGCCCCGGCCGCGCCGCTCCCGCCGTGGCCGCTGCCGCCGGTACCGGGGGCGCCCCCGGAACCCGTGACGCCACCGGTCGCGCCTCCCGTACCACCGTGGCCGGGTGCACCGCCCGTCGATCCCCCGGTGCCAAGAGTGCCACCGGTGCCAGAAGTGCCACCGGTCGCGCCGATATGACCGGCCGCTCCACCTGTTCCGGTGACACCGCCGGTACCCACGCCGCCGCCGGTTCCCGTCGTCGCGCCGCCGGTACCAGCCGCGTGGCCGCCGCTGCCGCTGCTTGCGCCGCCCGTCCCCGACGGAGCCCCGCCGGTTCCGCCCGACGAGCTACCGTCGTTCGAACAAGCGCCAAGAAGCAACGCGCCGGCCAGGAACATCACCCACCCATTGGTTTTGATCCGGAGCTGCATGGTCCTCTTCTCCCGTCGGTTCGCGGCGACTATGGGCCGCCGTAACTTGGCCGGGCAATAGGCCGTTCGGCCCTATCGAGCCATGGGCGCTCAACTTTTCTACAAAAGATGGCACACGCCCGAGCAGCAGTGGGTATGAGCCTGCCTCGGTCACTTCGTGCCCTCGCATTCGTCGCCTCCGGTCTGGTTTTCGCGTCCTGCCAGTCGGGGGAGACCGGCAGCCAAGGAACCGGCGGAGCCAGCCCGAAGGGGACAGGCGGACAGATCGGCGGCGGCGGGGGCTCGGTCGTTTCCGGGAGCGGCGGGTCGAGCTCAGGCGGAGCGGGCGGGAGGTCGCTCGGCACCGGCGGCGCCATCGGAACAGGCGGGAGCACGCCGACCGGCGGCTCGGGACCCTCGACGGGAACGGGCGGCTCGGTCGCCGGGACCGGGGGAATGCCCGGTGCCGGTGGGAGCCAGGGAAACGGCGGCGCGACCGGGACAGGAGGCGCCGGCGGTGGCGGGGCGGGCGGGCTCGCGTGCACGGGCGGCAATGCGTCCGGGGCGTCCTTCTCCGTCGACCCGACCGGCGTGACGTTCACGCTGACCGCGGGGAAAGAGAAGATCCAGGTCTGTCAGGCGGACATCATCCGCGTCGAATACACGGCGGCGAGTGCCATCCCGACCAAGACCGAGCTCTCCGTGAGCAACCTCTGGAGCACCGCGATCCCGTTCTGCGTCTCCGAGGCGTCGGGCACGGTAACGATCACGACCAGCCGAGTGAAGGTGATGGTCGACGAGAAGACCGGCGTCGTCACGTACGCGGACCTGAGCGGCGCCACCCTTCTCTCCGAGGCCAGCAAGAGCCTGACCGCCGCCACGGTCGAAGGGACCGCCACGAACACGGTCCAAGCCACGTTCAACTCCCCGACCAGCGAGGCCCTCTTCGGTCTCGGCCAGCATCAAGACGGCGTGATCAACCGGAAGGGCTCGACGCTGCACATGCTCAACGCCAACACGCAGATCCAGATCCCGGTGCTGGTCTCGAACAAGGGGTACGGACTCTTCTGGGACAACTACTCGACCACCGACTTCGCCGGGAACGTCAGCGGCAACACGCAGTACAGCTTCAAGTCGGAGACGGGTGGATTGGTCGACTACTACTTCTTTTATGGCCCGTCGATCGATCAGGTCATCGCGAACTACCGCACCGCGACCGGCGCGGCGCCGCTGTTCCCAAAGTGGGCGTATGGCCTCTTCCAGTCGAAGGATCACTATCAGAGCTCGGCCGAGCTCCTGTCCGTCGAGCAGGGCTATCGCAACAACAACATTCCGGTCGACGTGATCGTCCAGGACTGGGACTACTGGAACCCCTACGTTTGGGGCTCGCAGCTCATGGACCCGAGCCGGTACCCGGATCCCGCCGGGATCGTGAACCAGCTGCACGCCGCCAACATCCACACGATGATCTCGATCTGGCCGCTCTACCAGACGCGAAGTCCGGCCACCCCGATGGTGACCGGCGAGCTCGACCCCTACAACGCGCTCAACGCCATCAACGCGCTCTATCCCGACACGAGCGGCGGCCTCTACCACTTCTACGACACCTTCAACTCCATGGCCCGGACGCTCGCCTACCAGTACGACCACGATCGCCTGATCGCCAAGTACGGCTGGGACGCCATCTGGGCGGACAACACGGAGCCGCAGGGCTACCCGGACGGCGTGAACGTGCACGCGGCCACCACGGCCCTGGGCAAGGGCGCGTTCTACATCAACGCCTACCCGCTGGAGCACAACCGCGGCATTTACGAGGGCTGGCGCAGCACGGGCCCGAGCGACAAGCGTGTGTACGTGCTGACCCGTAGCGCCTTCGCCGGCCAGCAACGGTACGCGGCCGGGTGCTGGTCGGGAGACATCAACGCCACCGCCAGCGTGTATGCCGCGCAGATCCCCGGCGGTCTCAGCTTCGCGATCTCGGGAATGCCCTACTGGACCACCGACATCGGCGGCTATTTCGGAACGCCCAGCGAGGAGCTCTTCACGCGCTGGTTCCAGTTCGGCGCCTTTTCCCCCACGTTCCGGATCCACGGGCAGGCCCCCAAGGAGCTCTACGGCTCGCAGTGGAGCGCGCAGGGCAAGGCCAACATGCTCGCCGTCGACAACCTGCGCTACCGGCTGATGCCCTACATCTATTCGCTCGCCTGGATGGTCACGAACCAGGGCTACACGATCATGCGGCCGCTGGTGTTCGACTTCCAGACCGACACCAAGGTCTTCGGCATCACGGACCAGTTCATGTTCGGCCCTGCCCTGCTGGTCAACCCCGTCACCACGATGGGCGCGACCAGCCGGTCGGTCTATCTCCCGGCCGGGACCTGGTACGACTTCTGGGCAGGGACGACGACCATGGGGGGAGCCACGCAGACCGCCAGCGCCCCCCTGAGCCAGATCCCCCTCTACGTGCGGGCGGGATCGATCGTGCCGATGGGGCCGATGATCCAGTACGCCACGCAGAGCGCTGACCCGCTGGAGATCCGGGTCTACAAGGGCCAGAACGGCACCTTCACGCTGTACGAGGATGAGGGCGACACGTACGACTACGAGAGCGGCCAGAGCGCCCAGATCGCGTTCTCCTGGGACGACGCCGCCCAGCAGCTGACCATCGGCGCGCGCACCGGGAGCTACACCGGGATGCTGACGACCCGGACGTTCAACATCGTCTGGGTGGGGAGCAACCACGGAACCGGCATCGGCGTCACCGGAACACCGGACCAGGTCGTGAAGTACAGCGGCGCTCAGGTCGTCGTGAGCGGAAAGTAAGGGGTCCCAGGTCGACCCGGCTTCGACGGACGGCGTCGAAACGATGCTGGACCTGCACTTTCCGTCAAACAGTCGGTCCGCTCCGAACAGTATCCCACGATGGGGTATCTGCGTTTGGTCCGGCAGGGAGATCCTGCCGGGTCGCCAGAAGGCGATTGCCTCGACGCGTTCGATCGCGAGCTCGACTACCTTTTCGTCCTCCTGCAACGGTTCGGCGCGCGCCCGGCGGAGATCGAGGATCTGCTCCAGGACATCTTCGTCGTCCTCTATCGGCATTGGCCCAGGCTGGACACGACGCGTCCCCTACGTCCCTGGCTGTTCGGGGTGACGCTGCGGGTGACACGGGCCCAGCGCCGGCGGCGCGCGCGCGAAGAGCCAAGGGAGAACGCGAACCCCGAAGAGCTGGCTCCCGATCCTGCGGTGGGCTTCGAAGAGCGGGAATCGATGGCCCTCCTGCGGGCCGCGCTGGACTGCATTCCCTTGCCCCGACGATCGGTCGTGATGATGCACGACATGGACGGCCTGGAGGTCGCTGACATCGCCGGCCGGCTCGCCATGACGAAGATGGGGGTGTACAGCAGGCTCTACAAGGGACGAAGGGAGCTGGCGTCCGCCCTGCGGCGGTTCGGGAGAAGGCAGCCATGACCCGACGGGAACCTGGGCTGGAGCCAGAGCTGGAGGCTTTCCTTCAACGGCGTAGGGTCGAGCCGGTCCTGTCGGCGCGGGCCCGGGCACGCGTCCTGGCGCACGCCCGAACGATCATCGCACGGGGAACCGCCGTCTCTTCCGGGCCGAGAACGGAGCTCCCCCCTTCGGACCTATTCTCCGTCAGCCGGCATCGCCTCTCGGCACGGGTCGCGCTGCTGGCGTCGGTGGCGTTCGCAGCCGGCGCCATCGCAATGGTCGTCGGGCTTCGGCGGCACACATCCCCTCCCACCCCCGTGGTACCGGCGGTGCTCCTGCACGACGACCCGAGCGTTCCCACGCCCGTACCGCCCGATCCGCCGACACGGATCACACCCCAGCGGATGCGACACGCTGGGGCCGGGCGGGATCCTTTCGTAGCGGAGCTGACGATCCTTCAGCGAGCCCAGGCGGCCTTCGCCCGGCACGACTTTTCGAGTGCGCTCGTGGCGCTCGCCGAGCATGCGAGACGGTTTGCCGATGGTCGGCTGGCGGAGGAGCGCGAAGCGCTGCGCGTTCGCTCCCTGTTGGCCCTGGGGCGCCGGCATGAAGCGCGCCGGGCCGCGGCGTCGTTCGCCGCCCGATTTCCCCGTAGCGTCCTCTTGTCGCGGGTCGAGAGCGAGGCGAGCGCGCCGCCATGAACCGGGGGACGTTGTCGGTCGTCCTCGGCGGGGTCGTCTGTCTGTTTCCATTCCGCTCGGCGGAAAGCCAACCGCTGGCCCCGAGCTTCGCCGTCAACCTCGAATACAAGGCAGCCCCGACCTGTCCGGACGCTTCGGCGTTCAGGGCGGCCGTGATCGCCAAGGTCGGGTACGATCCATTCTCCGAGGCGGCGGCCGATCATGTGCTCGTGCTCGCCACCTCGCGTGGCAATGCCTGGAACGGGCGCCTCGAATGGCGCGACGCCCAGGGGGAATGGACCGGCGAGCAGACCTTCCCGCTGGTCGGCACGGACTGCTCTCGGCTGGTCCGCGGAATGAGCTTGGCGCTGGCGGTGCAGATCCAACTGCTCGCCAAGACCAACGCCCTGTCCGAGGCGGGCGGTGCCGCTTCGACGCCGGCAGAGCCTCTCCCCCAGGCCTCGCCCGCCGTCGAGGTCTCGCCGACTGAGACCTCGACGCCGAGCCTGATCGCCAGGCCTCCGGCATCGCCGCCCGCTCACCGTTCCCGACCCGTGTTTGCCATGGGAGGGGGCCCATCCATCGGATTCGGAATGTCGGCGGCGCTGGTGCTCCTGGGACGCCTGTTCGCGTCGGTCACGTGGCGGCGTTTTTCCGTCGAGCTCGCGGCCGCCGTGAGCACCCCGGACACGACATCTCGCCCCGACGGCGCGGGATTCTCACAGCGGCAGCTGTTCCTGAGCGCCGCCGGGTGTGCCGTGTTCGCGCCTTGGATCGCCTGCGTCCTCGCCAACGCGGGCGCGGTCAGAATGGCTGGCGAGCACATCGACCTTCCGTCTTCGGCCACGGTCCCCTTCGTCGAAGCAGGCGCCCGGATCGGCTTCATCCAGCCCTTCGGCCATCACGCGTTCGTGCAAGCGCACCTGGACGGCTTGACCAATCTGACCCGATGGACCGGCGAGCTCGACCAGGTCCCGGTGTGGACGGCGCCGCGATTCGCCACGGCGCTGGGGATCGACGCGGGCGTGCGTTTTCCGTAGAGGCGTCATGCGTTCATTGACGGTCTCTCGTGTCACGGCGCTGACCGCCGCCCTGGTGGTCACGGGCTGCAGCGAGACCCGCAACCTGGGATCCACGGTTCCGCAGGGGCTCCTTCCCGTCGACGCCCGGAATCCGATCCTGCTGGCAAACGACGACGTGTACGACAACTGGCAGGGCGAGTACGCCGTGCTCCTCGCCAACGGCGGCGGCCCGTCGCTCGCGGGCATCATCGTGAGCTCGAGCGCCGCGTGGCCGGACATCGACGCCAACGTCGCCGGGTGGCGGGCGTTGGTCGAGGCCGCGCGGGCCAGTGGCCTGCGCAACATCCCCGACCCCATCACCAGCGTCGGGCCCGTCCTGACCCGGCCGGCGAACGGTCAGATCTCGTCGACGGTACCGAATCGCTCGGAGGGCGCCCATCTCATCTTGGACGCGTCGGCCACTCTCAGCCTTCCCTACCGGCCGCTGGTGGTCGTGACCGGCACGCGACTGACCGACGTGGCGGACGCCTATCTGATGGATCCGACCGTTTCAGAACGAATCGTGGTCGTCGCATCTCTCGGATCGATCACCTCTTCCGGGGCTGAGATGAGCGAACCGAACGGCGAGATGGATCCCTGGGCGGACGCCATCGTCTCGGCGTCCTTTCGATTCGTGCAGGTGAGCGCGTTCTACGACCAGCTCACGGACGTGCCGAGCTCCCAGCTGTCCCAGTTGCCCGCAAATTCATGGGGCAGCTGGATCGCGGCCAAGCAGCCGAAGATTTGGGACCTGCCCCAAGCTGCGGACCAGGTGGCTGTCATGGCGGTCGGGATCCCGAGCTTCGCCGTCGCCGTCGAGCGTGTCTCCGTCGCCGCGACGCTCGGCGCTGACGGCGGCGCCGGCCCGGACCTGGTTGCGGATCCGAGCGGAGCGGCGTGGCTCGTCACCCAGAGCGCGAACGCCGGTGCCACGGCGCTCTTCTGGAGCATCCTCACGAACCCGGCGACCTACCAACCCTGAGGAATGCGGCGACCTGCTCCTACATAGAGCGGCATGAGCCACATCGTCCGCTGACGTGGCGACCTGAATCCGAGATGCAACCGCCTCTGGCGGTAGCTACACGTTGTTGCGTCCGTCCTCGCCGGTGTTGTGTGCCCAACAACGGGCGATGTGTCGAGGCCCCGTAAACGCGCCTGTTTCCCGCTCCGAACTGTTGGCCCGGTTACTGCTTTATCTCTGGTTGTCCACGAAGTCCACCACCTGTGTCAATCGCAAACCCCGAGCGATCGGGGGACGCAAAACCGAACGGGACTCTCGCAGTCGGCCGGGTTGCCTCAGGAGAAAACAACCATGAGAGACCTCGGCAAACGCACCATTCAGATTAGTATCGCACTTGGCGCCATCGTCGGCCTGATTGGCTGCGGGCAGGAGCAGTCGGAGGCGGAGTCATCGAGCCATGACTTCGCGCTCAGCTCCGTCAATGGCCTGTCGGCGATCAACGGCCTCAGCTCCGTCAACGGGCTGTCGGCCATGAACGGGCTATCAGCCGTCAACGGGCTGTCAGCCGTCAACGGGCTGTCGGCCATGAACGGCCTCAGCTCGGTGAACGGGCTGAGCTCGGTGAACGGGCTGATGACGACCTCGGCCGGCCGGCGAACGGTGTCCTACCTCGCCAAGTGCGCCTTGGCCGCGGGCGACTCGCTGGTCAAGCAGGACCAGAACGGCGTCAACTACACGTATGCGGGCGGCATCGGCCTCTGCCCCGCCTGGAAGACCGGCGACGTTCACACCAACGCCGCCTGCATGGAGGGCGTGTCGGCCTGCATGATGGCGCACGTCAACACCGCCGGCATTCACGTCCCCCTCTGGCTCGACTCGAATGACCCGGCCATCGGCTGGGGTGTCGATCGCGTCAACTACCCGATGCAGGAGGGGACGTTCTTCGGTGACATCATCGACACCGGCGTGCTGACCACCCTCTCGAAGCCGAGCGTCACCGCTCCCGTCGCCTATTACTGCGACGGCGCGGGCTATCCCGGCGGCGCCAGCGGCGTCGTGGCGGGGCGCCTGGGCGCCAACCAGACCGGCGCTCCGTACGTGAACCCCTTCGGCAACGGCGTGCTGTGCCAGAACGCCAGCACGGTCGGGCAGTTCAGCAACGGCGTGAGCGGCAGCTGCCCCGCCGGTTCGAATACGAACCCCGCGGCTGGCTGCCCGGACGGGTACAAGGCGCTCACCACCAACGGCAACGGCGGTGTCTGGCAACATGGCATCACCGTGTGGCGGAACAACAACTACGTCCCGGTCTTCGACACCGGCTACATCTACCGAATCTCGCCTTACCTGGCGAACGGCGGCGAGTCGGTCGACGTTCAGTACGGCTCGACCGCGGACGGCACCATGGTGCAGCAGTACGCGTCGTGGAACGGCACGCCGCAGATGTTCACGCTGATTTCCGACGGCGCCAACTGGCACGTCGCGATGACCGCCAACACCGCCAAGTGCCTGGACCTGGTCGGCGGCGGCAGCTCGCTCGGCAACGGCACCCAGATCGCCATCAACGACTGCAAGATGGGCGACGCCAGCCAGCAGTGGA
>CAZTZM010000267.1:0-17745 GCA_964618005.1 uncultured Myxococcales bacterium
GTGCGCGACCTGGCTCACGCCACCGGCAAGACGGTGGAGGAGATTCACGCGCGCATCGCGGAGCTGAAGGAGTCGAACCCGATGCTCGGCCACCGCGGCTGCCGCCTGGGGATCACCTACCCGGAGATCACCGAGATGCAGGCGCGCGCCATCTTCGAGGCCGCCAGCGACCTGGTCGCCGAGGGGCACAAGATCTTCCCGGAGATCATGATCCCGCTGGTCGGCACCAAGAAGGAGCTGGACCTGCAGGCCGACGTGGTCCGCAAGGCCGCCGAGGCGGTGTTCGCCGAGCGCGGCAAGAAGCTCGACTACTCGATCGGCACCATGATCGAGGTTCCGCGCGCGGCCCTCACGGCCGGCCAGATCGCCGAGACCGCCGAGTTCTTCTCGTTCGGCACCAACGATCTGACCCAGACCACCTTCGGCCTGTCACGCGACGACGTGCCGCGTGTTCTGGCCGCCTATCTGAACCACGACATCTACCCGGTCGACCCGTTCGTCAGCGTGGACCAGAGCGGCGTCGGCGCGCTGATGAAGATGGCGGTGAGCGCGGGCCGGGCCCTGAAGCCGAAGCTGAAGATCGGCATCTGCGGCGAGCACGGCGGCGACCCGGCTTCGGTCGAGTTCTGCCACCAGATCGGGCTCGACTACGTCTCCTGCTCGCCGTATCGGCTGCCGATCGCGCGGCTGGCCGCGGCTCAGGCGGCGCTCAAGACAACCTAGCGGCCCGTACCTGGGTCGAAAAACGGAATGAATCGCGCTGCGGCGTTTTCTTCCGCTCCATCCCGAATTGGGGGGAGCGCCGCACGCGCGACTGTTCTGTTCGTGACCGTGTTCGCGTCCTGCTCGCTGAGCCAGAACGGCGTCGATCCGCCGTCCGACACGTTCTTCTATCCGTCGAGCGCGGCCATGAACACCAGCGACGCCACCGGGCAGTGGCTGTTCGTGGCCAACTCCAACGCCGACCTGCGCTTCAACGACGGGACGGTGGCGATGGCCAACGTGGGCGCTGATCTGGGAACCCAGCTGGGGGCCGAGAGCGACCGCGTCGACCGGGCCGGGCAGTGGGACGCCTGCCCGCAGGCCGACTACGTCAACCCGCTGCCGCGCAGCGACGCGCCCATCTGCTGCCGCGACCTGCAGGACGCCAACATCATCAACTGTGACGAGCGCCGCTACGTGAAGTCGGACGCCACGGTCCGGATCGGCAGCTTCGCCGGCGCGATGGTCTGGCAGCCGTACTGCTCCGACCCCTGCAACGCAACCTGCAGCTTCGACCCCACCGCGGGGCGTTTTCTGATCGGCGTTCGCGGCGACACCTCGCTGACCTGGATCGACGTCATGCCGCCCGGCAGCCCGGGCAACCCGTCGGCGACCTTTCCGGGGCTGCACTGCACGGCGGCCGCCGGGGCCGGTCCGACGGCTTCGCTCGACGCCTGCGATCAGCAAGTCCTGGATACCGCGCCGATCCTGAACACGGAGGTCGGCGACACGGCGCTGTCCGCGGTGAACCTGCCCGACGAGCCGTACACGCTGCAGCTCGATCCGGGGCGCGGGTTCCTTTACATCGGGCACCTGGCCGGTAACACCTCGGTGCAGAACACGGGCGGCGTCTCGCTGTTCGACGTGTCGCAGACGGCCGCGGTGGGGCCGGGGACGTTCCCGCCCGCGCCGTTCTTCATCGCCCCCTTTGCCAGCCCGTTCCCGCCCAACACCAGCGGGCAGTTCGGGATCACCGCGCTCACCCTGCACGAGCCGCTCGGACAGGAGCAGGGAAGCGTCCCGGTGCTGTTCGCTGCCTCGCGCTACACCACCGAGGTGACGTCGATGGTGCCGATCGGCCCGATGGTCTGCAGCGGTGACGACAACGACGACGTGATCGTCCCCGGGGGCGACACCCTCACGACCGGCCTGACGGGATCCGAGATCAGCGGGGTGGCCTTCTCGGATCCGCAGCCGCTCAATCCGGCGCCGATGGAGGGGCCGACGTACGCGTTCTCGCAGCAGGCCTACACGCTGCAACGCACGCCGCCCGCGCTGGTGACGTTCCAGATCGCGATCAACGAATCGGGGAGCGCGACGACGCCCACCCCGACCAGCGTCATCGAGACCTGCTCCAGCCCGACGTTCCTCTACAAGCAGTCGATCGGCGGCGACGAGAGGTTGTTCGTGAACTGCTTCGACACGGGCGAGGTCTACGTCTTCGATCCCAGCGTCCCCCGCCTGATGACGACGTTCTCCGTCGGTCGCGGTCCGGGCGGCATGGTGTTCGACAACGCGCGGCCCGTCGCCTACGTGATCAACTTTACCCAGAATGACATCTCGGTCGTCGACCTGGCCCCCGGCAGCGCGACCCAGTACCACGTCGTGCAGCGCCTCGGATTCCCCACGGTGACCCCCCGATGAAGCGGTTAGGCCTGATCGCGATCCTGCTTGCCGGCGCGTCGTGCGGTCCGGCGGCGAACATCCTGCCGATCAACGACCTCGACCGGCCGACCGACCTGGCGTTCATGTGCTTCGGGGCGTTCCCGGCCGGCACCGGAACCGACGGCGGCGTCCCGGACGGCGGGGCCACCACGCTGCAGGTCTCCGGCCGGCCGATGCGCGCCTGCCACCCGCAGGACATCTTCGATCCGGGACCGACCACCACCACCCGGACGTTCGCGTTCATGCCGGAGAGCGCCAGCGGCGGCCTGACCGCCGTCGACGCGGACCACTGGAAGCTGGCCGATCTGAACCCCGATACCGGCGGCTATGGCCAGGTGCCGCTCGGGCAGCTCCCGTCGCAGATCTCCGTCAGCGACGACGGCTGCCGGCTGCTCTCGGCCAACCGCGGCTCCTGCGATCTGTCGCTGGTCGACCCGTCGGCGGTCGTGACGCCGATGCTCTCCAACGAGAACCCCGGGCTCATCCCCGGCGTCTCGCCGCAGACGGCGGTCACCACGATCCGCCCGATCAAGGGTGACGGGACGCCGCTGGTCTCGGCCCCGTACGAGGTCGCGTTCCTGCCGCAGGACACGTCGACGCTGGTGACCGGTACGCCCAGCACTTCCGATCCGACCAGCAAGGCGATCGCGGGCCCGCTGTGCAGCGCCGACGGGGCGCACGTGCCGCCGCTGGGGTGGACGGGCCAGTCGACGCCGACCCCCTGGTACGCGCTGGTGACCTATCCGTCCTGCTCGCTCATCGCGATGATCGCGCTGCCGAGCGGGAACATCGTGAGCGCGGCGTTCGTGCAGCGCGACGGCGACTCCGTCACGCTGGTCCCGGCGGGGACCTCGCCGGTCTGCCCGGCCTCGAGCTGCGCCGGCCAGAACCTGGGCCCGATCGCGCCGGCTGTCGATGCCGGCGCCGCCGACACGGGCGTGCGCGACAGCTCGGTGGCGCTGCCGGACGCGGCGCCCGACGCGATCCATGCGCCGCTGCCCGACGGCGCCGTCGACGCCGCCCTGGACGCCGCGTCGCCCACGACGGGCGCCGGCGGAGCGGCGGGATCCTCCGGCGGCGCAGCCGGCGCCGGCGGGAGTGGCGGGAGCTCGACCACCCTGCCGGGTGGCACGCTCGGGAACCAGCTGCCCGACGTACCGTACTTCGGCTCGGCCGCCCTGCAGCCGAGCTCGATCGCCATCACCCCTGACGGAACGCGGGCCTACATCTCGCTGTCGAACGCCTCGTTCGTGGTCTCGGTGGGCCTCTCCAGCAGCGGCCTGGCGCTGCCGGGGAACGCCATCTATTTGCACGAAGGGGCGCGGGGCTCCAGCCGCGTCCGGCTGAACGTCGATCCCTGGCGCTACGGGTCGAACCCCGGCCAAGCCGGGATCTGGGTCGGCGCGCAGGCCTCGATGGCCAACGAGGACCCGACGCGGGGAAACCTGATCCAGCCCTCCGACCGCGAGTACCTGTACGCGATCGCCAACGACGGAACGGTGCGGGTGATCTGGGTCTTCACCCCGGGCGACGAGGTGGAGTGCGAGACCAACTTCGATCTGACCCAGCCGTTCCCGACCAACCTCCCTCCGCCGTTCCCGCCCAGCGTGACGACCGGCAGCGCGTGCATCCCGGTCAACCCCAGCTACCGCCGCCCGTTCAGCGTGGGGCCGGGGATCCATCTCCCTTCGTTGCCGGTCGACATCACGTCGGCCGACATCAGCCAGGGTCCCTCGTCGACCGCCGCGGTGACGAATGAGCAGAGCGTCAACGGCGCGCACGCCTGGGTGTCGACCGACTCCGGCCTGGTCTACCTGGTGAACATCAACCCGGTGCTGCGCATGTACGAGGCCTCGATACCGGGGGACTTTTCCCCCTCGACGCCGAACGTGACGGAGCCGGTGCCGCTGGCGAACACCGTGCGCGATCGGAACGAGATCACCTACTCGCTGACGCTCGATTCGACGTCCGGTCCGCCGCGGGTCGACGTGCTGCCGAACACGCCGGTGACCGGTCCGTACATCGAGCCGATCTACACGCAGGGGACGGTGAACAACGCGACGGCCACGGATTCGTCTTACATCCAGACGGCCGTGTTCTTCCCCCAGGTGTACGCGCCGCAACCGCCGCCGACCGATTCCATCGATCGGCGGGCGGTGGCGCCGCAGACCTGGGCGATCACCTGGGAGGGGGCGCTGGGGCCTGCGCGGAACACCGGCATCCCGATGTCGCTCAGCAAAGGATTGTCGGGGTTCCCCGCCGCGCCCGGTGCGCCTGTGACGGTCAACGACTCCGTGTTCGATGACGGCGGCGTGAACTTCTGCGGCTCCGGCGTCGTTCCGGGCGACCTGTTGACGCTCAGCGGGTGCACGCAGGACTCCCAGTGCGGCATCGGGGAGGTCTGCGCGCCGAGCATCTCCGTGACCGCCGCCGCGGGCGGGCTGACCGTCACCAGCCTCTGCGTCGATCCGAACCGCGAGGACGCTCAGACGACGGCCTGCCAGCAATACATGGAGACGTTGCGGCGCTATCAGGTCGTTGCCGCCACACCGAACAGCCTGGTCATCCGACCGAATATGGACGAGATGGCGCGGTCGGCGTTGACGCCCTGCACGGGGCCGCACATCGCCGCGGGAATCACTGACACCTGTCCGGATCCCGCCGACGATCCGACCACCGACAAGTTCACCTGCGAGAGCAGCTACCCCGGCGTCGCGCCGTCGTCGCCCCCGCGCTGCCTCATGCGCTGCGCGGCCGACAGCGACTGCCGGGTGGGGCGCGTGTGCGTGAACTTCGACCAGCCGCCGGGGACCGATCCGAAGACCGGCGCGCCGACCGCGGCGCTCGGCTGCGAGAAGGGCCTCACGGACACCAGCCAGAACTGCTTCTGCGCGGACGCGCCGCCGTTCGACGACGTCGGCCATGCCTGCTTCGATCAGCTCACCAACTATCAGCTCTCCGTCGGCAACAGCTTCCTGGTCGCCGGATCGCAGACGGGCATCGTGACGACCGCCAAGCTGCCGCCCGGGAACGCGTTGTGCGCCGCCGATCCGACGCCGGATCGGCGATTTTCGTTCCGCATCCCGATGGATGCGCCGACGTGCACCAACGTCGACCCGGCGACGCTGGCGACGATCCGCAACGCCGACCCCCGGTTCGATCCCGATTCCTTCAGCGGGGGCGATCAGACGATCGTGATCGACAACAGCAATGCCTTGTTGAAGCTGTTGACCACCGTGCCGTCACCGTCGGACCCCTGCCTCTACATCGGCGGGCCGGCGGCAGGGGATCCGCTCACGTCCGGGCCCGTGAACCCCGACGCCGGGGCTGCGGACGCCGGCGCGGACGGCGGCACGGCCGCGCAGCCGACACACGTGCGCGCGCTGTTCCGCAACGCGCAGATCAGCTTCGCGCTGGCCAACCTCGATCACGGGCCAGTGCTGCCGTTCAGCCAGAGCTTCGACGTTCACGGCGGGTTCGTGGCGCAGGTGATTCAGGACCCGGTGACCATCGAGGTGTCGATGCCGGGGCGGATCATGCTGGGCCCGGTCGACTCGCTCACGCAGACCACGCCGGGCGCCGTGGACACGGCCGAAGCGCCCTATCTGTTCGTGGTCGATCAGCGCCGGCTGGGCCTGGAGCAGGGGGGCGGCCCGACCCGCGGGCAGTTGCTGCGAATCAATCCGTTCGGCTACACGTCGACGGTCGGGTCATTCACGGGCTACCAGCCGATCTTCGAGGACTACACCGCCAGCGGCGGTCTGTTCCCGATCCAGTAGCGCCCGCCATCGCGTCCCGACGTAGAAACTTGACGGGCCTGGGGTGCGCCCTGAGACTACATGTAGGTAGCCGGCAATGACCCACCCGCCGTGCGCCTAAGCCCCCAAGCTTGCGAACGATCACGAAAGAAGACGATTCATGAGCGTGCGTTACACTGCGGTGGCCAGCATGGATGGACCCGCGCTCGAGGACGTCGACCGAAACGTCGAACGATGGCGCGAGAAGATCGAGGTCCGCCTCGACAACCGCCAGGTCTTCTTCCTGTTCTTCGGCAGCGCGGTGGTGGCCTGCATGCTGTTCGTGCTGGGCGTCATGGTCGGCAAGCGGATCGAGTCGCGCGGCCAGGCCGACGCCCCGATGCTGCAGGACCCCCTGACCGCGCTCGATCGGGCGCGCCAGCCGCCGCTTGGCGTGGCCGCGCCCGAGCCGCAGCTCACGTTCACGAGCACGCTGGCGACCGTCCCGCCGAAGACCAGGACCGCGCTCGCGCACCTTCCCGCGCCGGCTTTCGCCAAGACGCCGGTCGTTCGCCCGGCCGCGCCGCCGAGGCCCGTGGCCGCCGCCAAGCCCGTCGCGCCCGCGCCGCCGGCCGATCCCGCCAAGACCAAGGGGAAGTTCACCCTGCAGCTCTCGACCTTCACCACCGCCGCCGAGGCCGACGCCTTCGCCGGGAGGTACCCCGGCGCCTTCGTCATCTCCGCCAACGTCCCCGGCAAGGGGATGACCTACCGCGTCCGCTACGGCAACTTCGCGTCGTTCAAAGACGCCGCGACCGCCAAGGACAGCTTCGAGAAGCAGCACAACATGATCGCGCTCGTCGCCGCTCGCTAGGCCGCCCATCGGGCGGCACGTCGTCGGGCGTGGTTCGCGTCGCTCACCGTTGCCTTACGGCAACGCCCTCCTAGCGGCGCCGTCGGCCTACGGCCGCTCAGAACATCAGGCCGACGTTGACGTGGAGGACGCCGATGCGGGTGTCGCCGGGGCCCGGGTTGAGGGGCCAGCCCCAGGCCAGGCTCACGTCCCCGATCGGCAGGCGGATCAGCAGCGGTGAGACGCCGATGCCGTGGCGGAACTGGGTCAACGTCAGGCCGTAGAGCGAGTCAGCGACGACGCCGCTGTCCATGAACACGGCGCCGTACCAGGGCGGCGCGATCGGGATCTGCAGATCGATGTTCTGGATGATGCGCAGGTTGCCGCCCAGCGGGCGGTACTCGACGGCGTAGAGGCCGCCCGCGCTGGGGTTGCGCGGATCGATGGGGATGAGGGGCTGCTCGACGACCTCCACCCGCGCGCGGTCCAGCTGGTAGCCGCGGATGGTGGTGTCGCCGCCGGCGAAGTACCGCTCGACCTTGGGCAGCAGGGAGGCGCCGCCCAGCGGGAAGCCCTGGTCATAGCGGAACCCGTAGCGCAGGTAGATCCGCCGGCCGAGCGGGATGACCGACAGCGAGTGGACGCCCACCTTCAAGAACGTGTCGTCGCCGATCGCGAACGGGAACGGCCGCAGCGGCAGCGACAGCGCCGGGAGGGCCAGCTCGGCGATGGCGTCGATCCGGAAGCCGCGGGTGGGCAGGAGGCGGTTGTCCATCCGCAGCCACTCGACGTTGGCCGACAGGCTGCCGACCGTCGTCCCCAGCGTCACGTTCTGGGTGTTCTCGTCGGGGCCGGCCTGGCGCAGCAGCGGCTCCGTGTGGGTGGTGTTGCGGAGGTTGTAGTGAATCCCGGCGTCGACGCCCGGGTACATCTCGCGCGAGAAGCCGATCGAGCCGCCCCCCGAATGGATGTCGCCCAGACGCACGGTCGCCTGGCTGAGATAGGTGAAGGAGGCGTCCAGCCGGAACAGCGTGCCCAGGAAGCGCCGATCGAGGAACGCGATGTTCCCGCGCAGGATGGCGGTGCCGTAGGTGAGGCCGCTGTTCAGCGTCCAGCCGAAGCCGCCCAGATCGCGGTTGTCGTAGCCGGCCCGCAGGTAGACGCCGAACGGGAACGACGAGTCGGGCGGCTTCTGGTCGGTCGACGCGCCGGCGCCGATGTGGATGACGCTGTACTGTTCGTAGCGCTCCTCCACCTCGACCAGCATGGGGGTGACCTGCGGCGGGGCCGGCGCGCCGGGCGCCGCCTGCGCGCGCTTGTCGTCCTTGCCCGGGAACGAGATCGGGCTGGCGTTGTTGAACAGCTGCAGAAAGCCGATGTCGCGCTGGCTGCGCTCGACCGCCGTGGTGCTGAGCGGCTGGCCCGGCTTGAGGCGAATCTGCTGCAGGATCGTGCGCGGGCGCGTGACGAAGTTACCGCGCACGAAGATCGGCCCGAGCGCCATCCGCGGACCCAGCGTGACCGTCCAGGTCAGCGCCACCGCCTCGCCCTTGCGATCGACGTCGGGGGAGACGCGCGCCAGCGGGAACCCGGCGTCGCCAAATAGGCGGGCCAGGCGCTTGGCGTCGGCCTGGACGGCCGGCGGCGCATACGCCGCGCCGGGGCGCAACGCCACGCTGTCGAGCAGGAAGCGCGGGTCGTAGGGGAGGGGCGTGTCGTCGGCGCTGCGGAACGTCTCGCTCACCAGCCGCAGGCGCGGTCCCTCGTCGATGGTGAAGCGAACGTAGAGGTCGCCGCCGTCACGCGAGCTGGTCTCGGCAGCCGCCGCCACGGCCCCCAGCGCCCCCAGCGCGGCGGGCGAGGTGGCGGCGTCGACGCGCGCCTTGACGTCGATGAACCCCTTCCCGCGGTAGTGCCCGATGAGGCGCTCGACGTCCTGCTGCAGCTGCCGGCCGGTCGCGTAACCGCCGGAGCCGATGCCCAGGAACGGGTACGGGCGCACGGAGACCACCTCGGCCAGCGCGCTGGCTGGGATCGCGCGCGCCCCGGCGAACTCCACCGCCCGCACCTTCAGCGTCGGTCCTTCGTCGATCGAGAAGACGATCCGCTCCTCGTTGGCCGACAGCCGCTCGCGCCGCCAGTCGACGCGCGCCAGCAGGTGGCCCGCCTGCTGGTAGTGACGCTGGATGGCGTCGGCGCTGGCCCCCACCTCGTAGTCGTCGTACGAACCGCGCGAGAACAGCGTGAGCTCGTCGGTCAGCGCGGCGTTGGACTCGCTGGCGTTCCCCTCGAAGGCGACCACGATGCGCTTGCGCTCGTTGATCGCGATGCCGATGCGCACGTTCTTGGCGCCGCGATCGACGCCCTTCTGGACGCTGAAGTCGGTCGTGACCCGGACGCCGGCGTAGCCGAGCGCGCGGTAGCGCTTGGCCACCGCGTCCATGTCCTCGCGCAGCTGCTTCTGCGTGAACGGGACCGGCGTGTTCCAGAGCGTGAGCCAATCGGCGTGGCGGAACATCGGGTCGAGATCCGACGTCGAGATGGCGTGGTTGCCGGTGAAGGTGATCGGCCCGAGCGGATAGGCGGGCCCCAGCCGGACGTTCACGTAAAGATCCAGCGCGCCCGCCACCGTCCCCGGCCGCGCGTCCAGGCCGACGTTGGCCTCGAAGTAGCCGCGGCTGCGCAGGAAGTCGATCACCAGCTCGCGCTCGCGCTCGAGGACGATGGCCCGCTCGGGGCCGGGCGGCGGCATCGTCTGGCCGGGGCGAATGGTGATGCGGCGCTGGATCTCGTCCTGCTGGATCCGCCGATTGCCGGTGACGAACACGTAGCGCAGCCGCTCGTACGGCAGCAGCGTGACCGCGACCGTCACGCCGCCGGGCGCGGGCCGGGTGGTGACGGCGGCGCGGTAACCGAAGGCGTCCATCGCCTGCACGACGCGCGGAACGGTGCCGAACGGGCGGCCGATCTTGTCGCTCGGTCCCGCCTCGACGAAGGGATCGCCGATCGCGGACACCGATTGCAGCAGCGCCTGCAGCTTGTCGTCCGGGTCGACGCGCGTGCCGCCCAGCTCGTAGCCGACGATCGGGATGCGCGCGGCGGTCGGCGCCGCGGCCGGCACGGAGGTCGCGGCGTCGTCCGGTGTCCCGGCGTCCACCGCCTCGTCCACCGCCGTCTGGGCGCGCGCAAACGGCGCCGACAGCATCAGCGCGAGCGCGGCCGCCGCGAACGAGATCGCGGCTCTCACGGCGGGGGGGTGGTCCGAGACACTATCGTCTTATCGCGTAGTCCAGCCGCAACTCGAAGTTGTAATTCAGCGGCAGCGTCTCCGGGACGCCCTGCTCGGACGACAGCCGGATCTGCTCGATCCCACCGCCCAGGCTGAGGTAGTCGACCAACCACAGGTTGGCCTGCCCGTTCCAGTGGCTCTGGTTCTGGAACCCCTGCAGGTAGTCGAACTGCAGATCCCCGTAGCGGCTCACGCGCTTGCGCAGCCGCCCTTCGAAGCCGTCGGAGCCGACCGTCAGGCGGAGGTTCAGGCCGGTCAAGCGCTGGAAGGTGTCGTCGATGTAAGGCTCCATCAGGTTCGCCACCGTGTCGCGGGTGGCCTGGCCGGCGATGTCGGCGCCGGTGGTCAGGTTGGCGCCCACGGTGGCGTTCTGCGTGCCGAACGGCGACGAGTTCGACGCCGAGGTCCGCCCGGTCAGCAGCAGAAAGGCCGTCTGGTTGCGGTCCAGCCCGTCGTCGCTCGAGAGATCGATCTGCGCCTCGCGCAGCGGCCCGTTGATCCGCATGTGCACGTTGTGGTCGACGCCGTTGGCGTCGGTGACCAGGTTGACCGCCTCGATCTGGATGTCGGGCGTGTCGCCGTCGGCGATCGACTTGGTGGCGATGAACGTGACGTGGTTGACGTTGGGGACCAGGTCGAAGTCGCCGCGCATGAACGGGATGTTGAAGCGGCCGTCGGTGGGACGGATGTCGCCCGCCAGCTGCGGCACCCCCAGCGTGCCGCCGATGTGCAGGATGATGTCGGCGTGGATCTCGGGTGCCAGGTTGTTCTGGACCACGAACCCGTCGCCCACCGTGCGCACCGACAGGTCGAGGCGCAGCCCTTCGAGGAGCGGCTTGCCGTCGTAGAACGGCCGCACCGTCGACTCGTCGACCCGCGGCCGCAGCGCCAGGTTCTGCACCTGGAACGCCTGCAGGTAGCGGCCGGAGACCAGGCGGACCTCGCCGCCCAGCCCGAAGCCGCGATCGAGGCTGCCCTTGAGATCCAGGTCGAAGGCCAGGTCGTCGATCTCGAACGTGCCCGGGCTGCGGTAGGTGAGGCGCTCGCCGTGTAGCGGCAGATCGAAGTCGCCCGGCTGGAACGGGAACAGGTTGGTGAACTGCACCCGCCCGGCCCGCACGCCCGAGGCGCCGATGACCAGCTGGCCTTGATCGTCGAACAACACCTTGACGTTGTGGAGGATCACCCCCTCGTTGCTGATCTCGACGATGCCGCTCTCGATCCGCACCTCGCTGCCGAGATCGCGCAGGCGGAAGTCGATCGCGTCCAGGTCCAGCCGGCCGCGGATGTCGGGGTTCAGCAGCGTGCCGCGCAGGTGCGCGCGGACGTGCGCCTTCCCCTGCGCGTCGGAGACGGCGTCGGGCGCGGCGTAGGCCAGCAGGCGCGCGCTCACGTCGCCCTCGACGTCGGCCTCCAGGTTCTCCGGGACGAACCCGGCGCCCAGCGTGGCGCGCCCGCCCAGCCTCATCGTCGAGCCGTCGACGGTCAGCGCCAGGTTCTCGATCGAGAGACCGCTGCCGGAGTTCAGCGCGAACCGCCCCGAGTCGATGGCGATCTCGCGATCGAAGCCGCGGGCCCGCAGGCGGATCGGGTTCACGATCGCCACCTCGCCGCGGAGGTCGGGCTGGTCCAGCGTGCCGGCGGCCCGCAGCTCGGCGCGCAGGTCGCCGCCCAGGCGCTCGACCGGGCTGGCCGCCAGGAAGGGTTGCAGGAGCTCGAGGTCGAGGTGCCCCGAGAGCGACCCGGAGATGGCGCGCCCGTCCAGCCGCCCTTCGACGCGCAGGTCACCGCCGTCGGTCGCGAAGTGGGCCTCGTCGAGGGCGACGTGATCGCCTTCGACGTGCACGTGGACGGGGCGCGCCGCTTCGATGCGCACGCGCTGCACCGTCGTCTCGCCGCTGGGGCCGTCGACGGCGCGCGCGATCGAGAGCCACAGCTCCGGCAGCAGCACGTCCAGCGCCAGCGGCTGGCCGGGCTCGAGATCGATCGCCACCCGGCCGCTGGTGACGCTGCGGCCGTCGCCCAGCGCCGCCAACTCGGGCGCCAGCGTGTGCAGCTCCAGCCGGCGGAAGGCGACGCGCCCGTGGACGCTGGGGCCTTTGGGGCTCAGCGCCGCGTCCACGTCGACGTCGAACCGATCGAAGAGCTGGCCGTGGACGGAGACGCCTGGCGCGTGGCCGCGGCCGACGGCGGTGGGCGCCAGCGCCAGCTCGCCCTTGCCGAGCCGCACGCCGCGCACCACCACGTCCGCCAGGTCGATCGTGCCGCCCAGCTGCGGCCGGTCGGGTCGCCCGCCGACGTGCAGGTGCGCGCTGACGAAGCCGCTCACCGGGACGCCGGCGTCCGCCACGCCGGGCAGGGTGGCCAGCGGAAAGCGGGCCAGCACCAGGTTCAGGTCGAGATCCTGGTGCGCCAGGCCGACGCGCCCCTTCACGTCCAGCGTCCCGCCGCCGCGGTGGCCGACGTGCAGGCCGCGAACCGCCAGCGTGCCGCCGTCCAACGCCAGGGCGACGGGTCCGACGGAGAAGCTGTCGCCGACCGCCGAGACGGTGGTGCCGGCGGGGATCTCGACCTGCGCCTCGAGCGCGTCCAGCGGCCCTTTGGCCTCGGCGCCCACGCTGACGCGGCCGGTGACGCCGCTGCCCGGCGCCAGCGCCGCCAGGTCGAGGTCGCGGGCGTCGAGGCGCGCCTCGACCACCGGCGTGGCGAGCGGCTTGCGCGCGCTCTTGTCCCACAACCGCAATGTTCCGCGGGCCTCGATCCGGCCGCCGAACGCCGGCCCGGAGAGGTGCTCCAGCCGCGCCAGCCCGTGGTCGAGCGTGAACCGCGCGGCCAGCTCGCGGACAACGTGGTCGCCGGCGCCCAGACCGTGCACCACGGCGTTCCCCGTGGCGCTGGGATCGTCGAGGCGCCCGTTCACCTGCGCGTCGACGCGGGCGTCCTTCGCCAGCGGCGGCAACCCGAGGTCGCCGAGCAGCCGTGCCAGATCCGTGGCCGCCACGCCGAGCGCCAGGTCGACCAGCTGCCGATCGAGGTCGACGGATCCGCGGGCAGTGGCGTCGGCGCCGGCCACCGAAACCGTGACGCCGCTGGTCTTCACGCGGTCGGATGAGAGGTCGGCGGCGCCGCGGATGCGCACCGTCCGCGGGAGGCCGCCCGCCTGCGCGCGCGCGAACCGCAGGTCCATGCCGGCCAGCCGCGCCGCGTGCTTGGCGAGATCGGCCTTCGCCTCCAGCTTGCCGTCGATCTGACCGGCGCCGAGCGGCCGCAGCGCGCGCGGCAGGTAGCTCTCCGTGTGGAAGCCGTCGAAGCCGAGGGCCGCCTCGAGGACCAGGCGGTTGATGTCGAGGTGCGCGTCCAGCTTCAGGTGGCCGCCACCGGGCGCGCCGAGCGCGAAATGCGTCACGTCGACGCGGCCGGCGCCACCGTCGAACCCCAGGTCGAGCCCCAGGTCCTGCGCCCGATAATCGCCGTAGCGGACGTCCAGACCGCGGATCGCGGCCGCCACCTTGATGCGCTCGAACGGCTGCGTGAGGTCGACGGTGATCCCCGCGCCGTCGCCGCCGACCGCGAGCGCCGGCAATCCCTTGCCGGCGGCCACCGCCGTCAGCGCGTCGCCCGCCTTCTCGAACTTCAGGTGCAGGTCGATGCCGGGCTTGTCGTCCGGGCCGGCGAGGCCGTAGATGCCCGTGAACGACCCGTGGCCGCCGAGACGGCTGCGCCCGGTGTCCGCCTCGCCGAGCTCGAGCTGGATGTCGTCCGGGTGATCCTGCGCGGTGGCGATGCGGTTGATGACCACGCGCTCGAACGGCAGCACGTTGTCCATCACGCGCAGCCAGCCGCCGCCCTCCGCCACGACCGAGCCGGCGTCGAACCCGAACACCGGGTGCTTCGGATCGACGGTCGACTGGATCAGCGCCGCGTGCCCGTGCATGTGCCGCAGCTCGAGCCCCCAGACGCCGGGGAAGTCGAACAGCGCGGTCAGGTCACCCAGCTCGGCGTCGGCGATCTCGAACGTCGAGCCGGGGCCGGGCGGCGTCCCCGGCGGCAGGGGAGGCGGCGGCGTCTTCGGCCCCAGCCCGGCCAGGAACCCGATCGCGTCGCCGTGTTTGAGCTGCGCGAACCGCCAGTTCCCCTTGGGGACGCGCAGCGCGTGGATCGAGAACCTGCCGCCGATCAGGCTGCGCAGCTTGACCTTGGCGTCCAGGTGCGGGACGTCGAGCACGACCGTCCCCTCGGGGTCGATGATCTGAAGATCGTCGACCGCGATCGGGCTCGGCTCGTCGGTGACCAGGTCGACCAGCGCGCGCAGGTGCCAGGTCACGCCGCCGATCTTCATCTTGCCGGCGCTGGCCGGCAGCGCGCCTTCGATCAGGTGTCCCAGCCGCGGCCCCTGCAGCACGACCGAGGCCGCCAGCACCGCCAGCGCGATCGTCACGCCGAGCCCCGTCACGACGAGCCGGACGAGACGGATCAAGCGTGCGCCAGCCCTCGGCAATGGAGGACCATTGTGTCATAAACGCGAGGGGCCGTGCCCTATGCCTGACACCACACACGCCCGTACAAAGCCCTCCCTGTTCGTGGTCGACGCGCTGAACTTTTTGTTCCGGGCCTTCCACGCGCTGCCGCCCCTCACCACGACCAAAGGGCTGCAGACGGGGGCGATCTACGGCCTCTGTCAGATGATCCTGCGCATCGAGCGTGAGGAGCGCCCCACGCACCTCTGCGTCGTCTACGACGCCCCCGGGGACAACTTCCGCAACGAGATCTTCCCGGCCTACAAGGCGCACCGGCCGCCGATGCCGCCGGAGCTGGCGGCTCAGCTGGCGATGGTCCGCCCGGTCATCGACGCGTTCGGGCTGGCCCAGCTGGAGGTGGCGGGATTCGAGGCCGACGACATCATCGCGACCTTGGCCAAGGTGGCCAGCGGAGCGGGGATGGAGGTCGTGATCTGCTCCTCGGACAAGGACCTCATGCAGCTGTGCGGCGGCGACGTGTCGGTGCTCGACACGATGAAGAACCGCCGCTTCGGGCCCGAAGAGGTGCGCGAGAAGTTCGGCGTCCTGCCCGAGCAGGTCGGCGACGTGCTGGCGCTGATGGGCGACAGCATCGACAACGTCCCCGGGGTGGTGGGCATCGGCCCCAAGACCGCGGCCGAGCTGATCACGAAGTTCGGCTCGCTGGAGGCGCTGCTGGCGCAGGCCGAGTCGGTCAAAGGGAAGCGGGGCGCCTCGATCGTCGAGGCGCGCGACTCGATCCGGGTGTCACGCGAGCTGGTGCGGCTGCGCGAGGACGTGCCGTTGCCGAAGACGCTGCCCGAGCTGCATCGCACCGAGCCCGATCAAAAGCGGCTGGGCTCGCTCTTCCGCGAGCTGGAGTTCTCGCGGCTGGCCGAGCAGCTGGCCACGTTCGACAAGGCGAACGCGACCCGCGCGACGACCGACGCGGCCCCGATGGCGCCGGTCGCCCCCGCGCCCGTCCCCGAGCCGCCCGCGCCCGCCGACACGATCGCCGACCGCGCCGCGCTGGGTGAGCTCGCGGCGCAGATCGCGCGCGAGGGGGCGGTGGGGGTCTCGGCGCTCTACGACGGCGTCTCGGCGGTGCGCGCCGATCTGGTGGGGCTGGCGTTCGCGCTGCCCAGCGGGCGCCGCGCCTACCTGCCGCTGCATCACCGCTACCTCGGCGCGCCGCCCTGCCTGCCCGAGTCGGCGCTGGCGGATCTGCGCGAGGTGTTCGCCTCACCGGCGATCGCCAAGCACGTCCACGACGCCAAGACGCTGGAGGTGCTCTTGGTCCCGCGCGGGTTGACGCTGGCGGGCGTCGCCTCTGACTCGATGCTGGCCGCCTACCTGCTGGACGCCGCGCGCACGCACTATGACCTGGACGTGGTGGCGGCGTCCGAGAAGCTGCCGCCGCCCGCGGCGCGCGGGAGCTGGTTGGGAACGGGCGCCTCGGCGCGCCCCGGCAGCGACATCGCCGTCGAGGAGGCCGGGCCGCGCGTCGCCGCCGAGGCCGCCGCCGTGCTGGCGCTGGCGGATCGCCAGGCGCCGCAGCTCGCCGGCGCGGGGATGGACGCGCTGTACCGGACGATGGAGCTGCCGCTGGCCCACGTGCTGGCCAAGATCGAGGCGCGCGGGATCCGCCTGGACGTCCACAAGCTGCGCGAGATCGGCCAGGAGGTCGGGCAATCGCTGGTGACGCTGGAGGCGGAGATCCATGCCATGGCCGGCGGGCCGTTCAACATCGCCTCCAACAAGCAGCTGGCCGACGTGCTGTTCGGCAAGCTGTCGCTGCCGGTCGGCCGGCGCACCAAGACCGGCCCCTCGACCGACGCCGACACGCTGGAAGAGCTGGCGGCGCTGCACCCGGTGCCGGCCAAGATCGTTGAGTTTCGCGCGCTGGCCAAGCTGCGCGGCACGTACATCGACGCGCTGCCGGCGCTGGTGAACCCGGCCACCGGGCGCCTCCACACCTCGTTCAACCAGGCCGTGGCCGCCACGGGGCGCCTGTCGTCGAGCAACCCAAATCTCCAGAACATCCCCATCCGCACCGAGCTCGGTCGCCGGATCCGCGAGGCGTTCGTCCCCGAGCCGGGGCAGGTGCTGGTCTCGGCGGACTACTCGCAGATCGAGCTGCGGATCCTGGCGCATTTCTCTCAGGATCCGGCTTTTCTCGAGGCGTTCCGCTCGGGCCAGGACATCCACCAGCGGACCGCGGCCGAGGTGTTCGGGGTCCCGCCCGAAGGCGTGACGGCCGAGCAGCGCCGCATCGCCAAGGCGATCAACTTCGGCCTGGTGTTCGGGCAGGGGGACTTCGGGCTCAGCCAGGTGCTGCGGATCCCGCGCGCGCAGGCGCGGGCCTACATCGACAGCT
Source organism: uncultured Myxococcales bacterium (assembly GCA_964618005.1). Lineage (GTDB taxonomy): Bacteria > Myxococcota_A > Polyangia > Fen-1088 > Fen-1088 > JADGRB01. The sequence goes on from CAZTZM010000267.1 coordinate 17,180, forward strand.
ACTTCGCGCGCTACGCGGGCGTGCGGGCCTACATGGAGCGGGCGATCGCCGACGCGCGCGCGACGGCATCGGTCTCGACCCTGCTGGGCCGGCGGCGCCCGCTGCCGGAGATCCGGGCCACGCGCGCCCAGGACCGTGCCTACGCCGAGCGGATCGCGCGCAACACGCCGATTCAGGGCTCGGCGGCCGACCTGCTGAAGCTGGCGATGATCCGGATCGAGCGCGCCATCGAATCAGGCACCGCCCCCGTGACCGGCGCCGCGCTGCTGCTGACGGTGCACGACGAGCTGGTGTTCGAGGTCCCGGAGGCGGTGGTCGCGCCCTTCAAGGAGTGGGTTCGAAACGAGATGGAAACCGTGTACGCGCTGGCGGTTCCCCTGGTCGTGGAAGTCGGTGCGGGTCCGACATGGGGCGCCGCACACTGAAACGTATTTGATGCGGGACAGCCTGCTGCGATCGGCGCGGGGTCGGGTATCATGATCGTCCTGATGCGGGGCGAGATCTCAGCCGGCTCCCGGCGGCTGCCGGTCGCGGTGGCGATGGCCGCCGGTCTGGCCCTGGCCGCT
>CAZTZM010000268.1:0-15119 GCA_964618005.1 uncultured Myxococcales bacterium
AGAGCCGGCGTGGCGCGCCGTCAACCAGGCGCCACCGCCCAGCACCACCGCGACGCCCGCCAGCGCGGCCCCGAACCGGACCCGGCGCCGTCCTTCCAGCCGGCGCAGCGCCTCCGTCACGGCGGCGTTCTCCGGATCGAACGCCAGCACCCGGTTCCAGAGCTCCAGCGCCTTGGCGCGCCGGCCGTTCGCCAGCTGTTCGGCGGCGCTCTTGGTCAGCCCCTCGGCCAGCCGCTTCGGCAGCGCGCCCTCGTAGGCCGCCGGGTCGCGGAAGTAGGCCCGCAGCTCGGCGCGCACGTCCGTGAGGCCGCCCTCCGCCAGGTAGGCCACCAGATCGTCGGCCAGCGGCCCGACGTCCGGATAGCGGTCGTCCGGGCGCCGGGCCAGCGTGCGCGTGATCATCCGCGACAGCGTCTGGTCGACGCCGCGCCCGACCGTGCGCGGGTCGGCGAACTTTCCTTCGGAGATCCGGCGCAGGACCTCGTGCGGGTTCTTCCCGGCGAACGGCAGCTCGCCGGTCGCCAGCAGGTAGAGCATGATCCCCACGGAGAAGACGTCGGTCCGGAAGTCGAGCGGCTTCCCTTCGATGATCTCCGGCGCCATGTACGCCGGCGATCCGAGCAGCTGCCCGGTGACGGTCATGCGCTGGAAGTCCAGGACCTGCGCGATCCCGAAGTCCATCAGCTTGATGAGCCCGTCCTTCCGGATCATCACGTTCTCGGGCTTCACGTCGCGGTGGATGACACCCAGGCCGTGCGCGTGGGCGAGCGCGCGGCAGACCTCGACGGAGATCAGCGCCGCCAGCTCCGGGAAGCGGAGCGCGCGGCCGTTCAGGAACTGCTTCAGCGTCTGGCCGTCGATGAACTCGGTGACGATGTACGAGCTGGCCGAGCCCGAGCCCGAGTAGTCGAAGATCTCCAGGATGTTCTCGTGGCGCAGCTTGGCCACCGCCTGCGCCTCGCGCTCCAGCCGCGCCCTCGAGTCGGGCTCGTCCGCCAGGTGCTGGTGGAGGATCTTGATCGCGACCTCTCGTTTGAGAGTCTCATCTTGCGCGCGATACACGACCGCCATACCACCCTGGCCCACCTCTTCGATGAGCTTGTACCGGTCCGGTATGCGGGCCTGCTCCATCCGTCACCCTGACGAACGTGTCATAGGGCCAAGCTACGGACCCGATATTACGCGGTCTTGCAGCCCGACGGCAAGCACCCCCGCTCTGCCTCGGACGTCAGGTCTCAATCAAGACGGGAACCCTCAGCGGGTTCCCCGTACCCGTCCCGCGACGGGTTCCACCGGGCGAGACCAGCTTCGTCCAGGCGTCAACCTCGGCCGTTGCCTTCGACCGGGTGGGCCAGGAAGTAGGGCAGGGCCTCGCTCATCAGGTCCAGGTCGGGGTCCAGTTGCTTGCCGATCCCCTCGGTGACGGCGATGGCGATGTTCACGATCGTGAAGCTGGGGTTCACGCGCACCCGGTGCCGCCGCAGGATTCCCAGCATGTCCAGCAGCACCTTGCCGACCTGGACCTCGCCCAGCCGGTAGCCCCAGTAGCGGCCCACGAACTCGATGATGGCTGCCCGGTAGCGCTCGAACGCCTCCGGGTCCTGTGGTTTCCCGCCGCGATCGGACAGCGAATACATGATGTGCGCCATGGCGTCGCCGTCGCGCTGCGCCCAGGCGGCGAAGAAGCGCGAGAACCCCTTGCGGTGCGGCTCGTCCAGCTCGCCCACCAGCCCCAGGTCCAGGAGCGCCAGCTTGTCGTCCGGGGTGATGAAGATGTTCCCCGGATGCAGGTCGGCGTGGACGAACCCGTCCTCGAAGATCATCTTCAGCAGCGTCGCCAGCCCCAGGCGCGCCACGCGTTTGGGGTCCGACCGGGTCGCCGGCGTCGACAGGACCTTGGTCCCCTCGATGAAGCTCATGGTCAGGATCCGCTCGGTCGACAGCGACTCGATGACCTCCGGGAAGACGACCTCCGGCTTGTCCCGGAAGTTGTCCCGGAACCGGCGGTTGTTGCGGGCCTCGATCCGGAAGTCCAGCTGCGCGAAGATGGCCCGCCCGAACTCGTCGACCGCGGCGACCGGCGCCAGCGTCGAGAACGACGGGATCAGGTTCCAGAGCCGCGCCCCCTGGCGCATCACCGCCAGGTCGAAGGTGCAGAGCTCGATGACGTCCGGCCGGCGCACCTTCACGGCCACGATCCGGCCGTCGGGCAATCGCGCCTTGTGCACCTGCGACACCGACGCCGAGGCCAGCGGGGTTGGCGCGAACTCGGCGTAGACGGACGCGAGCGGCCGCCCCAGATCGCCCTCGATCGTGCGCACCACTTCCTCGAACGGGAACGGGCCGACGTGGTCCTGCAGTTCGGCCAGCGCGCCCGAGACATATTCCGGGATCAAGTCCGGGCGCGTGCTCATGATCTGCCCGATCTTGATGAAGGTCGCCCCCAGCTCGCGGAACAGGTCGACCACCACACGCCCCAACCAGGCGCGCCGGCGATCGCGGCCGGCCCGCCGAAGCCACAAGAGGATCCACCCCACCCAGAACCGGGTCCAGTGCTTGGCGACGCGGGCCCCGATGCCGACGGCCCGTGTCGCCAGACGCCAACGGGGCAGGGGCTTCGCCGCCATGTCCGAAATTCTATACTATGTCAGGTGAGACGATGACCGCCCCCACGTCGAATCCCGCGGATCCAGAGCTGCCTGAACCGCCGCTTTCACCAGATGCGGCGAGGCTGGCCGATCTACGCAAGGACGATCCCCGGACCGCCGTCGAGATGTGGCAGCGGCAGGTGGCCAAGACGCCCTCGGCGCCGGCCTTCCGGTTCTTCTCCGAAGGGGCCTGGCAATCACAGACTTTCGGCGAGGCCGACCGGACGGCGCGGGAGATCGCCGCCGGGCTGATCGCCGCCGGGCTGGTCCCGGGCGACCGCGTCTGTCTGCTGGCGCAGACCAGCCTGGCGTGGATCCTGTGCGACGTCGGGATCCTGCTGGCGGGCGGCGTCACGGTGCCCATCTACGCCTCGAACACCGCGGACCAGTGCGAGTTCATCATCCGCGACGCCGGCGCCAGGCTGGTCATCGTCGAGGACGCCGCGCAGCGCGACAAGGTGTTGCCGATGCGCGACCGGCTGTTCACCGTCGCCGGCCTCGTCCAGATAGAAGGAGAGGCGGGCTCGGGCAGCTTCGTCCAGTCGCTGGCCGCGCTGCGCGCCGAAGGACGGCGCCGGATGGAAAACCACGCCGGCGAGGTGGACCGGCGCGCCGAGGCGCTGAGGCCCGAGTCGATGTTCACCATCGTCTACACCTCGGGCACGACCGGAACGCCCAAGGGCGTGGTGCTGACCCACGAGAACCTGGCCGCCTCGATCTGCAGCGCCACGCGGGCCATGCACCTGCGGGCCGGCGACGAGCACTATCTGTTCTTGCCGCTGGCGCACATCCTGGCGCGCCAGGTCGTCTGGGCGGGGTTTCAGACCGGCTTTGTCACCTCCTTCTCGCGCGGGACCGCCAGCATTCGCGACGACCTGGCGGCCATCCGGCCGACCTTCATGGCGGGCGTGCCACGCATCTACGAGAAGTTCTACGCGGGGGTCACCGCCGGGATGAAGCAAGGGTCGGCGCTCAAGCAGTCGCTGGCGGCGTGGGCCCTCCGCTCGGGGATGGCCCATGCGGCGGCCCTGCGGGCGGGAAAACCGGTGGGCGGGCTGGGCCACTGGGTGGCGGACAAGCTGGTGCTCTCCAAGCTCCGCGCGCGCCTGGGGCTGGATCGCTGTCGTTTCCTGATCTCGGGCGGCGCGCCGCTGTCCGCGGAGATCGCGGAGTTCTTCCAGGCCGCCGGTCTCCTGATCCTCGAGGGATACGGCCTGACCGAGACCACCTCCGGGGTGTTCGTGAACCGCCTGGATCGCTACCGGTTCGGGACGGTCGGGCCGATCATCGATGTCGTCGAGGCCCGGATCGCGGATGACGGCGAGATCCTGGTGCGCGGCGCGCCGGTGTTTCGCCTGTACTACAACAACCCGGCGGCCACCGCGGAATCGGTGGAGCCGGACGGCTGGTTCCACACCGGCGACATCGGCGTGATCGAAGACGGCTTCCTGCGCATCACCGATCGCAAGAAGGACCTGATCGTCACGGCGAATGGCAAGAAGGTCGCGCCGCAGCCGATCGAGAGCGCGCTCAAGGCCGGCTCGCCGCTGCTGGCCCAGGTCCTGGTTTACGGCGACAAGCGCCCTTACTGCGTGGCGCTGGTGACCCTGTCCGAGGAAGCCACCAAGCGCTTCGGCGCCGACGCCGCGACCTCACCGGAGGTGAAGTCGCTCCTGCAGAAAGACGTCGACGCGGCGAACAGCAAGCTCGCCTCGTTCGAGAGCATCAAGCGCTTCGCCGTGCTCCCGAACGAACTGACCGAGGCCGCTGGCGAGCTGACCCCCAAGCTCAGCGTCAAACGCAAGGTCGTCATCGAGAAGTACCGCAGCGTGATCGAAGACCTCTACGCTCACCCCGCCCCGCACGGCGACTGATCGGCGGTGCCCGTTCGCCCTGAACGAGTAAACCATTTGGGTTGAATATCGTAATATTAAACCTAATTGGTTGACTGAACGGGCCGGCTGCCGTAAGGTCTCAGGGCCATGCACGTGGTCGTCATTGGCGACGTCATCGCCTCGCGCGCCAGCCCCGATCGCAAGGCGCTTCAAGAGGAGCTAACGCGTGGTGCGGCTCTCGCCAACCAACTGGCGCACCGTGCTGCTGAGCCTCTCTCGCCGTACACGATCACGCTCGGTGACGAGGTTCAGGCCGTCTACGCTCGTCCTTCCAACGTCGTCGTCGATATCCTCGCTTTTCAGTCTGCGCTTTGGCCCGTCAAAATGCGATTCTGCGTGGGCCTGGGTTCGATCACGACGAAGTTGAACACGCGGGCTGCTATTGGAATGGATGGCCCCGCCTTCTACTGCGCACGAGAAGGCATTGAGGAACTAAAGAACGATCGGACCTCGTCACTCGCCGTGAAGGCCGAACGAGGCATCGACGTGTCGGTCGAAGACTCCGCCATTCGATTGATCCACGCGAGCATGGCGTCCTGGCGAGAGACGCGGTTCAAGCTTTTTTTGGCCCTGCTGCGAGGGGCCGATGTCAAAGAGATCCCCGGTCATCTGGGGATCAGCCTGACAGCAGCGTATAAGAATCTTTCAGACGGTCGGATCGCGCTCCTCATCGACGCTGCCAAGGCGATTGGAGCCTCGCTAGAAAGAAAGTTGGTCCCGTCTCCGGCGCAACGACGAAGGTCAGCTTGACGGCTCTGTACTCGCTTGCCTTGCTGTCGGTCTCGCTGCGCACCGCAGCTTTTTACAAGGATGATCCACGTCCGGTCTCCATCCTGCTCGCGCTGGCGGGTATCTGGACGGCGCTCGCGTTCACCTGCTTCCAGATCGATGGTGCGCTGGTCTTGGCGCTGTCGGTCTGTGTGCTGCCGAATGTGCTCGTGCCGATCCTCACCGAGCGCTTCGAATCACGGATCACCTGCCGATTGTTGCTCTCCGCGAGCATCGTCGTGCCATTCGTTTTTCCTCAAGAATGGCTTCCCCGCCCGCGGGAGCTGTGGCACGCCCTCTTTTCTTGGATGCAGAGCGTTCCCAGTGGAGGTCCCCTCGTCGCCAAGGTGTCCGTACGATTCGTTCTCGCCCATCTGACCGGGCTCCTCCTTTGTCTCAGCGACTGCAATCTGTTGCTGCGGTTTCTTTTGCGACTGCTCGATATCAGTCCGCCCGCCCCGGCCGCGACGCTAGAACCGTCGTCGAGTCCTTCACCAGACGTCGCTCAGTATCTTCGCGGCGGATTGGTGGGCGCAATAGAGCGGCTCCTGGTCTACCTGTTCGCCGCGAACGCTGCCTTCAACGCGATAGCGTTCGTCATCACCGTGAAAGGGATTGTTCGCTATCAGGAGATCGTCAAGAACCACTCGGCAGAATACGTTCTAATCGGGACGCTCCTCTCGACGCTCATGGCGATGCTGCTTGGAATGCTTTTCGTGCGCCTCACGTGATTTGGCGGTCGCGGGCGGACCGCCGCTGGGCGGATCGACAGCCTTACGGGCGGAAGCCGCGCAGGTCGGCGAGGAGTGAGGCGAGCAGGTCGCGGAGGCGGTCGAAGCCGGGCTGGACGATCTCGAACTTGTCCTCGTCCATGTAGAGGTCGCGCCGCATCTCGATCTGGATGGCGTGGATGTTGTCGGCGGGGCGGCCGTGGTGGGCGGTGATGAATCCGCCCTTGTAGGGATCGTTGGGGGCGACGCGCAGGCCGGCCGCCTCGAAGTGGCGGCGCACCAGCGCCAGCAGCGCCGGGGTGCAGCTGTGCCCCTCGCGGTCGCCGGGGACGATGTCGGCGCGGACGCGGCCGGTGTCGGTGTGGCCCGAGCGGCCGCGCGACGGCATCGAGTGGCCGTCGACGAGGACGGCGAACCCGTAGCGCGCCTTCGCGCGGGCCAGGGCGGTGCGAATGGCCTCGTGATAGGCGGCGTGGATGGCGGTCCGGCCGCTCCACTCGCGCAGGGAGAGCGGCCGCAGCAGCGCCGGCGCGCCGGTGGTCGTCACCGCCCAGATGAAGCCCCGCCCGTCGACGTTGGGGGCCGTCTTGTGCTCCGGGACGGCGCCGCGCGAGACGTCGTCGGGGTCGCGGTTCAGATCGCAGACGAAGCGCGAGAGCTGGGCGGCGACGTAGGTCTCGGGGCCTGCCGGCTCGCCGATCCGATACAGCCGGTCGACGAACAGATCGGCGTCGCCGCGCACGTCCAGCTCCGGCGTGAGCGTCTCTTCGAACCCCGCCGTCCGGACGCCGGCGTGCGGGACGCTGACCACCACCGGCGTGGTTGGTTCGACCGCCGCGCGCGACGTGAACGCGCCCTCCACGATTCCCAACATCGAGTGCCCGGTTTCTAGCATGGCTAAAATGTCATTTTGTAGCCGAGATCGGCGATCAGCCCGGCGCTGTTGCCTTCGATCTGATCGCCGGTCGAGGTCCGCCCGAGATCGATCCAAAGATAGCGGACGCCCAGCGTCAGGCGGCCCGGTTTGAGCGGGTAGCTCGCCTCCGCGCCGGCCGCCAGCGCCGGGGCATTGGCCGTTGCGCTGTCGATCACGGCGGCGCTGCCCGACGGGCTGGCGGTGACGCGCAGCCAGGCCCACGACCAGCCGGCCGCCACCTCGCCGTCCAGGTTGAAGCCGTACGGCAGCGAGAATCCCCCGCGCGCCATCGCTTGCAGCGGCAGCAGGTTGGTCTCGAGGCGCGCCGTCCCGGTCCGCTCGACGCCGGGCGTCGACATGTCGCCGCGCAAGTAGCCGGCCGTCAGGCCGACCGCCAGCCGGCCGCGTGGCACGCGCACGGGCGCCAGTCCCTCGGCGAACGCCACCGGTCCGGCGGCGTGACCGAAGTTGGTGTAGACGCCCGCCCGCGCGCCGACGATCAGGCGTACCGGCGGCGGCGTGACGACCAGGTGGGCGCTGGCGCGCAGCGCCTCGGCGGCGGTGACCGTCACCAGCTCCGTGTGCGGATCGCGGGTGCGATCGGGGACGTATTCGGCCAGGTACTCGCCGTCGTGCGGGACGCGCACGTCGCGGATGTGCCCGTTGGGCGTCTCCCAGGCGAGGCCCGGCACCGCGGTCGGCGTGCCGTTGTGGTCGACGACCCGCGCGCGCAGCTCGACGCCGCGGTGGCCGTCGCCGACCATCCAGGTCGCGCCGAGCTGCACGGTCACGCGCGCGGGGGCGCCGCCGGTCACGTGCAGCTTGCGGCCGGCGCTGATGTCGGCGACGCCCGCTTCGATCGATATCCCGTCCTGCCCCGTGTAGCGCGCCGGCGGCGAGAGCCGCAGCGTGCCGACGCCCGCGGCGTCGATGGCGACGGGAACGGCGTGGCCGTCGACCCGCGCGTGCAGATCCTTCGCCGGCGTGGCGTTGCCGAAACGGTCGCGCGCGGTCATCGAGATCTGGACGGGGCGCGGATCGCCGACCACTAGGCGGTCGGCGCTGCTGGTGATCTCCAGGCTGCGGGGCGCGCCGGGGCGCAGCGCGACGTTCGCCTCGGCGAAGCCGGGGTGGTCGCCCGCCGCGGTCGCCGTCAGCTTGACGGACGGCGTCTCGGCGAGCCGCACCGGGGCCTCGTACAGGAAACGCGCCTCGCCCGGCGCCGCCGCGCCCAGCGGATGCGCCAGCCCCGCGGAGGCCGCCAGCGTCAGCGTGTCGGCCGCGGCCGGGGCGCCGGTTTCGTCGACGGCCAGCACCGTGACATCGGCCAGGCTTCCGGCCTCCATGCCGTCGGGGGCCAGCAGCGCGACGCGCGGGAACGAGGGCAGCTGCAGATCGACCTCGGTCTCGCGCGAGGCTCCGTTGCGATCGGTCGCGCGCGCCTGGCCGTGGCGGACGCCGGGCGGCACCTCGATCGGGATCTCGACGTGCCCCTGCTTGTCGGCCACCACCGGGCCGAACTGGCGATCGCCGACCCGCATCGTCACCGAGGCGCCGCCGCTGGTGTGAAACGGAAACGCGGTGGCGCAGGCTAGGGGGATGCGCGCGCCGGCGTGCACGCGCTCGGCGCCGTTCGCCAGCTCCACGACCAGCAGCGCCACCTGCGGGAACCGTGTGTCGGGCGGGACGTAGCGCGCCACGAAGTGGCCGGGGGCGCGGGCCCGCAGCGGCTCCAGCGTCCCGACGGTCGCCAGCGCGCGCGCCGGGGTGAAGCGCTCGGCGTCGGGGCCGGCGAGATCAACCGCCACCTCGACCTCCTTGTCGATCCCCAGCTCCAGCGACGTGCGCGCCGGCGTCACGGTCAGCGTCGCCGTCGGGGCGGTCTGCGCCTGGGGCGCGGGCGGCGCGGCGCGCGACAGCGGCGACGACGACAGCAGCGCCACCGCCACGGCGGCCGCGGCGCGCCGGGGACTCGAACCTGCGCGGCGATCGCAGATCGCGATCCGGACGGTCACCTCAGAGCTCCTGCGACACCGGCAGCGTCAGGCGGAACACGGTCGTGGCCGGCTCGTTCCAGGCGCCCGGCTCCTCGAGGAGCACCAGGTCGCCGCCAGCGCCGCGCGCGATCTCGCGGCTCACCGCCAGGCCCAGGCCGGTGCCCTGTTCTTCGCCCTTGGTCGTGAAGAACGATTCGAACAGGCGCGGGCGGACCGCCTTGGCGATCCCGGGGCCGTTGTCGGCGACCTCGATGGCGGTGAAGCGCGGGTTCTCGGGCATCACCCGCGCGCGCACCTGGATGACCGGGCCGGCGGTGGCCGACACGGCGTCCAGCGCGTTGGCGAGCAGGTTGATCAGGATCTGCTCCAGCGTGTGCGGCGGCGCGGCCACCGCCGGGACGTCGGGCGCGATCTGCGTCCGCAGCGTCACGCCCGTCTTGCGCAGCCGGAAGTCGAGCAGCGACGTCACGCGCACCAGGCCGGCGCCGACCTCGACCCGCGCCTTGCCCGCCGCCTGCGCCGGCACGGCGAGCTGGCGCAGGTTCGCCACCAGGGCGGTCAGGCGTTCGGACTGTTCGACGATGTGGCGGGCGAAGTCGAGCACCTCGTCCAGCTCGACCTGCTCCTTCTCCAGCAGCAGCTGGGCCAGCCCCTTGATGGCGAACAGCGGCTGCCGCAGCTCATGGATCTGCTGCGCGGCGAAGCGCCCGAACTCCGCCAGGCGGCCGGCCGCCGCCAGCAGCTCGCGCAGGCGCCGGACCTCGGCGTCGTTGCCGTCGGAGGCAGCCGGCCGGTCGAGGCCGGTCAGGGATGGATCGCTTGGCGGATCGCCGGTGCGGCTCATCGGAGGTCGCTCATTTCTTCCACAGATCGGCCGCCTCGGGCGTCAGCGCGGGGCGCGCGGGGTTGTGGCGCACGACCGTTCCCGTCGCTTCGCGGGCACGCCCGCTCACCTCTTCGGCGCGCACCTGGATGCTGTTCTTGCCGGTCTCCAGCGGGACGGTGGCGGTGAACTGTCCGTCGCGGCCGACCGGCGCGGGCGATCCGTTGACGGTGACGACCGACGCGCGGGCGGCGCGGCCGTGGACCTGGGTCTCGCTCACGGTGTGCCGCTGCTCGGCGTTCGGCCACACCACCTCCAGCAGGACCTCCTCGGGGATGCGCTCGGGATCGCTGGGCGGGGCGCCCGCCTCGCTGGACGACTCGGTCCCTTCGGGGACGATGAGCGACTTGCCGCCGGCGGTGAACTTGGCCTTGCCGGCCAGGGCCGCGACCGAGACCCGCCCCTGGTCGTCGGAGAGGACCACGAAGTGGGCCGGCCCCTCGTTGGCGGTGCGGGTATCGTGCGAGGTGATCTCCAGCCCGTCGGCGCCGCTGACGTGGGCCACGACCTTGCCGTGCCGCAGATCGAGCGCGGCGCCGCTCGGGAGGCGATCGAGGCCGATCTCGACCCGCTCGCGCAGCTCGATCTCGGTCCCCGCCGACAGCCGCAGCACCGCGCGCGCGCCGGGCGCGGTGCGGACCACGTCGGTGCGGGTCAGCGTGTCGCCGTTCTGGATCGGGACCCAGCGTCCGCCGCGCTGGGCCTCCACGGTACCGGTCGCCAGCGTGACCTGGAACGTGCTGGCGGGGGAGGGGCTCGGCTCGACGCGCGGCGCGGCCGCCGCCATCGGACGGCGCGGCAGCGGGTCCAGGTAGCGGCGCGACACGACCGCCGCCGCACCGACCGCCGCCAGCCCGGCGGCCGCCAGCAGCGCGGTCCCCAGCCGCCGATTGGGCGCGGTCGTCACGGCCGGTGCGCCCGCCCCGCGTCGGCCGGGACGGTCAGCACGAAGGTCGTGCCGCCCCCGACGCTGCTCTCGACCTTCACCGCGCCGCCGTGGTCCTCGACGGTGCGGTGGACGAACGACAGCCCCAGGCCCGCGCCCGAGCGGTCCCCCTTGGTGGTGAAGAACGGATCGAAGATGCGCGGCAGGTGGTCGGCGCTGATGCCGGTCCCGGTGTCGCCGATGCGCACGCGGACCAGCGCGTCCTCGATCACGCTGGTCTCCAGCGTCAGCGTGCCGCCCTTCTTCATCGCGGCGCGCGCGTTCTGGATGATCTGGATGAACGACTCCTCCAACTGCGTGGCGCTGCCGCGGATGGTCGGCGTGGTGCCGTACCTGCGCACGATCTCGATCCCCGCCGCGGAGAGATCGCTCGGACCGCACAGCTCGACGGCGTCGTCCAGCGTGCGGGCCAGGTCGACCGGCGAGGTGTCATGGCCGCTCTGCCGCTGCGCCAGCCGCAGCATGTTCTGCACGATCTTCCGGATCCGCAGCGCCTCGTTCTCCAGGTCCTGCAGCAGCGGCCGGGCCGGGTGGCCCCCGGGCAGGTCGTTGATCAGGAGCTGAACGATCCCCAGCGCGCCGGTGAGCGGGTTGTTGATCTCGTGCGCCACCCCGGCCCCGAGCTCGCCCAGCGCCGCCAGCGACCGCGAGCGAAAGAGCAGGTCCTGCGCCTGGCGCAGCTCGGCGGTCTTCTCCTCGACCCGCCGCTCCAGCGTCTGGTTCCAGGCCATGATCTCGTCGGTCTGCTGGGTGATCTTCGTGCGCGCGGTCTCCAGGCCCGCGGCCATCTGGTTGAACGCCGCCGCCAGCTCGCCCAGCTCGTCGCGCGTGGACTCCTGGATGCGCGCCTCCAGCTTCCCTTCCGCGATCTGGCGCGAGCCGGCCGCCAGCAGGGAGACGCGGTCCGCCAGCCGGCGCGCGAAGATGCGCGCCACGATGAGGCCGATCAGCGCGGCGACGCCGATCCACAGCAACGTCGCCCAGGTGATGCGGTTGATGGGCAACAACGCCGCGTCGACCGTCTTGTCGACCAGAGCGCCCAGGCTGTAACGGTCGACCGGCGCCCAGGCCCCGATCAGACGATGTCCGTCGCGGATGTACTCGGCGACCGTCGCGCCGCCGGGCGTCTCGCCCTCGCGCGCGCCGGGAAGCCGGATGGCGGTCAGATCGCCGACGCCCTGGCGCGAGCCGGCGGCGATCAGGCGGGCGCGCCCGTCGGTCAGCGCCACGTCGGTGTCGGGGGTGGCCAGCGACGCGACGTAGTTGGCCAGGCGTTTCAGCGAGACCTCGGCGGCCAGGATCCGCCGGCCGCCGCCCAGCTTGGGATCGAAGGCCACGGCCAGCACGACGTGCGGCAGGTGCAGCGGGCCACCCAGGAAGATCGGCCCCATCCCCTGGCCGGTCGACAGCGCGGCGCCCAGGGGCGCCATCAGCCCGACCCCCTCGACGTCGGTCGGGCGCATCGGCTCGTGTCCGTTGAACGCCGGGTAGCGGTTGGGGTTCTCCAGGTAGGCCGGCTGCCCGATCAACGTGCCGTGCTCGTCGAACATCGCGGCGGCGCAGAAGTCGTCGCTCTGGTGATAGACGAGCTCGAGGAACTTCAGCAGCGCCTGCTGCGAGGGCGCCTGATCCTGGCCCGAGCGGGTGAGGTCGAAGATCTTCGCGTCGACGCGCAGGATCGAGAGCAGGTTGTCGATGTCGCGCGCCGCATAGCCGGCCACCTGCTTGGCGACCGTCAGCTCGTTTTCTTCCAGGGCGCCGCGGAGCGCGTTCTGACCGATGTGCAGCGAGGAGTAGCCCGCGATGGCGAGCGGCAGGACGGAGACACCGACCGCCAGCAGCGTCAGCTTGGAGAGGAGCTTCACGGGCCGCCGTCTCCGATCAGGCCGGCGTCCCCTGCCGGACAAGCGCCGTCCGGGATCACCGCCGCCGGGACACCGCCGTCCCCGGGCGTTCCGCCCGCGTAGTTGAACGGGACGGGCGCGCCGGGCATCGCGCCGTAGTCGGGATCGGTGGCCGTCACCGGCTCCGTGCCCGCCCCCGGCGGCGCGAACCCCTGGATCCGGTTGGCGTTGATCACCCGCGGGCAGATGAGCGGCGCGTCGCCGAAGAGGACCTGCGTCTTGGTCCGGAACCCGCTCCCCACGACCGTGATCGGGAACAGGCCGGCGGCTGGTCCCGAGGCCGGATCGAGCTCGCGGACGGCGGGTGGCGCGACGTACATGAACCCGGTGGGCAGCGTCGCGCTGGCGCCGCCCAGCGACACGGTCACCGCCGCCGGACCGGGAAGCGGTTGCGCGGGGGTCACGACCGTCAGCGAGGTTGCCGACTGATCGAGGAGGCTGGCGGCGCTGCCGTCGAACGTGACCTGGGTGGCGTCGGGCAGGAAGCCGGTCCCGTAAACCGTCACCGTGCCGCCGCCCAGCGTGGAGCCGCTGTTCGGATCGACGCTGGTGATGGTTGGAGCCGGCGCCAGCGCCAGCGCCAGCTGGGTCTCGCCGATCTGACCGCCCGCACCTATCGCGGTCGCGTCGATGACCAGCGTGGCGCCGGCCGCGCCGGGAGCCGGGGCGCGGAACGTGAAGGCGCACGTCCCCGTGGCACCGCCGGTCACCTGGCATCCGGGGCTGTAGACGCTGGCGCCGGCGGCCGTGACGGTGACCGTCAGGCTCCGAAGCGCGCCCAGCCCGCCTCCGTCATTCGCGGTCACGACCACGGGTACGGTCGCGCCGGCGGCCACGACGCCGCCGCTCACCGGGCCGACGATGGCCACGGCGGGCGCCAGGCCGTCAGCGCCCAGCGAGCGAAACGCGCCCGGCAGCCGCGCCAGGCGACCGCTGGGGTCCCGGACGACCAGGTCGTACGTGCCGGCCGCCAGGCCGGGCGGGATCTGCCCGCCCAGGATGTGCGTGCTCTCCCAACTGACGGCCTGCAGGTCCTTCGAGCCGGGGACGCCCGAGAGGGTCAGCGACGCGGCGTAGCCGCCCGTCGTGACGGTCGCGCTGCCGGAGCCCGTGTCGAAGGCGTAGGCCGGGCGGAACGAGCCGCCATAGATGGTCGCGGCGACCGGCGCGTCGTTATAGGCGGCGATGGGGACCAGCTCCATGAGCACGGGGACCGGTTCGGTGCCCGCGCCACATCCGGCGGCGGCCCCCAGCAGGACCGCAGCGGTGGCCGAGCGGGCGAGCACCGGGGCATTCTAACGCGCGAGGTCCCAATGTCGATCACAACCCGCGGGCGGGTCTCGACAATCGTTTCTTCTCGGCAGATCAGTCGAAAAACGCCTCGGTGCGGATCTGGGTCTTCCGGTTTACGCCGCGCGCGATCAGCTCGCGCTTGACCTCGGTGATCATCGCGCCGTTGCCCACCAGATAGAAGGTGGGCGAGACCAGGCCCGGCAGGCTCTCGAGCAGGTGCGGCGTGATCCGGCCGCGCTCGCCGCGCCAGGTCGACCCGGGGGCGGTCAAGGAGATGTGGAGCTCGGCGCCGGCCCGCGTGACCAGCTCCTCGATCTCCGCCCGGGCGAACAGGTCAGCTTCCTGACGGGCGCCCCACAGCACCAGGCAACGGCCGGTCTCGCCGCCGGCCGCGCGCCGGCGCGCCAGCTCGCCCAGCATCGGCATGACGGCCGAGATGCCCGTACCCGTGGCGCCAAACAGGATGTCGCCGGGGTGGCTGGCGTCCAGCACGAAGAAGCCGTGCGGGCCGGTCATGTTCACCACCGCACCGAGCGGCAGCGTCATCAGGAACTCGGAGGCCTTCCCCTCCGGGATGACCCGGATGATGAAGCGGAGCCGTTCGCCGGCGTCGCTCTGGGAGGCGATGGAGTAGCTGCGCCGGGGGACCGCCTCGGCGCCGGGCTCGGGCGGCGTGATCGAGAGCGAGACGAACTGGCCGGCCTTGAAGTCGAGGCGCGCCGGTTCGCGCAAGGCGAAGGCGAGCTCGGCGATGCCGGCCGCGATCGTCTCGCGCGCGACCAGCTCGGCGGTGATGGGGGCGGGCATGTCGAAATGAGATGTTAACCGATCAACAAACGCGGGAACTCTCAGCGGTTCCCTCACACTCCCGCGACGGGCTCCGCTGGGCAGAGCCCGGCTTCGTCTACGCGTGCCATGCTAGCTTCGGCGGATGTCGATGTCCCCCCGAGAGAGTGTGCTGCTGGCGGCCCTGGCCGGATTGCTCGCGTCGTCGGGCGCTTGCAGCAAGCGCGACGATGCCGGCAAGCCTTCGGGTGTCCCGCCGCTCGACCCGGGAGCTGCGGCCGCCGCGCCGCCGGCGCCGCCGCCCGTGGCCGCTGCGCCGCCGCCGCCTGTCGCGCCGGCGCCATCGCCCGCC
>CAZTZM010000269.1:0-14601 GCA_964618005.1 uncultured Myxococcales bacterium
CGCCGGCCGCCGCCGCGCACGTCGACGGCACGCCGCACACCGACGCGGTGGAGGGCGCCTGGCGCAACGCCGGCCTGGCGCCGGAAGGGTTCGCGGCGCTGCAGCCGGTTCCGTACGGCGCCTCCTACTGTGAAGAGGGGCGCGTGCAGAGCATCGACACGCTGGTGTGCGAGTACAAGGATCAGGACGCGCTGGCCAAGGGGCAGGCCGGGCTGATGGATCAGTGGGGGCGTGAAGGCGGCCACACCGGCGTCGCCTATCACTCGAAGCTGACCATGATCGGGCTCGTCGATCGGGCGCGCCACGATCCGAACGGCAAGGTCATTCACCAGGTCATCGACACCTTCCGCAAGCTTTAGCGGCGATGCGCAAGCCCTCTCGTCCCGTCGACGACGATGAGGCGCGTGCGTTCGAGGAAGCGATGCGCGGTGCCCGTCCGATCGGGGACGGGCCGAAGCGCGTGACCGGCGCGCCGGCCGTTTCGCATCCGGCACGCCCCCGTCGGGCGGCGCCCGTGACCGAGGCAGCGCCGTTCGAGACCGAGGCCGTGGGCGAGGGGATGTCCGGGCGGGCGCGCGATGTCAGCGCGCGCCTCCTGCGGGCGCTGCGCAACGGCGAGCACCACCCCGAGGCGCGGCTGGACCTTCACGGGCAGAAGCGCCAGGCGGCGCTGCAGGCGACCGAACGGTTCGTGTCGGCGTCGCGCCAGAGCGGTCGCCGCGTGGTGCTGGTCATCCACGGGCGCGGCCAGAACTCGGAGGACGGCGCCGCGGTGCTGCGGCCGGCGCTGCAGGCCTGGCTGGCAAGCGCGGCGGCGGCCAAGGCGGGCGTCATGGCCTTTGCCCCGGCCCCGCCGCGTGCCGGTGGGGCCGGGGCCACGCTCGTCCTTTTGCGTCGGTGACAGGCGCGCGGACGAAGCATGCGCGGACTGGCTTGGCCGGCCGGCGCGGGTCATATAAAGTCGGTCAAAATCACGGTTCCAAACGAGAAAGAACGGAGATCGCAACAATGAGCACTCGTATCGCCATCAATGGTTTCGGCCGCATCGGCCGCCTCGTGTTCCGCGCGTTGCACGAGCAGGGGCTGTTCGGCAAGGAGGTCGAGGTCGTGGCGGTGGGCGACGTCGTCCCGGCCGACAACCTCGCCTACCTGCTGACCTACGACTCGGTTCAGCGGAAGTTCGCCGGCAAGGTCGGCTCGAAGAAGTCGGGGTCCGACAAGGAGGCCGACGACGTGCTCACGGTCGACGGCAAGGACATCCAGGTGGTCAGCGCCAAGTCGCCCGCCGAGCTGCCGTGGAAGCAGCTGGGCGTCGACTACGTGATCGAGTCGACCGGTCTCTTCACCGAGGCGGAGAAGGCCAAGGGGCACCTGGCCGCGGGCGCCAAGAAGGTGATCATCTCGGCGCCGGCCAAGGGTGAGGACATCACCGTGGTCATGGGCGTGAACCACGAGAAGTACGACGCCGGCAAGCACAACATCGTGTCGAACGCGAGCTGCACGACCAACTGCCTGGCGCCCGTCGTCCACGTCCTGCTGAAGGACGGCTTCGGTCTGACCGAGGGCCTGATGACGACGGTCCACAGCTACACCGCGACCCAGAAGACGGTGGACGGTCCGTCGCGCAAGGATTGGAAAGGTGGACGCAGCGCCGCCATCAACATCATCCCGTCGTCGACGGGGGCGGCCAAGGCCGTGGCGCTGGTCTGTCCGGAGGTCAAAGGCAAGCTGAGCGGCATGGCGTTCCGCGTGCCGACGCCGACCGTCTCGGTCGTCGACCTGACCTTCAAGACCGCCAAGGCGACCTCCATCAAGGAGATCAACGCGGCGATGAAGAACGCCAGCGAGAGCTACCTGAAGAACATCCTCGGCTACACCGAGGACGAGGTCGTCTCGTCGGACTTCATCCACGACGAGCGCTCGAGCATCTACGACGCCGGCAGCTCGGTGGAGCTGAACTCGAACTTCTTCAAGCTGGTCAGCTGGTACGACAACGAGTGGGGTTACAGCCACCGCTGCGTCGACCTCCTGACCTACATGATCAACAAGGGCTAACGCTGCGCTGGCGGCCCGCCGGGCTAGATCCCCGGCGGGCTCACGCCAGTTGGCGCCCCTTGGTCTCGACGACGATGGGCGTGAGCGCCACGACCGCGCCGACGAGCGGGACGACGCCCACCCAGAACAGCGCGCCCATGGCGGTCTGCAGCGAGTTCGCGCCGCGCGCCGCGACGGTCCCGACCAGGAACGGGCCGATGGCCGCGACGAAGCGGCCGACGGTGTAGCAGAAGCCGGCGCCCCCGCCGCGCAGGCGCGTGGGGAACAGCTCGGGCAGGTAGTACGTGAAGCTGCCGAACACGCCGAACACGGTGATGCCGACGAAGAAGTACATGTAGAGGCGCTGCAGCGGCGCCAGATCCAGGCCGAACGTCGCCAGCACGGCGAGGCCCGACAGGAAGTAGTAGAGCGCGAACATCTTGCGCCGCCCCATCACCTTGGCAGCCGGGATGGTCAGCAGCGTGCCGATCAGGCCGCCCAGGTTGAAGACGTTGGTGGCCAGCGCCTTCCAGTGCTCGACCAGGGCCAGCGTGGCCGGCCGCTCGAGCCCCTGCGCCTTGGCGGTCGCCTGCGCCAGCCCCGTCGACACGATCGGGATGAAGGCGTTCACGCTCCACCAGCCGATGAGCGCCACGACCGCCATCGCGAACCCCGACAACGTCAGCGCGCGATTCTCGGGCGTGAACAGATCGGCGAAGCGCGGGCGCGTGCCGCCGGCGGCGGCGTGGCGCCAGCGCTCCGGCTCACGCACGAACAGGCGGACGACGAACGCCACCGCGGCGGGGATCAGGCCGCACAGGAAGACGTAGCGCCACGACGTCTCGGGCGACATCTTGAACAGCACGCCCGCGATCTGGAAGTTGGCGAACGTGGCCAGGAAAAGCCCCGCCGGCGCCGAGGTGTAGAGCAGGGCGCCGGCCTCCACGCGCCGGTGCTCGGGGACCACCTCGGCCACCATCGACGCGCCGGCCGCCCACTCGCCGCCGATCCCCAGGCTGGCGACGACCCGGAACGCCGCCAGCGCCCAGATGTTGGGCGCCGCCGCGCAGGCCGCCGTCCCCAGCGCGTAGAGGAGCATGGTCAGCATCAGCGTGCGCGCGCGCCCGATGCGATCCGCGATCTGGCCGAACAGGATCCCGCCCAGCCCCCAGCCGATGAGCAGGATCGACGTCAGGACGCCGCCCCACCTCAGTGTGGCGGCCTTGGCGGCGGGCGACCCGATCGTCAGCCCCAGCAACGTCGGGACGCAGTTGGGCGCCACGTAGTTGAACAGCAGACCGTCGAAGCAGTCGAACCCCCAGCCGAGCCACGCCGCGAACAGCACCGTCCACTGGTAGCCGTTCATGTCCAGCAGCGTGCGCCCCGAGCCGGAGCCGGCCGGCACCCCTGCGGGCGCCGAGGTCACGGCTTGGCCCCGCTGCCGGGCTGGGCGGCGGGCTGATCGGGCAGGCCGCAGAAGTTCACCTTCCTGATCATCGGCGGCGGGTTGGCGCGCTCGCGCAGCGTGGCCGCGCGGCGCGTGGTGTACGTCCGTTGCAGGCGGTCGGGGGCGTGCTCGACGGCGGTCATCAGCTTCTTCCAGGCGTCGGTGGCGGCCGCGTCGGTGGTGGCCGGCTCGGGCACCAGCGCCAGCAGATCGACCAGGTCCTCCACGGACGCGGCCTGGTTCTTCGGCTGCGACGCGGCGCCGGCCAGCGCCGAATTGAACGCGGGCACCAGCACGCGATCGCGGAACTCCGCCTGCGCTTCGGCGTCAATCTGGCACCAGAGGAACCGCGTGTGCAGGTGCGCGAACGCCGAGGCCGACTCGGCGCGCGGCAGGGTCAAGAGGCGCTTGAACGTTTCGTCGTAGTCGCCCTGCGCCTGGACGTAGCCGCTCAGCATGGCGTTGACCAGCTTGCCGCGGCAGTCGCCGCCGCAGCTGCCGCCCATCAGGTAGCCGGCCAGCCACTTGCGCTGGTCGGCGTGGAACTTGTCGATCTGCGCCGCCTCGGCGGTGCTGACCATCTCGCCCGTGCGCGCCGTCGACAGCGCCAGCGCGGAGACCAGCTTCGCGCCGGTCGAGAAGTCCTGGAAGCGCTGGATGTCCTGCCAGACGCGTCGCTCGTAGAGGTCCTCCAAGTACGGATCGAACAGCCACTCCAGCCGCGCCGGCGAGGACTGCACCTCCCGCTCCTCGTGCAGCAGCGACAGCGGGCCGGCCGCGGCGGGACCGTGCACCACGGCCGTGGCGTCCATCTCGTCGGAGATCACCTGCGCGATGGCGTCGGACCGCTCGGCCAGCGCGTCGTCCTTGCAGACGTCGGCGGCCTTCTGCACACCGAACCGCTCCAGGCAGGTCAGCTTGAACCCCTGCGCCAGCTGCTCGTAGTTCTTCTGGCCGGTCGCCTCCAGCACCGTGCGCATGTAGGTCGGGTTGTCCTTCCCCAGCTCCATGGCGTACGAGACGGCCAGCTCCGGATCGATGATCGCGCCGCGGGTCAGCGACAGCAGGACGCCGAACCGCTGGTCGGCGCTGCCCGGCCCCTGGGCCGACAGCACGTTCAGGTTCTTGGACAGGATCTCGGCGCGCGCGATCCGCCAGTCGTTCTCGGCCTTGGTCTCGGCGATCGTCTGCTCCGACTTGGCCTGCTGCGCCGCGATCTGCGACTGCCGGTACTGCCAGATCGAGGTCGCCACCAGCCCAGCCACGCCGATCACGAAGCTCGACAGGAAGCCGTGATAGGTCTGGATGAACTTCCCGAGCTTGGAGGTCTTCTCGCCCGGAGCCGGACCCTCACCGTCGTCTTCAGCGCTCACCCGCGGAATATATTATTGTTTGGGCCGCCGGGAACCATGCATTGGCTCGATCTGCCCGCGGTGAAGTGGGCCACGCCCATTCCGCTGCTGCTGATCATCGCGCCCGTGGTCTGGCGGGTGTTCCGCGGCACCTGGAAGACCCTGGATGACGAGGCGCTGGCCTGGCGGCGCGATCTGGCGGCGGCCGGCGCCATCGACTACCGGCCGCTGGTGGCCCTGACCATGACCGCTTTGATCCTGGTCATGCAGGAGTACTTCGGTCGCGGCGACTTCTTCGAGACGACCATCCACCCGGCCATCGATCGCTACGTCTTCGCGCATCCGGGCGGTCTGCTGAACCCGGCCGTCTACGGCGAGATGTACCTGCGCCTGTGGTGGGCGCTGACCCGCATCGGCGGTTATCTGGTGCCGCTGGTGCTCTGGCGGCTGTTCTTCCCGCGCGACCACCTGGCCGACTTCGGGCTGCGCGTGCGCGGCCTGCGCGACCACGCCTGGATCTATGCGCTGTGCGTGGTGGTGATGGTGCCCGTGATCTTGACCGTCAGCCGCCAGCGCGACTTCGTCGAGTACTACCCGATGTACAAGGCGGCCGGTCGTTCGTGGCTCGACTTCGCGGTGTGGGAGACGCTCTATCTGGCGCAGTTCTTCACGCTGGAGATCTTCTTCCGCGGGTTCTGGCTGCGCGCGCTGCGCGGTTTCGGCGCCGGCGCCATCTGGTCGATGATCGTGCCCTACTGCATGATCCACTTCGGCAAGCCGTACCTGGAGGCGTGCGGCGCGATGGTGGCGGGCGTGGTGCTTGGCTCGCTGGCCATGTACACGCGCAGCATCTACGCCGGCTTCCTGGTCCACGCGACCGTGGCGGTCCTGAACGACTGCGTCGCGCTCTACCGTGCCAACCGCCTGCCGACGGCGCTGACGCCGCTCTCGCCGCGGCACTTCACGTTCCTGCTGTGGCCGACCCTGATCGGGATTGCCTGGGGCCTGGCCCTGGTGGTCGTGTCGTTCAAGGCCTGGCGCTTGTGGCGGGCACGAAGCGCCAGGCCGGACGTCTTGGGGACCGAGGGCGGTTAGTTCGACGCCGGAGGCGTCGCCTTCATCTCCTTGGCGCCGTCCGTCTTTCCTTCCGTCTTCGCCGCCGACTTCTTGGTGCTCTTCTTGGTCGTCTTCTTGGCGGCCTTGTCGGTGCTGGCGCCGTCGGCGGCGGGCGCGTCGGTCTTCGCCTGCGCGACGACCGGCGTCTTGGCGGCCGGGTGCTTGACGGCGGCCGTCTGCTTGGTCGCGGCGAACGCCGAGCCGGTGGTGAGGGCGAGGAGCGACAGGCCGAACAGAGTATTGCGAATCATGGGAGCCTCCGGGGTTGGGTCAGGTTGAGTCGGCTTCGATTTCGCCGACGCAAACAGGGATTGCACCCGCGATGCCAGCGCGCGCTTCGTCGCAACCCCGCGCGCGCCGGGCGCTTGGTCCGACCAGCGCCGTCATCGTGGGGCGATCGCGCTGTGGCGGCGGCGCCAGATCTGTCCAGCGCGAAATATTCCCGCTTGCGCTGACGATCGTTCAGCCGAGCCAGTAGGCCAGCTTGACCATGAGGATGTCGTCCGACGCGCGGCCCCGCCAGAGCGGCGCCACCTGGAACGTGGCGGCGTCGCCCGGGGCCACGGTCAGCGCGGGCGTCTGGGCGCGCGTGTAGACGAGGAACAGCGTCGAGCCCAACCGGTACTCCCAGCGGAACACCAGGTTGACGTTCAGCGTCGCCTGCTCGCTGTCGGGGTTCGTGCTGGGCGCGGCGGCCGGCGTCAGCGCGCCGAACGGCACCTGCTCGCGGAACGCCGCCCGCGGGTAGACGAAGAACGACGAGTAGTGGATCGAGGCGAGAAACAGCTGCGTGTAGAACTGCAGCGACAGCTCGGGGGTGAACGTGTAACCGGCGCGCATCGTGACCCCCACGCTGGTGGCGTTCTGCGTCCCGAACCGATAGTCGGCGTGGTCGCCGATCTCCAGCAGCGACAGGTCGGTCCCGATGTAACGGCGGAGCCCGGTGTCGGAGACCAGCGTCGGCAGGAGCGCGATCTCCATCTGCGGCAACAGCCGCAACGTGAACGTGGCGTTGGTCTGGATGTAGGCGCCGTACCCGCTCTCGCGCTTCTCCGCCGCCCCCGACCAGGCGAACGTGACGCGGCGGCGCGGGTCGGTCGACAGCGTCGCCACCGCGCCGCTGCTGGCCGGGTACTGCAGCGCCGAGCCGTCGCCCATCTCGCGATCGTCCGAGTAG
Organism: uncultured Myxococcales bacterium; assembly: GCA_964618005.1. Lineage (GTDB taxonomy): Bacteria > Myxococcota_A > Polyangia > Fen-1088 > Fen-1088 > JADGRB01. The sequence continues at coordinate 7,127 of CAZTZM010000269.1, forward strand.
CGGTCGCGCAGGTTCAGCTCCAGGTAGAACGACCAGAAGTTGCGCAGCGTCCAGGCGGTGGTCAGCGCGATCCCCTGCCACAGGCGGACGCCGTCCAAGGTTTCGCGCACGTTGTACTGAAAGCCCGTGGTCGTCTCGCGCGTCAGCCACCAGGGGCGCAGCGTCCGGTAGCCGACGTTGAAGTAGCCCTGGTAGTCGTCCTTGCGCTCCAGGTAGCCGAGGTCGTTGAACTCCATCTGGCGGCCGGTCAGGTGCTGCCAGGCGCTCCACAGCCAGTGCGTCCCCCCCTCCTTGCCCAGGTAGAGCGACAGGCCGCCGTCGACGTGGCCGGGCTGGATCGGGATGCCGTCCGGCTCGCTGCGCGCCGGGCCGCCGGAGAGCACACTGCCGATCCCCTGCCAGGCCGCCGCGTAGTCGCCCGAGCGCGACCGCCAGCGGCCGTCCAGGCTGAGCACGTAGGCGTCGTTGGTGCAGCGGCCGTCGGGGGCCGGCGCGGTCTGCGTCGCCGGGCAGCGGCCGTCGATCGGCACGCTGGGCTCGAAGCGGTTGGTCGCGGTGGCCAGCAGCCCGACGTCGGCGTTGGCTGCCACCAGGCGCTTGACGCGCACGACGTTGAAGGCCGTCAGCGGATCGACCAGCCGCTGCACCTGACCGGTCGGCGTCTGGACGGCCACGTCGTTCGCGCCGGTGATCGCCGACATGACCCCGACGGTCGTGCGGCCGCCGATCGTCCCGGAGACCTTGGCGGCGCTGTAGATCGCCGACGGATCCGGCTCCGCGATCAGCGACTCGCCCGCGTTCAACGTGGGGAGCGCCGGCTGGTGGCCGATGCGGCGGGTGTAGAGCACGGGGCGAATCGTCGCGAAGACGTCCAGCCCCTCCAGGAAGAACGGCCGCTTCTCCGGGAAGAACGTCTCGAAGGTCGACAGGTTCAAGATGACGGTGTCGGCCTCGACCTGACCGAAGTCGGGGAGCACGGTCAGGTCCAGCGTCAGCTCGTTGGTCAGGTGGGCCTTGGCGTCGACGCCGGCGGCGGCGTCGGCGAAGAAGCCGTGCCGGGTGGCGTTGGCGTCGGCGCCGGTGGCGACGTGCTCCAGCTTGCCGAGCACGAACGGCCGCAGCTCGAACCGGCGCGGCGGCGGCAGGTCGACCAGGTTGTCGAGGTGCCCGAAGTAAGAGACGAAGCCGGCCGAATGGCGCGGGTAGTAGGCCCAGTCGTCGATCTCCTGGCGGGCGTCGATGGCGCGCCGCACTTGAAAGCCCCACGACTGGATGGGCAGCGCCGTGAAGCGCAGGCTGGAGAGCGGGATCCGGAACTCGGCGCTGTATCCGTGGTCGGTGTCGGCGACCTTGGCCTCCCAGATGGCGTCGTAGTCGGCCGAGAAGTTGGTGTCGTTGTAGTGGATGCCGTCCAGCAGGACGCCCGAGGCATTGATCTGGAAGTGGTAGGCGCTGACGCCGTCGCTGCGGCTGTCGATGTCCATCCAGACGCCGTCGGCGGGCAGAAACCCGTCGCGCCGCTGCAGCCGCCGCACGATCGGCGAGTGGACCTGCCAGCAGTCGATGGCGACGTACAGGTTGCGGTCGTCGTACAGGACCCGCAGCTCGGTCCGCTCGGTCGGCTGGGCCCCCTCGTCGGGATAGTGCTGGGTGAAGTCGTCCGAGGGGACGGCCGCCCGCCAGGCCGGGTCGTTCAGCCGGCCGTCGATCTTGGGGGGGGTCGCGGTCCGCACCGCGGTCAGGTGCGGTCGCGGCGGCAGCGCGCCGCCGGCCGGCCCGAGCGCGGCCGCCTGGGCGAGGGTCAGCGCGGCGAGGGCGAGGGTCAACACGGGCGCCGACATTGTATAACCGGTCGCTATGGCGCTCGTGGATCGGCTGGCCGAGCTGGTTTCGTTCGATACCCAGAACCCGGAGGGTGAGGAGTGGCCCCTGGTCCAGCGCCTGGGCGGCGAGCTGCGCGCGCTGGGCGCCGCCAGCGTCGAGGAGGTGCCCGTCGGGGACCACGGCTACGTGTACGCCCGCTTTGGCGGCGAGGCGCCGCGGCTGATCATCAACGTCCACATCGACACCGTGCCGGCCAACACCGGCTACACCTCGCCGCCGCACCTGCTGGTCCGCCGCGGCGACCGCCTGTACGGGCTGGGCACCGCCGACACCAAGGGGGCGATCGCGGCCGTGCTGGAGGCGCTGGCCACCGGGCCGGTGCGGCGGCCGGTCGGGATCCTGTTCTCGGGCGACGAGGAGCACGGCGGCACCTGCATCCGCGCCTTTCTCGACAGCCCGGCGGCGCGGGGGCTGGAGCAGGCCATCGTCTGCGAACCGACCGGCTGCCGGATCGGGATCCGTCACCGCGGCATCGCGGCGGCGATCGTGTCGGCCGAAGGGCCGGGCGGGCACTCGTCGCTGGTCGACGGGCTGGTCAACCCGATCGCGGTGCTGGCGCACGCGGCGGTGGCGCTGGATGAGCTGGGGATCGCCCACCGTGGGACCGGGCCGGCCGGGTTCCCAGGCATCAACCTGAACATCGCGTCGCTGGACGGCGGCATCGCGTTCAACGTCGTGCCCACGACCGGGACGCTGTCGTTCTCGATCCGCCCGGCGCCGGGCGTGCAGGCCGAGGACCTGTTCGCCGAGGCCGAGCGGCAGGTGCGGGCGGCGACGGCGCCGCACGCCGTCACTTGGACCGTGGCGGCGAACCGCCCGTCGTTCGCCACGCGCAACCTGGCGTCCTGGGCGCCGCTGTTCGGCGATCGGCTGGCCGCGCCGGTCGATCTCGGGTTCTGGACCGAGGCGGCCTGCTTCTCCGAGAGCGGCGTCGACGCGGTGGTGTTCGGGCCCGGCGACATCGCGCAGGCCCACGCCGCGGACGAGTTCGTCACCATCGCCGATCTGGAGATCGCCCAGTCGGTGTTCGCCGCCGTCCTGGCCGCCTCCTGATGGAAACCGAGATCGTCCAGCGCTTTCTGGAGAGCGTCGGCGCCAAGGCCGACATCGATCTCTACCTGAAGCTGTTCCGCTCGCAGCGCAAGGAGAGCTTCGCGATCCTGGCGCCCAACGCGCAGATCGTGAAGAGCGCGCTCGATCCCGTCCACTTCGATCTGCGCATCCTGGCCGGGCTGGGGCTGCTGCCGGTGGTTTTCCTGGGCGTGCTCGAGCCGAAGGACGCCGACGCGCAGGCGGCGCGGGTCTCCGACTGGCTGCTGGAGGACGCGGTCGCTTGTGACGTGGTCCGCGCCGACGTGCACATGGGGACGGCCACCGTCGACGCCGTGCGCGCCTCGATCGGTCGGGGCGCCATCCCGCTGGTGTCGATCGAGGCAGCCGGCGGGCTGTCGGTCGACGGGCGCTTCCGCCTGCTCGGATCGCTGGCGACCACGCTGGAGACGCGCAAGGTGGTGTTCCTGAGCCGGCGCGCCGGCCTGGTGACCGGCCCCGGCCCGGCGCCGTCGGTGGTGAATCTGGCGACCGACATGGATCGGCTGCTGGCGCCCGGCGCGCTGTCGCGCGGGCAGGCCATGCTGCTCCGCCAGATCAAGCGCCTGCTCGACCAGGTGCCGCTCTCGCTGACCGGCGTCACCGTCGTCAACCCACTGCAGTTCCTGCGCGAGCTGTTCACCATCAACGGCGCCGGGACGCTGGTGCGGCGCGGGTCGCGGATCGAGACCCGCGACGGGTGGACCGGGGTCGATTCGCCGCGGCTGCGCGGGCTGTTCGAGTCGGCGTTCGGCCGCGCCATCCGCGACGAGTTCTTCGCGCGCCCGATCACCCGCGCCTTCGTCGAGGAGGGCTACCGCGGCGCGGCCCTGATGGAGCAGACCACGGTCGCGCCCTATCTGTCGAAGTTCGCGGTCGAGCGCCAGGCCCAGGGCGAAGGATTGGGCGGCGAGATCTGGTCGCTGGTGACGCGCGACTACCCGGCCTTTTTCTGGAGGTCGCGTCCCGAGAACCCGATCACCGGGTGGTACGTCAAGCAGTGCGACGGGCTGGCGCGCTTCCCCAAGTGGCACGTCTTCTGGCGCGGCCTGCCGCCCCAAACGATCGAGCCGGCGATCCGCTTCGCGCTGGACGCCGAGAGCGACTTCGCGCCCATCGCCAGCGCCTGAGCCTGTCATCATTTTGTAACGCAACGAAAGATCTCGCAGCTCGACCGTAATGAGGTGAGCATGCGGGGCACGCGATGAAGTGGGTCCGACCGCTCGATCTGGTCGAAGCCGGGTATCGCCTCGACGGGACCGATGAGGAGTGGATGCGCGGTCTGGTCGACACCGCGTCGCGGGTGTTCGGGTCAAGCGCGCTGGGCGTGGGCGGGTTCGTCATCGCCACCCAGGTCGACGCCCAGGGGCGGCGGGCGATCGAGCGGACCGGCAACGCGTACGGCACGGGGCGGGCGCTGCTCGGTCCGATGGAACCGGTGCTCGACCGGTACCGGGACATGCCGGCCGAGGTGCAGGAGCGAATATTCTTCGCCACGCCGGCCGGAACCGCCAGCCAGGCGCTGGGGCTGGGCGCCGCGCTGTCCGAGCACCCGCTCTGGCTGGAGAACGCGGGCTGGGACCCCCGGATCGCCCGCGACGCGCTGGGCTTGCTCTGCCACGACGCGACCCGGAACCTGGTCGTGCTCGGCGTCGCGCTGCCGGCGATCACGACCCTGAGCGAGCGCGAGCGCCGCCTGGGCGAACGCGTGGCCATTCACATCGGGACCGCGCTGCGGTTGCGTCGGGCGGGCCGCTCGACGCCGGACACCGCCGCGGCGGTGCTCTCCACCTCCGGCAAGCTCCAGCACCAGCAGGCCGGCGCCGACCTCCCCGCGATCGCGCGCGGGTTCGCGCTACGCCGCCACGCCCGCGGCGGCCGCATCGGGCCCGATTCGGCGCTGGAGGTCTGGCAGGGGCTGCACGACGGCCGCTGGTCGCTGGTCGACTACATCGACATCGACGGCAAGGCGTTCGTGCTGGCGGTCCGCAACGAGCCGGCGCGCGAGGTCGCGTCGACCCTGACCGATCGGCAGCGCGCGGCGGTGGCGCTGGCGGCGCTCGGCTACGGCAACAAGCAGATCGCCTACGCCCTGGGTCTCACGGTGACGGCGGTGGCGATGCTGCTGGCGCGCGCCCGCGCCGCGACCGGCCTGCGCACGCGCGCCGAGCTGGTGCGTGGCTTCAAGCGCAGCCTGGCGGAGCGCCTGTGAGCGACCGGCGCACGCCGCGGATCGCGGCGCCGGACGGCGACGCCCCCGCCGACCTGTGCGTGCGGCACTTCAGCGGCCCCGACGGACGCGACTACGCCGCTCTCTGGTTCACGCGCCGCGGTGGCCGGGCCGCGGCCTTGACCGAGGCCGAACGCGAGGTGGCGGAGATGATCCTGGCTGGCTTCTCGAACGAGGCCATCGCGGCCGTCCGCCGCGTGAAGAAGGCCACCGTCGCCACGCAGGTCCGCAGCGTCTTCTCGCGCTTCGGCGTCTCGTCGCGCGCCGAGCTGGTCGGCCGCCTGGCCGGCCAGGCCCGCCACCGCTTCGCGCGGTAGCGGGGTGAAAGAAGCACCGGCCTGATCTGGCCTGGGGCTGGCCGCCGCCGAGGCGTGACGATCTGACGATGGCGAGCCGCTTCCGGCCCGTGTTACGGGGCGCCAGTCGCGCGATGTGGCGCGTGGCTGTGTCGGGACCCGTTACCGGGAGGGAGATCATGCGGACTGGGATCGATCGAAAGAGCGGACGCGCTGGGTGGGCGCTGGCCTGCGGGCTGGTGCTGTTGTCGACGGCGGCCGGAGGGGCCGCCGCCACGAAGTCGCTGGATCCGCGCACGCGGTTCTTCACGCCGCCCGCCGACCAGGCGGGGCTGGCGCAGGCGATCAGCCTCGCGCTGCAGGGGCGCGAGCGCGAGGCGCTTCAGCTGGCGGCGATGGAGCTGGCTCCGCGCGGCGTGTGGCTGAACGGGGGGACGACCGCGGCGGTGGCGAAGCAGGTCGACCAGACGCTGCTCGCGACGCGGCTGACGGGGACGGTGCCGCTGCTCGTGCTCTACAACATCCCGGGCCGCGACTGCGGCGGCTACTCGGCGGGCGGCGCCGAGACGACGGCCGACTATCAGGCCTGGATCGACACCATCGCCGCGCACATCGGTCACGCGCAGGTCGTCGTGGCGCTGGAGCCGGACGCGCTGGCGAACCTGCCCAGCGACTGCGGCTACGACAGCGACGGATCGCTGACCGTGGCCCGCTACGCGCAGCTCGGCTATGCGCTGGCGGCGCTGGAGAGCCTCCCGCACGCCAGCGTCTACCTGGACGCCGGGCACAGCGCCTGGCACGCGGTGGGCGACATGGCCGTGCGGCTGGTGCAGGCGCAGACGGTGAGCGCGACGCTGCCGGTCACCGCGACGGCGCAGGGTTTCTTCCTGAACGCCTCCAACTACCAGCCGACGCCGCAGGAGATCGAATACGGCACCTGGATCTCGAAGTGCATCTACTTCGCGAACAACCCGGGGATGGGCGGCTGGAACCTGGGCCACTACGACTATTGCGCCAGCCAGTATTACCCGGCCAGCCCCAGCGACTTCTGCACGTGGTCGCAGAGCGACGCCTGGTACACGCAGAACGTCGACGACGCGCCCAACCCGCCGTCCGGCGCCGGCGCGCTCACGCACTTCATCATCGACAGCAGCCGCAACGGCACGGGGGCGAACAACATGTCGGCGTACGCGGCCGCGCCCTACGATCAGTCGCCGGCGACGATCGGCACGCTGGCCAGTGGCAACTGGTGCAACCCGCCGGGGGCCGGCGCGGGCCTGCGCCCGACCGCCAACGTGAGCGACCCGGCGCTCGACGCGCGGCTGGCCAGCGCCACCACCAGCGCCTGCAACCCGGCCGTCGGGCCGGTCGAGACCAACCCCGCCGACACGGCGCTGGTCGATGCGCTGCTCTGGATCAAGGTGCCGGGTGAGTCCGACGGCACCTGCGACGCGCAGGGGGGCGCCCGCGCCTGGGATTACACCGTCTACACGCAGCCCGGCTGGCCGACGACCGCTGCGGCCCAGGCGGTGTTCGATCCGCTGTGGGGCCTGGACGATCCGGCCGCCGGACTCTGGTTCCCGCAGCAGGCGCTGCAGCTGGCCCAGCTCGCCAGTCCGCCGCTGCTGTGACGGCTTAGGGGGCGCGAGCGGCAAGGGGCTCGCGTGACAGCGGCGGGGCTTCGCTGGCGACGCACGCGCGTCGCCGGCGAAGCGCGGGGCCGTGGTCTAGAGCCACTTCAAGTTGATCTGATCGAGGGTCGAGGGCGCTTGCTCGGCTGGGGGCGCCAGCCCGCCGTATCCGCGCGTCCGGCGAGCGCCATCGTGCGGCCGTCGGCAATGACTCGGGCCGCGTGCTTCGAGCCCGCACGAAACCTGGGCAGCCACCCGCGAGGGCATTTCTGGCGGCCGTCGCTTGTGGCTACCGCGCGGCGTGGACGCTACGCCCGAAACGAAGCTGACCGCCGCTTGGTCGCG
>CAZTZM010000270.1:0-7542 GCA_964618005.1 uncultured Myxococcales bacterium
CGCGGCGGGAACGCGGCTGGCGCCTGCCACACTCGTGCCGGGGGTGCTGGAGCCGCGGGGGCGGCGGGCCTCGCTGATCGTCGAGCCGCTCTACTTTCACGACCGCGCGCTGGGCGTCCTGCTGCTGGAGATGGGGCCGCGCGAGGGGATCGTCTACGAGTGGCTGGCCGAGCAGGTGTCGAGCGCGCTCGAGGGGGCGCGCCTGGTCGCCCGGCTGGTCGAGGAGGCCACCCGGCGCCAGGTCGCCGAGCGCGAGCGCCTGGAGAAGGAGATGGAGATCGCGGCGCGCATCCAGACCTCGATCCTGCCGCGCGACGTGGCGGTCGCCGGGCTGGAGATCGCGGCGATCATGCGCACGGCCACCGAGGTCGGCGGCGACTACTACGACGTCGTCCCGGTCGACGACGGCTGCTGGCTGGGGATCGGCGACGTCGCCGGCCACGGCCTGGGGACCGGCCTGGTCATGCTCATGATCCAGAGCGGGTTCGGCGCGCTGGCGCGCAAGCTGCCGGACGAATCACCGCGCGGGATGCTGCTGGCGCTGAACGCGATGCTGGTCGACAACGTGCGCACGCGGCTGGGTCACCACGACCACGCCACCCTCACGCTGCTCCGCTTCCGTCACGACGGCGGGCTGGCGTTCGCCGGCGCGCACGAGGAGATCCTGATCCGGCGCGCCGCCACGGGCCGCTGCGAGCGGCTGGCCACGCCGGGCCCCTGGGTGGGCGCCAAGCGCGACATCGCGGCCGGCACCGTCGAGACCCAGGCCCGGCTGCAGCCGGGTGACCTGCTGGTGCTCTACACCGACGGTCTCATCGAGGCGATGGGGCGCGACGGGCACGACCGGTTCGGCACCGATCGCCTGGCCGCGCTGGTCGAGGAGCATGGCGGCGCGCCGCCAGCGACCGTGCGGGACACGATCCTGGCGGCGCTCGACGCGTTCGCGCCCGTCCTCGACGACGACGTGACGCTGCTGGTGGCGCGCTACGGCGACGGCTTGGCGCCCGCCTTGGGCTGAAGCTTGGTGGGCGGCGGCAGCGTCAGGTGCGGGGCGTTCGGGTTCCCGGCGCCCATCTTCAGCTGCTGCGGACCGGCGGCCCCCGGCGCATGCGGGTTCGCGCCCGGCATCGCCGGCGGCGGGAAGACGTTCGGCGGCGCGATGCTCAGCAGCTCGACGTCGAAGATCAACGTGGCGCCGCCCGGGATGGTCGGCGGGCGGCCGCTGTCGCCGTAGGCGATCGACGACGGGCAGGTGAGCTGGGCTTTGCCGCCCACCTTCATCTTGCCGACGCCCTCGGTCCAGCACTTGATGACGCCGTTGAGCGGGAACGTCGCCGGCGCGTTGCGCTTCTTCGAGCTGTCGAACACCGTGCCGTCGGTGAGGCGCCCTTCGTACTGCACCGTCACGCGGTCGGTCGGCTTCGGCACCTCGCCCGTCCCTTCCTGGGTCGACTTGAAGATTAGGCCCGACGGCGAGACGACGGCGCCGGGCTCACGCCCGGCGGACTCCAGGTAGGCCTTGGCGTGCTCCTTCTCGACGGCGACGTGCTCCTGCTGCCGCTTGCGGGCCAGGGCGTCGACCTTCGGGCCGTACGTCTCCATCTCCACCTTGTGCGGCTTCTTCAGGACCATGTCGGTCAACCCCGACTTGACCATCTCCAGCTCGTCGGGGGTCAGGTTGAAGTTGCCCAGGTTGCGGCCCAGCAGCATGCCGAGGGTGTAGAGCGTCTTCTCGTCCTCGGTGGTGGGCGTCGCGCCGCCGCCGCGCAGCCGGTTGCAACCGGCCGTCGACGCGAAGACGACCGCACCGATCGACACCATCGCCAAGGTCTTCCAGTTTTTCATGGGCCCCTCGTAACACAGGAATGGCCGGGACAACAGTCCCACCAGGGAGTGGTAAAACAGCCTCATGCCGCTCGTTCAGGTCTTCACCTCCGCGCCGGCGCCCGGGGCCGACGCCCAGAGATCGTTGCTGTCGGATCTGTCACGCTTGCTGGCCCAACGTTTCGGCAAGCCGGAACGTTGGGTGATGACTTGCCTGGTGCCGGACCTGGCGATGACGTTCGGCGGCGCCCCCGCGCCGGCCGCGTTCGTGGCGGTGAAGAACGTCGGCAAGATGACGCCCGACGACACCACCGGCCTGTCGGCGGCGCTCTCTGACCGCCTGTCGTCGGGGCTGGGCGTCGCCCGCGACCGGATCTACGTCGAGTTCACCGACGCCGTCGGCTACCTCTGGGGCTGGAACGGCGAGACGTTCGGCTAGGCCGCCTATCCGGCGGCACGTCGTCGGGCATGGTTCGCTTCGCTCGCCGTTGCCTTACGGCAACGCCCTCCGCGGACGGTGGGCGGAGCTACTTGTCGTTCGGGCTGGTGGCCAGGGGCGCGAAGATGAAGCGCACGCCGCGGTTGAAGCTCTCCGGCTTGGTGCCGGCGTGGCGTTCGCCGTCGATCAGACGCCATTTGTAACGCAGGCCGGGATAGTGACGGCTCTGCAGCCGCTCGTCGAAGCGGCGGATGGCGGCCAGGAAGTTCGGCCACTCCTCGCTGGCGCCGCTGACGAACAGGCGCACCGGAAGGTCCTTGTTGGCGGCCGCGAAGGCCGCCTCGCGCCCCAGCAGCCAGTCCTTCGCCCAGTCCACCGCCGGGCTGGGGGCGATGTAGCCCTGGAACAGCCCGGGGCGCTCGAACATCGCGTACAGCGTGAACAGCCCGCCCAGCGAGCTGCCGCCCAGGGCGCGAAACGACCGATCGACCCGGTACTCGCGCTCGACCAGCGGGATGATCTCCGTCTCCAGCACCTTCAGGAACTCGGGCGCGTGGCCGGTGGTCTTTGCCTGCGGGTCGGTGGGCGCCGGGACCGGCGTGTAGTCGTACGTGCGGAGCGCGCCGAAGTCCGGGCTGGCGCCCGGATACCCGAGGCCCACCAGGATCATCTCCGGCGCGTCGTTGTCGAACAGCAGCCCGCCCAGGATGCTGCTCACCAGCTTGAAGTCCCAGTACCCGTCGCAGAGATAGAGCACCGGGTAATGCCGGCTGGGCTCGCGCGCGTAGGACGGCGGCAGCTCGACGTAGATCTGGTAAGTGCGGCCGTTCGACGACGGTGGCAGCACGCGCAGCGAGGCGTTCGCCATGATCGGGTGCGGCGACGACCGTGGCGCGGGGATCGGCGGCGTGGTCTGAGCGGCGGCCGGCGAACACCAGGCGCCGAGAACGAGGCCCGAGAGCAAACCATAGATCAAAGGAACGGGAAGCCGACGGCGCATGCGCGCATTATGCACGCCGACGACGCATCGACGTGCTTGACGGCGGCGCGCGCGGTCGGCTCTGATGGCGATCGCCATGACTGACGGCAGCGCGCGACTGGAGAGGGTGCTGGACGACGACACCGCGCCCCCGCCCATGACGTTCGCCCAGCGACGGCGGATCGCGGTGGCGGGCGGCCTGGCCATCCTCGCGGCCGCCGCGCTGCTCGTCTGGGCGCTGAGCGGCGACCACACCGGGATCTCGGCGCGCGACGAGCTGACGGCCGCCCAGACCAACCACAAGGAATGAGCCGGCGCGAGGCGCCGGACCGACTGACCGAGCTGGCGCCGGTCGAGGTCGGCGGTTGGATCCTCCGCCTGCGGGCCCGCCTCCGGACCGGTGTGCCGCGGGCGCGCGTGTTCGCCAGCGAGGCACGCCTGGGCACACGCCTCGACGTCGAGTGGCGTCTGGATCACGGCGCGCGCGCCATCACCAACATCTCGGTCGCGCTGGTCGGGACCGAGGTAGCGCGCCAGCGGATCAGCGCGCGCACCGGAATCTCCGTGGTGGCCCAGCGACATCCCTTCCTGACGCTGGCGCTCGATCGCCAGATGCCCGAGCCCGCCGCGCGCACCTCCGCCGGCCGCGGCTCCGTGACGATCACGGCGCCGGCCGTGCCGACGCTGATCGGTCGATTGAACGAGATCAGCTGGGCGATCGTGGTCGAGGCGGCGTTCCAGGCCGAGCCGATCTGGACCCGCGAGTTCGCCGTCACCGTGCGGCGGGTTGCCCCATGAGCGTCGCGCGGCCCAAGCTGGCGCTCGAGCTGGAGCACGGCCGAAACGTGTTCGAGCCGGGCGGGCGCGTGGCCGGCGTGGCCAGCTGGTCGGCGCCGGCCGCCCCGCGCGGGATCGAGCTGCGGCTCAGCTGGTCGCTGGTGGGACACGGTGGGCGCGACTGGAAGATCGCCGAGACGCTGCCGCTCCCCCAGCCGCAGGCGGCGGAGCGGCGCCCGTTCCTGCTCACGCTGCCGCTCTCCCCGTACAGCTTCCAGGGGACGTTGCTCCGGCTGACCTGGACGCTGGAGCTGGTGGCGCTCCCGGGCGAGGAGAAGACCGGCGTCGGCCTGGTGGTGGCGCCCGGCAATCAAGTGATCGACCTACGCCCGACGCCGACCCGGCTCTAGAACCTCTGGCCGCGCCGGCCCTTGACGGCCTCGCTTCACGGCCCAGCTTTCCGCAACGGCGCTTCGGCTCCGCGAAAAGGGAGAGCGGCATGGCGCACGACACCCGACGGAGAGACTTCATCGCGATCGGCGCGGGGATGGCGGCCGGGGCCGCCCTGGGGATCCGCGCGGGCGACAGCGAGGCCGCCGAGGTCCCGAAGACGCCGCAACCGGGCGCGCCGCGCCCCCAGGACGTCAAGCTGCCCGCGGGCGGCAAGATGCCGATGCGCCGGCTGGGACGAACCGGCGTGCAGGTGTCGCTGCTGGGCCTGGGCGGCTTTCACCTGGGGCTGAACGACGAGGCGACCGCCACGCGGATCGTCCACACCGCGGTCGACCACGGCGTGACGTTCATGGACAACTGCTGGGACTACAACGACGGCAACAGCCAAACGTGGATGGGGCGCGCCCTGCGCGACGGCTACCGCCAGCGGGTCTTCCTGATGACGAAGATCGACGGCCGCACCCGCACGGCGGCCGCGGCGCAGATCGACCAGTGCCTGAAGGCGCTCGCGACCGACGTCATCGATCTGATGCAGGTGCACGAGGTGATCCGGATGACCGATCCGGATCGGGTGTTCGGCCCCGACGGCGCGATGGCGGCGCTGCAGGCGGCGCAGAAGGCCGGCAAGATCCGCTTCATCGGCTTCACCGGGCACAAGAGCCCGGAGATCCACCTGCAGATGCTGGCCACCGCCGACGCGCACCGGTTCACGTTCGACACCTTGCAGATGCCGGTCAACGTGATGGACGCGCACTACGACAGCTTCACCAACCGCGTGATCCCGGAGGCCAGGAAGCGCGACATGGGGATCCTGGGCATGAAGCCCCTGGGCTCGGGGCTGTTCTTCAAGAGCCGCCCGTTCACCGACGGCAGCGTCACGCCGGCCCAGTGCCTGCACTTCGCCATGAGCCAGCCGACGTCGGTCGTCATCACCGGCTGCGACACGCTGGGCGTCCTGATGCAGGGGATCGACGCCGCGTATCGGTGGAAGCCGATGCCGCAGGCCGAGGTGGCGTCGCTGCTGGCGCGCACGGCGCCGGTGGCGTCGGCCGGCCAGTGGGAGAAGTACAAGACCTCGCAGACGTTCGACGGGACCGCCCAGCACCCCTGGTGGCTGGAGACCGGCACGCTGAAGGGCTGACGGTTGACCGCACCGCCCTCCGAGCGCTGGGTCACGACCAACATCCCGGCGCGCCTCGATCGCCTGCCCTGGAGCGGCTGGCACACGCTGGTGGTCACGGCGCTGGGGATCACCTGGCTGCTCGACGGGCTGGAGGCCAACATGAGCTCGGCGCTGGCCGGGGCGCTCAAGCGCCCCGACACGCTGGCGCTCACCGACGCCGACCTGGGGCTCTCCGGCAGCATCTATTTGCTGGGCTGCGTGGTCGGCGCGCTGGTGTTCGGCTACGCGACCGATCGTCTGGGGCGCAAGCGCCTGTTCAGCGTGACGCTGTCGCTGTACCTGCTGGCCACGGCGGCCACGGCGTTCTCCTGGAACTTCGTCAGCTTCACGGTCTTCCGCGCGCTGACGGGCGCCGGCATCGGCGGCGAGTACGCCGCCATCAACTCGGCGATCGACGAGCTCATCCCGGGGCGCGTGCGCGGCCATGTCGACCTGGGGATCAACGCCTCCTACTGGATCGGCGCCGCGCTCGGCTCGGTGGCGGCGCTGCTGCTGCTGAACGCCAGCTGGCTGCCGCCCACGCGCGCCTGGCGGTTCGCGTTCGCGATCGGGGCGGTCATCGGCTCGGCGATCCTGCTCCTGCGCCGCTACGTGCCGGAGAGCCCGCGCTGGATGATGGTCCACCGCGATCCGGCGGACGCCGAGAAGATCGTCGACGAGATCGAGCGGCACGTGACCCGCGATCCCGGCCGGCTGCCGCCCGCCACCAGTACGCTGCGGGTCCGCCGCCGCACCCGCATCCCCTGGCGCGAGATCTGGCGCGTGATGGTTCACGAGCACCGGCGGCGCTCGCTGCTCGGGTTCGCGCTGATGGTGACGCAGGCGTTCTTTTACAACGCCGTGCTGTTCACGTTCGGGCTGGTGCTGCTGCGCTACGAGCACGTGCCGGCCGAGCGCCTGGGCGTCTACCTGATCCCGCTCTCGCTGGGGAACTTTCTGGGGCCGCTGCTGATGGGGCGGCTGTTCGACACGATCGGCCGCCGCGTGATGATCGCCGGGACGTACATCCTGTCGGGGATCCTGCTGGCGATCACCGCATTGCTGTTCCGCGCCGGCGTCCTCGACGCGTTCACGCAGACGCTGTGCTGGAGCGCGATCTTCTTCGTCGCCTCGTCGGCGGCCAGCTCGGCGTATCTCACGGTCAGCGAGATCTTCCCGCTGGAGATCCGGGCGCTGGCCATCGCGCTGTTCTACACGTGCGGCACGTTCGTCGGCGGCGTGTTCGGGCCGGCGCTGTTCGGCTACATCGTCGGCACCGGCTCGCGCGATCTGCTGGTGCGCGGCTACCTGGCCGCGGCCGCCGCGATGATCGCGGGCGGCGTCGTCGAAGCCTGGATCGGCGTCGACGCGGAGGGGCAGTCGCTGGAGGCGATCGCCGCGCCGCTCTCCAGTCGATCCGACTGAACGCCGGCTGAACGCGGGCTGAACGCCACGGCGCCGCCGTCAAAGTTGCGGCGCCCACCTATGCGTGCGCATCCGCGACGAGCCGAACTGCCCCGCCGACGGCAGCCGCGGCAACATGTCGGACCGGTGCGGTGAGATCTGTAAACAACGGGCAGTGCCCGCCGGTCATCTGCGATCCGGACGTGGTCTCGTGCGGGTGCGTCTGCTGCAACCCCGGCGACCTCTGGCTCGACGGGCAGTGCACCAGCTCGATCAGCGTCGGCTGACGGCGGCGCGCGTCGACCGTCCGGGATCCGATGAGCCGTCCGCGCGACGGGGAGCAACCCATTCGCGACCGACGACACGATGACGTTCTCGCGACGCCTCAGTCCGATTGATCTCGCTCCCCTTCTGTTGACGGCGCTCGGCTGCGGCCCGAGCTCGGCGGGCAGCGCCGGCACCGGCGGGCTCGGCGGCTCGACGATCACCGCGACCGGCGGCACG
>CAZTZM010000271.1:0-36188 GCA_964618005.1 uncultured Myxococcales bacterium
GGCCCCGCGACGGGCGCCGGCGGCGGCACGTTCGCCGGCGGCGCGGCGGGCGCGCTGCGGATCGGGGAGGGCGCGCCGCCCACCGCGATCGCCATCCTGGTCCCGGTGGCCGCCGCCGGCGGGGCGGGCGATCTTCAGGGCGGCGTCGGCGGCACCGTCACGCCCGAGCCCGCCACCGGGAACATCAACGTCGCCGGCCCCAACGCCATCGATCTCTCCGGTGGCGAGTCGTTGGCGACGCCGGGCGCGGGAGGCCTTCTGAACGGCAGCCCGCGGACCGATCCCGGGAGCGGCGGCGTTCACATCACCGGCGCGATCCTCGCCAGCGGTGGGTCGATCGCGCTGGGCGGATCGGGCAACGGCGCCGACGGCGGGCGCGTCGATATGGAGCTCACCCCGACCGACGGCCCGGTCAACATCGACGCGTCGGCCACCATCACCGTCGAGGGGGGCGCCTCGCGCGGCACCGGAACGGCGGGGGGGGGTGGCCACGTCTGGTTCTTCACCAAGGACGGCGACGAGACGATCGCGGGGACGATCTCGGTCAACGGGGGCGCGGCGCTGGACCCCGGCGGCGTCGGCGGCCAGGGCGGCATGATCTACTTCTTCAGCGACAACAACCACAACGCGGTCCAGGTCGCGAAGGGGAACCTGCTGGTCACGGCGACCGGTCTGCTGGAGGCGTCGGGCGGCGCCGGAACGACGGGCGGCAGCGCGCGCAGCAACGGCGTCGCCGGCTCCGTCCCCGTCTTTCCCGACGATCAGGAGCAGATCGCCATCTTCCTGAACTGCGACGGCGAGCACGGCAACACGCTCAACTGGATGGAGAACGACGGCCAGGTCATCGCGACCGGCGGCGTCCACGACGGCAACGGCGGCGACGTGGTCTATCACGGCATCCCGCCGGGAGCGTACGGAACGCCCGACCCCACCGGCGACTATCCGGTGCCGTCGGGGAACCTCGACAACGCCGGCGACGGCACCGGCAAGCCGGGCGACTTCGACGGCGAGTGAGGGCCCCGCTCGGGGAGGCCCTGGCCGGCTACGGCGTGGCGGCCAGGGTCTTCAGCTGCGCCTGGGCCGATTCGACCCAGCGCTTCTCGCCGGGCCGCTTCTCCAGCGCCACGTACGTCTGGTAGGCCTTGCGCGCGTCGGCCTTGCGTCCCAGGTGCTGCAGCGCCCGTCCCAGCCCGAAGTAGGCGTCGGGGTCGGCGGGGCGGACCTTGATGTACCGCTGGTAGGCGTCGACGGCCTCGGCGGGACGATCGCGCACGCGCAGCGCGAAGGCCAGGTCGTAGAGCGCCAGCGGATAGCTGGGGTTCTTGTCGAGCGCCGCCCGAAAAACCTCGATCGCCTCGTCGTCGCGGTGGACCGCCAGCAGCAGCTCGCCCAGCGCGGTGCGCGCCGGCATGTGTCGCGGATCGGCAGCGATCGCCTGCTGGTACTTGGCGACCGCCTCGTCCACGTGCCCGCGCTCGCGTAGCCCCTGCGCCTCGGCGAGCAAGCCGGCGGGGTTGCTCGCCGGCTTGGCGGCCGGGGCCGGCTTGGCCGCCGCTTCGGTGGCAGCGGGCTTGGGGGCTTCGGGCGCCGGCGCGGCGGGGAGCGGCTTGGCGGCCGGCGGGGCGGCGGCCGCGTCCATCTCGGCGAGCATCGCCTTCGCCTTCTCGACCCAGCGCTGGGCCGAGGGCTGCTTCTCGATCGCCACGTAGTGCTTCAGGACCTCGATCGCGGCGGCGCGGTCGCCGGTCTCGCGCAAGCAGATGCCGAGGCCGTAGTAGGGCTCGGACTTGTCAGGTTCCAGCGCGGCGTAGCGCCGGTAGGCGGCGATCGCGCTGGTGCACTGATTCAACTTCCGGCGCACGACCGCCAGCGAGTACCAGGCCGACGCCGCGCGCGGGTCCGAGGCCACGGCGGCTTCGAACTTGTCCGCGGCCTCGGGCAGCTTGCCAGCGCCCTGCAGCGCCTGCCCCTCGCTGAACGCTTGCTCGGACGCCGGCGACGCCAGGGCGGTGGCGGCCGCTGCCACCATCAAGAAGCCCGCCGCAACAGCCGAAAAATGGCGCTGTACCTGCACGGTCGCCATCATAGTCGAAATGGCCCTCATTTTTGACAGAAACCTACAGGTAGTTTAGTGTAGGTAAAAGTATGATTCCCGTCGTCGGAAGCCTGGTCATGGGGTCGTTCGCCGCGTTGCTCTTCTGGGCCACCGTCTCGCTGGGACGCCCCCCGGCCTAAATTGCCTGGCGGCTGGCCGGAGCGCGACCTAAGCTGCCGCGCGCATGCGGCCGGTCCGCTACGAGGACTTCACGCTCGGAGACCTGACGGCGATCAGGAACCTCCTGCGCGGCGGCTCGGTCATCGACTGGCACCGGCTGTATTTCGCCGACCGCGACGAGGTCGACCGCTTCCTGCGCGTCAACGAGCTCGACCCCAACGACGTGCACGACATGCGGCGGCTGGGCGAGCTGCGGTCGGCCGCCGTCGAGTTCCTGGAGCGGCACCTCGGCTTCCAGATCCCCGACGAGGTGGCCAGCGGCGTCGCGCCGCGCGACCTCCTGCTGGTGGCGTCTCAGAAGGGGCGCCGCCGCACGCACGCCTGCGTCGTGCTGAAGGTGATGCACGTCATGCATCACCTGGCCGGGCGCGAGCTCTTGACCAAGCTGCCGGTCTCCGGCGACCAGATCTTCCACCTGGTCGAGGAGAAGGTCCTGCGCACCGTCGAGGAGATCAAGGCGGTGGGCTGCCCGGTGGTGGAGTTCGAGTGGAGCCGCAAGCACGCGGACAGCCTGATCACCAAGCTGCTGGCCAAGAAGGAATCGATCGCCGCCGACGTCTACGACAACCTGCGCTTCCGGATGATCACGAACACCGAGGAGCAACTGGTGTTCGTGCTGCGCGAGCTGACGCAGCGGCTGGTGCCCTTCAACTACGTCATCCCCGGTCAGTCGGTGAACGACATCGTCAAGATCCGCGAGACGCTGGGGCGCTCGCCGGCGCTGCAGCGGTTCCTGCCGGACATCACCGATCTGGCGGCTGTGGCGGCCGACAAGAAGCCGTCACCCCAGAACGAGTTCTCGGGGCCCGGCTACCGTGTGATCAACTTCGTCGGGGATCTGCCGGTGCGAATCGACAAGTACCTGTGCCGGATGCCGGACGATCCGCTGTTCGCCGAGAACGGCTGCATCGTCTTCGTGCTGACCGAGTTCCAGATCATCGACGCCCGCACCGCCGAGAACAACGAGAGCGGCGAGAACAGCCACGACAAGTACAAGGAGCGCCAGGCCGCCCGCGTGCGCGCCCGCCTCATGCACGGCATGAAGGACGACGGCCTGGGAGATTAATGACGCCGGAGAGACGGCGGATCGACCTGGGCCTGCTTCACGACGCGGCGGATCCGCTCGGTGCCCTCGACGGCGTCGGCGACCAGGTCGTGTAGCTCCTGTCGATCGGGATCGGTGCTGCCGGCGGGGAAGCGCTCGGCCAGGACGTGCAGGTTGGCCAGCACGTAGGTGAGCGGGTTGTTGATCTCGTGGGCGATGTCGGCCGCCATCAGCGCGAACGCCGAAGCGGTGCCGGCCGCGGCCTCGCGCTGCTCCACGGCGTGGTCGACCACGGCCCGGATGCGGCGAACCAGCGCGCTGAAGTCGAGCGGCTTGCGGACATAGGCGTCGGCGGCGATGGCGCGCGCCTTGGCGCTCATGTCGGCCGACATCGCGATGAGCGGGATGGTGGCCAGCGACTCGTCCGAGCGCTGCTCGACGCGGAACTCCCAGCCGTCCATGACCGGCATCATCAGGTCCAGCAAGATGAGGTCGGGCAGGCGCGCGTTTCGCAGCTCCTGCAGGGCTTCGTGGCCGTTGGCGGCGGTGGTGGGCGTGGCGCCTTCATCACGCAGCAAATCCGACAGGGACTCGCGGATGTTCTCGTCGTCCTCCACCACCAGGAGGCGCAGTCCCCTCAGCGAAGAACCCAGCACGGCTGGAATTTAGTGCTGGCTTTCGCCGAGTGGAAGCCCCGCAAAAACGTCAGGTCCCTGACGACCCCAAGAGCTCGTTGACCAGTGGACCGTGGATGTAGCGCTCGCCGCCGTCACACACCATGAAAACGACAGTTTGCCCGGAAAATTCAGGGCGGCGCGCGATTCGCAGCGCCGCCGCCAGCGTGGCGCCCGAGGAGACCCCGGCCGAGATCCCTTCCTCACGGGCCAGCCGGCGCGCGTGCGCGAACGCCTCCTCGTCGCTGACGGCCACCACCTCGTCGACGACGGCGCGGTTGAGGAGCGGCGGGACGAACCCGGCGCCGATCCCCTGGATCATGTGGTTGGCCGCGCGGCGGCCCGACAGCACGGCGGCGTTGGCCGGCTCGACGGCCACCACGCGCACGCTGGGGCGCCGGGCCTTGAGCATCTCGCCCACGCCGGTGATCGTGCCGCCCGTCCCCACACCCGCCACGAAGACGTCGACCTCGCCGGCGGCGTCCTCCCAGATCTCGCGGCCGGTGGTGTCGCGGTGCGCCTCCGGGTTGGCGGGGTTGCGGAACTGGTCCAGGGCCACGGCACCCGGGATCTCGCGCCGCAGCGCCTCGGCCCGGTCGATCGCCTCACGCATGAGCGCGCCCGGCGTCAACGTGACGCGCGCGCCGAGGTAGCGCAGCAGCGTCAGCCGCTCCTTCGACATCCGCTCGGGCATCGTGAGGTGCAGCGTGTAGCCCTTGGTCGCGGCCACGAACGCCAGCGCGATGCCGGTGTTCCCGCTGGTGGCTTCCACGATCGTCCCGCCGGGAGCCAGGATCCCCCGGCGCTCGGCGTCTTCCACCATCGCGGCGGCGATGCGGTCCTTGACGCTGCCGCCCGGATTGCGCAGCTCCAGCTTGGCCAGCAGGCGCACGCCATTCTCCCCGATCCGCCGCAGCTCGACGAGCGGCGTGCGGCCGATGGTGGCGTGCACGCTCCGGTACAGCACCAGAGCATCATAGCGCCCGCGGCCGGGCGCCATGGCCTAGAAGCGGAGGCCGAGGCCCAGGTCGATGTCGAAGTTGAACGTGAACTTCGGGGCGCCGATCTCGGTGTCGAGGGCGGCGATCAGGTTGAACGAGTCGCCGAGCTCGTACATCAGGCCGACGGTCGGGCCGAACAGGAAGGCGCCGCCCAGCACCGAGTCGACCTCGGACGGGAGGGACGAGGTCGCCGGGAACGTCACCGCGTGGACCACGTACCCGCCGCCCACCTGGGCGCCGAACATGACCCGGAGCGGACCGTCGGTGAGCAGCCAGGTGGCCCGCGCCAGCACTGCCGCGGCCAAGGTGGTGGGGTTGCAGGCATCCGTGCCGTTGCTGCCGCAGCCGCTTGCTTCACTACTGGCGCCGCTCACGTACTGGAGCCGGCCGACCAGCGAGAGCATCGTGGTGGGGGTCACGAAGAAGCCAATCTGCGGCTCGATCTGTCCGAGCTGTCCCGAGGCGAACCCGGGCCCAGAGAGTTTGTGGGCTGTCGGATTGAGGTGTCCAGACCCACTGGCGATGCCGAAGCTGGTGCCAATGGTCAGTCCGAGGAAGATCGTCCCCTTCTGGCCGGCCCCCTCGTCACCGCCGCCCTTCTCGTCGTCGTCGTCGCTCTTCTTGGGCTTCTTCGGCTTCGGCCGGGGGCGCGGGTTGTCGTCGTCGCCGTCGTCGCTGCCGGCCGCCGACTTGCCGCTGTCGTCGGAGGCGCCGCCGTTGTCGGCGGCGTTGGCATTCCCGCTGCCGTTGTCGTCGCCGCCCGCGTTGGCGTTGCCGGCGCCGCCGCCCTTGTTGGAGTCGCCGGCCAAGACCGCCTCTTCGAACGCGTCTTGAAGCTCGGGCGTGGCGATCGACTTGGTCAGCTTGATGTCGGGCTCGATCTCCAGCGCCTTTCGGAAGTGCTTCAGCCCCAGCTCGCGCTGCTTGTAGCCGACGATGGCCACCGCGCCGAAGTGGATGTGCGTGCGCGCCGTGATCGGGTGCTGGTCCAGGCCGGCGCTGTCGCACAGCTCCAGCGCCTGCTTCAGCGCGTCGCGCGCGCCGTCGTAGTCCTGCTGGCTGTAGGCCTCCAGGGCCTTCTTGTTGAGGTTGGTGACCTTGGCGACCGCGGCCGGGTCACCGGCGGGGGCCGCCGAAGCGGCTGAGCTGGCCAGGCCGACGATCCCGACGACCACCACCGCCACCAGCGCGCAGGAAAAAACCGAAGGGCGACGCGAAGCTGCCATGGCCGCGCATTAAAAGACGGCGCTCGACAGAAGGCAATAGCCGTAAGTGGCGGGTATCAAACGTTCGCGCGCCCGACATCTCGAGCGCGCGGGCGTGTTCTGCTGCCTTCTATTTCCGGATTATGGGAATATCCCGCGCTCGACGTAGGCGCGGCTGACGCGCTCGACGGCGATGGCCGTGGCGGCCGTGCGCCAGTCGCACTTCTTCATGGCGGCGTACTCGGTCACCGAGAGGTAGGTCCGCTTCATCCGCTTGGCCAGGCGGTCCTCGACCTCTTCCAGCTCCCACCGTTCCGAGCGCTTGTTCTGCAGCCACTCGTAATAGCTGACGACCACGCCGCCGCTGTTGGCCAGGATGTCGGGGATGAGATCGATGGACTTCTCGCGGATGATCGGCTCCGCCGCGGTCTCCGTCGGGCCGTTGGCCCCTTCGACGATCAGCTTCACGTTCAGCGCCTTGGCCTCCTCGACGCCGATCTCCAGCTCGAGAGCGGCCGGGATGAAGATGTCGGCGCTGGTCGCGAAGAACTCGGCCCGCGTCAGCGCGCGCGTGCCCGGGTAGCCGACGACAGAGCCGGTCTTCTGCACGTGGTCGGTCAGCTTGTAGGGGTTGATGCCGTCGCTGTTCGCGATGTAGCCCTTCCAGTCGCCGACCGCGATCAGCGAGGCGCCGGTGCGGGCCAGGATCTTGGCGGCGTTCGAGCCGACGTTGCCGAACCCCTGCACGCTGTACGTCGACCCGTTCAGATCGAAGCGCCGGTCGCGCGCCCACTCGGCGATGCAGTGGACGATCCCCTGGCCGGTGGCGGTCTCGCGCCCGTGCGAACCGCCGGAGTTGAGCGTCTTGCCGGTCACGACGCGCCGGTTGGCGTTCTTGTCCGTGAACCCGACGACGTTCATGTACGTGTCCATCATCCAGACCATGATCTGGCCGTTGGTGCCGACGTCGGGCGCCGGGATGTCGTACTCGGGGCCGATGTTGGCGCCCAGCGCGTGCGTGAACCGCCGCGTGATCCGTTCCAGCTCCGCTTGCGAGTGCTGGCGCGGCGTGAACTTGATGCCGCCCTTGCCGCCGCCGAACGGGATGTCGTGCAGCGCGCACTTGTACGTCATCCAGGAGGCGAGGGCCTTCACCTCGTCGAGGGAGACCTGCTCGTGATAGCGGATGCCCCCCTTGTACGGGCCCAGGATGTTGCTGTGCTGGACGCGATAACCCTTGAACATCTTGTACTCTCCGTTATCCATACGGACCGGAAAGTTCACGATGATCTCGTTCTTGGGCTGCGACAGGATGTTGCGAATCGCGGGCGACACGCCGGCCACGCGCGCGGCTTTATCGAGCTGCTCCAGCGCGACATCGTACGGATTCGGTTTCCCTCGGGCGGCTTCGGGGAGCGCGGTCTCTGAGTCGGCCATTACCTTCACCATAGCATCGGGTTTTTGATCGTGGGCGCCACGCGACTATCGGGGGGCGCCCGGGCGCTGACGCTGGAAATTGCGGCAGAGGCGCGGGCGGAATGGGGCTTCGCCACCGACCTCATCGCGCGCGCGTTTCGCGCGCACCGCGAACTTTCGAGCGGCGACCGCCGGCTCTGCTCCGAAACGGTTTATGGGCTCATCCGGATGGATCGGCGCCTCGACGCCATTCTTGAGGAGGTGGCCGGCGACACCCCGCTGCCCCCCCACGCCCGCGACGAGCTGAAGCTGCTGATCTTTGAGGCCCGTCAGGGGATCCCTCTCGAGGCGCTGGCGGCCGACGTGAAGCGGCTGGGGCGCGGGCCGATCGACCTCGGCCGGGCCCTGGGCGACGAGGCGGGGCTGGGGGACCGGCGGGGGCTGGAGCGCGAGGCCGTGCGGCTGTCGTATCCGACCTGGCTCATCGAGATGCTGGTCGAGGATCTGGGCGAGGCGGAGGGGCTGGCGGTGGCGGAGGCCATGAACCAGCGGGCGCCGCTGGCGCTGCGGGCCAACACCGCCCGCGCGTCGCGCGAGGAGCTGGCGGCCCGGCTGGCCGACGAACAGGTGGTCACCCGGCCGACGGAGCTGTCGCCGGTGGGGCTGGTGTGCGAGACGCGCGTGAACGCCTTCGCGCTGTCGGCGTTCCGCGACGGCCTCTACGAGGTGATGGACGAGGGGAGCCAGCTGGTCGCCGAGGTGGTCGCGCCGCCGCCGGGCGGCCGCGTGGTCGACGCCTGCGCGGGCGCGGGCGGCAAGACGCTGGCGCTGGGAGCGGCGCTGGCGAACAAGGGGCGCCTGCTGGCGCTGGACACCGACGGCAAGAAGCTGGAGGAGCTGCGCCGCCGCGCCCGTCGCGCCGGCCTGACGAACGTCGAGGCGCGCCCGCTGAGCGCCGACCCGACCGACGTGGCGCGCAAGGTGAAGGGGACCTTCGATCGCGTGCTGGTCGACGCCCCGTGCTCCGGGCTGGGGACGCTGCGCCGCAACCCGGAGGCGCGCTGGCGCCTCACGCGCGCCACCGTCGAGTCGTTCCCGGCGCGGCAGGTGGCGCTGATGGTCACCTACGCGCCGCTCGTCGCGGTGGGCGGGCGCCTCATCTACGCGACCTGCACGCTGGCGCGCACCGAGAACGAGCGCGTGGTCGAGAAGTTCCTGGCCGAGCGCGACGACTTCGTGCCGGTGCCGGTGAAGGAGATCTGGGGGCGCGCGCGCGCCGAGCGGCTGGGTGACGGAATGACGCTGCGGCTTTTGCCCAATCGTCACGACACCGACGGCTTCTTCGCGGCGGTCCTGCGCCGGGTGCGGTGATAACTTAGAGCGAGGATGTCCGGTCGATCGGCGGCTCTGGCGGCGGTTGCCGCGGCATTGCTTCTGGCGCGCGGCGCCCAAGCGCAGTCGCCCCTGGCAGCAGCCGCCCCGCCCGACGATCTGACGATCTCCGTCGTGACGTTCGGGCCGGGCGACCACCCGTTCTTCAAGTTCGGGCACGACGCGATCTGGATCCACGACGCCGCCGAGGGGACCGACAAGGTCTACAACTTCGGAACGTTCGTCTTCGATTCGCCGCGGCTCATTCTCGATTTCCTGCACGGCCGCATGACGTACTGGCTGTCGGTCTCCTACCTGCCGGCGGCGTTCGAGTCCTACGTGCGCGAGAACCGCAGCATCGACGTGCAGCAGCTGGCGCTCGAGCCCGGCATCAAGCGGGCGCTGCGGGCCCGGCTGGACGAGAACGCGCGACCCGAGAACCGCGCCTACAAATACGACTACTTCCTGGACAACTGCGCGACGCGCGTGCGCGACGCGGTCGACGGCGCGACGGGCGGCCTGCTGCGGGCGAGCGCGCACGGCCCCGCGCGCCTCAGCCTGCGCGACCAGGCGCTGCGGATGACGGCCGACTACCTCCCGCTCTACCTGGCGCTGGATGTCGTCCTCGGTCCCGGGGCCGATCGGCCGATCGACCGCTGGACGGAGATGTTCATCCCGCAGGAGCTGGCGCGCGGCCTGCGCCAGGTGACGGTCCCGGGCGCCGAGGGGCCGCACCCGCTGGTTTCGCGCGAGGCGTCCGTGTTCCGCCCGACCGGACGGCCGCCGCCGCTGGAGAGCCCGCCCGCGCGCGGCGTCGCGTTCTTCGCCGCCGGGCTGGGCGTCGGGCTGGTGTTCGCGCTGCTCGGGTGGGCGGCGCGGCGCCCGTTCACGCACGGCGCCGCGCGCCTCGCCTGGCGCGCGCTCCACGGGCTGTTTCTGTCGCTCTGGGGGCTGGTGGTCGGCTTCGTCGGCTGCTTCCTGGTGTACGCCTGGGCCTTCACCGATCATGAGGTCGCGCACCGCAACCAGAACATCCTGTCCTGCGCGCCCTGGGCGCTGGCGCTGGTGGTGCTGGGGATCGGCGTCGCGCTCGGTCACGAACGCGCGCGGCGCGCCGCCTGGACGGTCGCGCTCGCGGCGCTGGCGGCGACGCTGGCCGCTTGCGTGCTCAAGACCGGCCTGGCTCAACACCAGGACAACGGGCGGGTGCTGGCGTTCTTTCTCCCGGCCTGGCTGGGCATCTGCGCCGGGTTGGCGGGCGTCGGCAGGCACGCCAACCGCGACTGACCGGCGCTCTCGCTAAGGCTTGCGCCAGCGCTCCAGACGTCGAAGAGTCCCTGGATGATTTCCCTGGTTGGGCGATGGCTCGTCTTCTTGCTCGCGGCCGCGATGACTCTCGGTGGTTGCGTCTCGACGTCGATGAGCGCAGGCCAGGTCCGCACGCCCGTGCTCCTGGGGCCGGTTCCCTGTATAGGCTGTTCGCCTCAGGCGCGAACGGCGACGCCCACTCCATCGCTGCGGATATCCGCGGGTGGCGGCGCAATCGGGATCGCCGTCCTCTTCGTGTTTCCGATCCCTGCGCTGGTCGGCGCTCGCGAGGAGCGATCGGTCGACATGTCCCTCGATCGCCTCTTCGCCTGGGAGTCTTGCTCGACCGATATCCAGCTCTCCGACCTTCACGCCCGCGCATGGTTCGCCCTCGTTCCGATTTTCTACTATCAGTATGAGGTGTCTCTCGACGTGGAGGCGCGGCGGGTCTTGGCATGGGGCGCCTCGTGCGGGGCGCGATGACGACGACCGGGAGGCGCGCCGCGGGGGCTGCCGTCCTGATGATGGCCCTCGTCCTTTCCGGATGCGCCGGTGCGCGTGTCAGAGTCACGGCGGAGAGAGCCCGCTATCCCCTGTCGCTGTCCACCGGCGTCAGGGATTCGCAAGGTCGGCTCTATGACGATCGGACCCTCGTGAAGGTAGGAACCCTCGACGTGCAGGAGACGACGTTCGGGATCTTGTACTCCGCCGCCGCTCTCCCCCCGACGCGCGACTTTTCGGATGACATCAATCGCCAAGTCGCGGCCGCCGGCGGCGAGGCGGTGGTCGACCTTCAAATCGGCCTGGGCGGCGGTTGCGGCTGGCTGAACGGGTTCCCGATCCTGAACGCGCTCCCTCTGTGGCCAGGTTGCGTGGCGGTGAGATTGACCGGAGACATCGTCCGGCGGCCCAATCCAGGACCGTGATCGCCGTCGACCGGTCTCCACTCAGTGCGTGCTGCAGGTGACCGTCGCGTTAGGTTGGACTTCGATATCCTTCGCGAACAGCTCTCCTGAGAAGGCATTCGCTCCGAGCGATGCCACGACCACGTCGGCATTGGGTGCGATGACCGTGCCGGCGGGAAACGGGCTCTGAATGAAGAAGGTGCTCGTTCCCGCATATCCCAGAACGAACCCCTCGGCCGTTCCAGCCGTCGTGCGAAGCTGTCCCCGGTCGATCACGCTCGTGTGAATGTAAAGCTGTATCGGCCCGGTCGACTGGTTCAGGTTGAGGGTCGCCTGTGGCTCGAGATCGAGGCTCTCGAACAAGTAGGTGCCCGTGCTGAGCGTCAGGTTCGCACCCGATTTGACGCTCACGGCTCCGTACGCGCCGGGCGTGAGTGACTGCGAAACGGACGGCTCCAGATCGACCGGTCCGGCGTTGGAGGCCGGGAACACGATGCCGGCCAGGTTCATTCCCACCGGCAGCGTGGCAGGAACGCCGTTTCTGGCCGTGCCTGTCACAGTCGTGTTGTTCTGCATGGTGATCGTGCCGGTCGCCGTGACATCTCCGCTCACCGTCGATCGGTCACTCAAGAAGACATTCCCCGCCGTGAGGATACTGCCGGTCTCTGCCTGGACCCCAAGGGTGACCGTTCCGCTGCCCGTATTCCCGACGCCTGCAAACGCGCCACTCGGCAACCGAACGGCCGCTCCATCGTCGATGGCAATTGCATCGGATGCTTCGAAGCCACCGCGAACGTTCAAAGTCTGCATCGCCGTGGACCTGTTGCCCGAGCCATCAGTTGCGGTCCAGACGACGCTATACACCCCAGGAGATAGTGCCGCCTGCCCGTTCGTGATCGGAATGGGTGTCGAGAAGGTCTGACCGTTCTTGGTCGTGATCTGGCCGGTAATCTTCACCGAAGCGGGATCGCACGCATCGGAGACGTTCGGCGCGGCGATAGATATCGTCTGTGACGACGGATCGCAGGCGGTCCCCGTCAGCTGAGACAAGGGTGCAAAGACCGGAGGTGCGGTGTCGATGACAGTAATTCTGGAGACGTCGCTAGAGACTGCCCCGCGGGTGTCGATCGTCGTGAGGCGAGCAACACGGGTCCCAAGCCCCAGTGTCGTGGTCGAATTGGCAGCCCCTGGCCCGCTGGCCACGAAAGCTTCGCCTGCCGACCACGTATAACTCGCTATGTGATCTCCGCTGTCCAAATCGGTCGAGCCGGCACCTGACAGGTGGACGAGAGCCTCTCGGGAGGGCAGGGTGCATTCGACGGTTTGATCTGGACCGGCATTCGCGACAGGCGGCCGGTTTACGAAGCCGAAGCTGAGCTCCAATTGGACGTTCGCACCAACCCCCTGCAACGCCACGCTACCGCTCAGGAGAAAGGTCCCCGTCGCTTCGTCGTACTGCCCCGTCACGCTCGACGAGTTAACGGCTTCGAGGGTGCTCTGTTGACCGGAAACGGAGCCAGAGACGATCGCGTCGAATCGCCCCGCTGGAATGTTGAACGCACCGCCGTCCGTCAAGGCCGCCGCGACGGGCTTTCGCAAGTACAGCATGGCACCCGACAAGGAGACGGCATTCCCCCGGACGACGATCTGACCAGCCGGAAGATTCGTCGACAACTGCGTGAGGAAGAGTATCGGTCCAATCCGACCGGTGGACGCTGTTCCAGAGGGCGAACTCGACACCGGGCTGACATCGGATCCGCTAATCGAGGCAAGCGAAGAGGCGCTCTGGATGATTTCCGTCGCCGGGGCCACAGAGCCACCTACCGGGATGACCGGAGGAAGCGACGCGCCGGCGTCCGGCGGAGGAGGCTCGGTACCGCCGTCTGGCACGAAAGCAGGGCATCCGTTGAGTTGGGTGACCGTAAAGAACCGATTCTGGATGTCAGGTACCGAGTTACACACCTCCACCGATTCGACCATGCTTCCCCCGATAGGAAGAATTCCCCCGGTGTCGCCCCAAATGCAGAACAGGAGATCGATCAAGCTCCCGATGCCCTGTGTTTCCAACCCACAGGTTCCGGAGAATCTATCCAGAAGGGCGGTGCCGCACTCCTCGATGATGATCTGGGAGACGGATTCAGCGTCGTTCGGCGTCAGAATCGAGTTGACCGTGCTTTGGAGCTGGCTGGGGACCTCGCCTTCCGCTTTCGTGATCAGGTCGCCCAGCCCGAGCGCTTGGAGGAGCGCACTCACGCAGGTCAGAATGCTGCCCGAAGCGAACCCCTGGCAGCGAGACTCGCAGGCGGCCTTCGTCAGCCCGACGTTGGACGAATCGGCGCAGACATGCAGCGTCTCTTGGGTCGTTCTATCCAGGGTCGATCCCGCCCCCGGTCCGCAGCCGGCGAAACAGCCGCCGTGTGTATCGCACACCATTCCGTTGGCGCATGGCTGCTCACAAACTCCCCCCGTGATGCAGTTGCCATTCCCGGGATCGAGGAATCCTTCTGCCATCGAGGTCGTGCACTGGCAGTTGCACGCGACCAAATCAGGTCCCGGCGGTATTGGATTTGAACAGCCTACTGCGACGACAAGGACCACGATCGTTCCCCAGATTCCCTTTTTCATCACGCCTCTCCTGATCGCCGTGTGGTGCGGTGGTCGTGCTGTTCTCGGTTAAGCAGTCCTATTGCACGTTGACCGTGAGTTGGGTTTGATCGAAGACCTCGACATCGCACGCGGTCGCGTCAGGACACGAAACAATGTTTGGAGCCGCCAAGACTGACAGCTGCAGGTTCCATGTGTTTGCGGCGAGCGTAGGAACGGTCAGCGAGATCGTCGTTCCAGAGATGGAAGTCAGGGCCTGCTGCTGTATGTTGCCCGCCCCGAAATACGCATCGGCGGTCAGGATCTGATCACTTCCGGTCGACCACTGAAACGATATCTGATCGCCGGCTGTGATTGCCCCTACGGCGGCCGAAGAAACGATCGCGCGGGAATCGAGGAGATGCCCGATCGCGGCCGACAGCTCCTCTTCAGCGTCCACAAGCGTCAAGACCGACTGCTGCCTCGCAGGGGGTGGCGTTCCGGTCAGAACAAAACCGATCTGACACGCGCTCCCGAGGTTACCGGTGGCGTTTGGAGCGCTCGACAATGCGACGCCATCCAGGGTCGCCTCGACAGGGAGATCGGGGCACGAGGGTCCCGACGCGAACTGCAGGCTTGCGATTATTGAAGGGGTCGGCGGGGGTTGCGGAGGCGTGAAATCCGCAACCAAGATGATCTTCTTCCCCGACAGCGCAGACAAGGAAGGGGCCCCCGAGGACCCACAAGCAGAAAGCGCGAACAGCGCAACCAGTGCCCCCCATCGCCAGCGCATTAACCGCTGCGATTATCGTTCTGTTCACCTGCGATTCAAGGAAAAACATCCGCGAGCGGGTGCTCCGTGCCACAGTGGTCTCACTGTGGCGGACGTCACTGGCGGATTTCCTTTCAGCTCGCGTGCCGATGAAACGGCGGCATGTGCGCGGTCCCGATCAGGAACCCCATCGTCAGCAGCAAGAAGCCGCAGCCGCCCGCGAAGGCGATCCAGGTCAGCCACGCCGTGGCGTTGGTGGCCAGGCCAAACAGCCAGCCGGCGAACAGCACCAGGCTGACGAGCGGCCAGGTCGCGAAGCCTTGCACCTCGGTGGTGCGGATGGTCCCCAGGCTGCCGTAGGCGACGATCGCCGCGGCGACGACGGTCCATCCCAGCCAGCTGGTGGCGTGGTAACCGACCCCGAACATCCAGGCCACTGCCAGGCCGGTCGCCAGCAGCGCCGCTGCCCCTTGCGCTCGCCGTTCCATGATCTTCAGTATGATCACTGTCTCGGCCGTCACAACACGCGGTAGGTCCAGACCTTGAGGTGGCCCGTTTCGGGGACACCGCTGAGCTCAGGGTGGTCGCGGCCGGCGCCGGCGCGCGTCAGCACATGGGCGGCGCGCCCCGCGTCGCCGAGCGCGTCCGTGCAGATCTCTTCCCAGTGCGCGCGCGTCACGCGCCCCGAGCAGGAGCAGGCGACCAGCAGCCCACCCGGCTGAGTCAGCCGCGCGCCGCGCAGGATGAGCTCCTTGTACGCGCGGGCGGCGGTCGACAGCCCGGCTTCGCCGCCGCGCTTGGCGAGCGCCGGCGGATCGATCACGACCACGTCGAAGCGCTCGCCGCGCGACTCGAGCAGGCGCAGCCGGTCGAAGGCGTTGGCACGTTCGACGGTGAGATTGGCGAGGCCGTTGCGGCGCGCGTTGGCGGCCGCGCGGGCCACCGCGGCCTCGCTCTCGTCGGTGGCCAGCACCGCGCCGCCTTTGCGCGCCAGCGCCAGCGCGAACCCGCCGTGGTACGTGAACGCGTCCAGCGCCCGCGCCCCGGCGGGGGCCAGCGCCGCGATCGCGGCCTGGTTGTCGGCCTGATCGAGGAAGCCGCCGGTCTTCCCGTCGGCCAGCAGGTCGGCCTCCAGGCTGTTGGGGCCCAGGCGGTAGACCACGCGCGCGTCCTGGCCGGACCAGATCCCGGCGAAGCGCGGCAGCTCCTCGAAGTCACGCGCCGACCCGTCGTCGCGGATCACGACCACGCCCGCGCCAAGCTGCGATCGAACCAGCTCGGCGATGGTGTCGCGCGCGGCGTTCATGGCCACTGACGTCGTCTGGATCACGGCGGCCTCGGCGTAGCGGTCGACCACCAGGCCCGGCAGCCCGTCGCTCTCGGCGTGGACGACGCGGATGGCGTCGCGGTCGAAGCCGGTCCGCTGGCGCAGCGCCAGCGCCGTCGCCAGCCGCCGCTCGACCAGCTCCGCCAGCGGCCTGGGCGCCGCGTGCGGATCGCGATCGAGGACCCGCAGCGCCAGCCGGGCCCGGGCCGCCCAGGTGGCCAGGCCCAGCCGCTTGCCGCGCCCGTCTTCCACGAACACCAGCGCGGGACCGCCGTCACCCGCGTCGCGCTCGGGCCCACGCACGACATCGGGCCGGAAGACCCAAGGGTGCCCGGCGCGAATCCGGGCAGCGCCCTTGGCGCTCACCACGGCGGTGGGCGGATCGTCACGCATCGGAGGGGCGGGCATCATAGGCTAAAATCTCCTTCATGGCCGTCGCGCCCGTCTTCCGAACCGCAGCGCCACCCTCGATCTACGCCGAGCGGCGTGCCCGCCTGGCGGAGCGGATCGGGCCGCATGGCGCGCTGCTGCTCATGTCGCCGCCCGAACGGCTGCGCAACGGCGACGCGCACTACAAGTTCCGCCAGGACAGCGACATCCTCTACCTGACGGGCTTCGCCGAGCCTGGCGCCGCGGTGTTGCTGCGGCCGGGGCACGCCACGCCGTTCGTGCTGTTCGTGCGCCCCCGCGATCCGGCGGCCGAGACCTGGACCGGACGCCGCGCCGGCGTCGAGGGGGCGGTGAACGCCTTCGGGGCCGACGCGGCCTTCTCCAGCGAGGCGCTGGACGACAAGCTGGCGGAGATCGTCATGGGCGCCGAGGAGATCCACTACCCGTTCGGGCGCGAGCCGGAGCAGGACGCCGCGGTGGCGCGGCTGCTCGGCCGGCTGCGGTCGGCGGAGCGACGCGGCCGCCGGGCCCCGGTGCGGCTGGTCGACGCGCGCCTCTCGCTGCACGAGATGCGGCTGCTCAAGTCGGCGGACGAGATCGGGGTGCTGCGGCAGGCGGCTGACATCACCGCCGAGGCGCACATCGCCGCCGTCCTGGCCGCGCGCGAAGGTGGGAGCGAGCGCGAGATCGAGGCACTGATCGACTACACCTTCCGGCGGCGCGGCGGCAGCGGCCCGGGCTACGGGACGATCGTCGGCTCGGGGGTGAACGCGACCATTCTCCACTACGTCGAGAACGCCTCGCCGCTGGTGCAGGGGCAGCTGCTGTTGATCGACGCCGGCTGCGAGGTCGACGGCTACACGGCGGACGTGACCCGCACCTTCCCGATCGGCGCGCGCTTCTCCGACCCGCAGCGCCGGTTCTACGAGGCGGTGCTGGAGACGCAGCAGGCCGCGATCGAGATGGTCAAGCCGGGCGTCACGCTGGACGAGATCCACCAGGCGGTGGTCGAGCAGCTGACCGGCCACCTGGTGAAGCTGGGGATCCTGAGCGGCGAGGCCCCGGCGCTGATCGAGGCGGGCGCCTACAAGCCGTACTACATGCACCGCACCAGCCACTGGCTGGGGATGGACGTGCACGACGTCGGCTTCTACTCCGAGAACGGCACGGCGCGCCCGCTGGTCCCGGGCATGGTCCTGACCATCGAGCCGGGGCTGTATGTCGCGGAGGACGCCGCCGCGCCGGCCGAATTCCGCGGCCTGGGCGTGCGCATCGAGGACGACATCCTGGTGACCGCCGGCGGCAACGACAACCTGACCGTCGCCACCCCCAAGACCGTCGCCGACCTGGAGGCGCTCAGCGCGGGCTAGAGGGGGCTAGAGGCGTTCAGAACTGGAATTCGAGGCCGCCGCCGAAGTCGAGGACGGCGTAGGTGTGGCTGCCGGTGAAGGTGCTGTCGTAGTCGATGCGGCCGACCGAGAAGCCCACCTCGAGGCCGAGGCCCAACCAGTCGAAGAAGAAGTAGTTGGCGCCGCCAGCGGCGCGGATGGCCAGACCGACGGCGTCGTCGGCGCCGTTCGGGAAGGAGAACACCAGCCCGGCGTTGGCCCGCAGGTACGGGACCAGCGGGATCGGCGTGGCGATCTTCCACTTGGCGCCGGCCAGCGTCTCGATCACGTCGCCGGTGTTGCTGGCGCAGGCGTCGCTGGTCGAGGGGGCGGCGTTGCAGCTGCTGTGCTGGAAGTTGAGCGCCAGGTTCAGCCAGACCGGCGCCGAGCCGCCCGTCAGCTTGTAGCCGTAATCGAGCGCCAGCTTGGCGCCGCTGAGCGTGTCTCCCAGCCCCTCGCCGATGAGGATGTGGACCGACAGCTCGTTGTCCTTCAGGAACTGGAGCGGACCCTGCAGCAGGTTGTTGTCGTCGTCGGCGCGCGCCGCGGACGGCCACCCGACCGCGGCGCCCACCACGAGCGCGGCGGCGAGCAGTGGATACCGAACGAGTTCCCGCATAGCCTGAAGTCGGACGAGGATATGGAAGAACGATCGCCAGATACAAATTCTTGTTCACGGCCGATCGGATTCCGACGGCGCCTGTCGGGGCTGGCCCTGGTCCCCTGCCTGGTCCTGGCGCTGGCGGCGCAGGGGTGCGTCGGGCGCCACGCCGGGCCGCGCACCCTGGCCTCGGTCGGCGCGGTGATGGTCGGCGCGGGCAGCGCGACCTGGGCGGCCGGCGACAGCCTCGACGGCGGCGGGCATCAGTCGGCCTCGCGCGCGCTGGCGACCGGGGGCTTCGTTTCGGTGGTGGCCGGGCTGGCGGCGGTGGTGGCGGCCGGCGGCTGGATGGCGGTCTCGGTCGCCTGCGAGGCCGATCCCGATTGCCCCGAGGAAGAGACCTGCCGCGAGGTTCCGGCCCCGCCGGGCGGTGTCCCCTACAAGCAGTGCGTCCCGCGCTCCTAGCCTAGGAGGGCGTTGCCCTAAAGGCAACGGTGAGCGAAGCGAACCATGCCGGACGACGTGCCGCCCGGTAGGCGGCCTAGCCCGGCCTAGCCCCTCCTGGCCCCTTTCGGACGACGTGCCGCCCGATAGGCGGCCTAGCTTCCGGTCCCTTCGTCGATGTCGAAGTCGGTCCAGCCTTCCGCCGACATCTTGGGCTCGGACCACTCGTCGTGGCTCGGGTCGTTCACGACCGGCGGCGGTGTCACCACGTCGTGCCCGCCCAGGTCCATCGGTAGCGTCTTGCGCCGCTCCTTGCGGCGGGTCAGCAGGATGGGGCCGGACTTCATCCCCGGGTTGGTCCCGTCGGGCTGGACTTGCGGCGTCCCAAGCGGGGGCGTGTTGATCACGCCCGAGACCTGGCGGCTGCGCGGCTGCGGGACCGGCGCGCTGGGCGGGGGCGGCGGCGCGCCGGGCGCGTTCTGCTGCTCCAGCGAGCGCCGGTAGCGGACCGACCCGTAACAGCGCTGCAGCTCCTCCAGCAGCTCCTCCATCGACTGGTGGCGCTTGAGGGGATCCTTGGCCAGCGCCTTCATGATCAGGTGCTCGGCCTCGGGGGTGATCTCGGCGCCCGGCGCGCGCTGGCGCGGCGGCGTGACCGGCTCGGAGACCACCTTCAGCATCACGTCGACGGCGGTCTCCCCGGCGAACGGGATGGTGCCGGTCAGCATCTCGTAGAAGATCACCCCCAGCGCGTAGACGTCGGTGCGCGGATCGGAGACGCCGATGCGCGCCGTCTCGGGCGCCATGTACTCGGGCGTCCCGAACACCACCCCCTGCTGGGTGACGCGCCCCTCGCTGACGTTGGGGTCGCGCACCTTGGCCACGCCGAAGTCGAGGATCTTCACGAAGTCGAAGGACTTCTCGCGTTCGGTCACGGTGTGCTGGCCGGACTCGTCGCTGATCTGGCGCACCAGCTCGCGGCGCCCCTCGCGCCGCGTGAGCATGATGTTCTCCGGCTTGAGATCGCGGTGCACGATCCCCTTGGCGTGCGCCGCGCCCAGCGCGCCGCCGATCTGGTTGATGATCGTGATCGAGCGAAGCAGGTCGAGGCGGCGGTCGCGCTGCATCACCGCGTCGAGCGGCTCGCCCTTCAGGAACTCCATCACGAAGAAGACGGTCCCGTCGTTCGACTTCCCGAAGTCGGTGATGTCGACGATGTTCGGGTGGTTGATCAGGCTGGCGGCGCGCGCCTCGCGCAGGAAGCGCTTGATCGACTCCTCACGGCCGCCGTAGCCGTCGTGGAGGATCTTCACCGCCACTTCCTTGCCGATGTAGACGTGCTCGGCCCGGTAAACCACGCCCATGCCGCCGCGTCCCACAATCTCGTGCAGCTTGTACTTGCCCACCGTGGTACCGGCACGGGCGTCGGCAGGTATGACTCTGTTCAAAATCGGGCTCGCGGGTCGAATCGGAAGCAGCCTCGTTTCGTCGCGGCGGCCTCCGCTTTTGGCAAGTGGGCCGGGGAAGATCTTCAGGATAGAGCATGCCTTTGCGGTCCTCGTATTCCTAGTGTTTTTGCGGCGCCCAACAAGGGGACGCGCGCACCACACCGACGTACCGTCGCACACACGATCCCGACGGGGGCTCTGATGTAGAGTACGCGCCTCATGCGACCCGACGGACGACGAACGGACGAGCTGCGCCCCATCACGATCACCCCGGACTGCAACCGCTACGCGGAGGGCTCGGCGCTGATCGCCTTCGGTGAAACACAGGTCATCTGCACCGCCTCCGTCGAGGAGAAGGTTCCGGGCTTTCTGGAGGGGCAGGGGAAGGGGTGGGTCACGGCCGAGTACGCCATGCTGCCGCGCTCGACGCACACGCGGTCCGGGCGCTCGCCGGGCGGCCGCGGACAGGAGATCCAGCGCTTGATCGGCCGCTCGCTGCGGGCCGCCGTCGATCCACGCGCGCTGGGGCCGCGCCAGATCACCGTCGACTGCGACGTCATCCAGGCCGACGGCGGCACGCGCACGGCGGCCATCACCGGCGGCTGCGTGGCGCTGGCGCTGGCGCTGCGGCGGCTGCAGCGGGCCGGCAAGATCTCGAAGGACCCGCTGCGCCAGCCGGTGGCCGCGATCTCGGCCGGGATCATCGACGGCGAGGCCCGGATCGACCTGCCCTACGCCGAAGACTCGCAGGCCGAGGTCGACTGCAACTTCGTGATGACCGGCGACGGCCGCTTCGTGGAGATCCAGGCCACCGCCGAGAAGGACGCCTTCTCGGCCGAACAGTACGGCGCGCTGGTCGGGCTGGCGACCGCGGCGATGAAGACGCTGTTCGCGCGGCAACGCGAGGCGCTCGAGCGCGCGCGGCCGTGACGGTCGTGATCGCCACCCGCAACCGCGGGAAGCTGCGCGAGCTCATCCCGCTCCTGGCCGGGCTGGACCTCGAGCTGAAGACGATCGACGAGCTGGCGCCCGCCGCCGAGCTGCGTGAGGACGGCGTGACGTTCGAGGAGAACGCGCTGGCCAAGGCCCGGCAGGCAGCCCAGGCCACCGGGCTGCCGGCGATCGCCGACGACTCGGGGCTAGAGGTCGACGCGCTCGAGGGCGCGCCCGGCGTCTACTCGGCCCGCTACGCCGGCCCGGGCGCCGATGACGCCAAGAACAACGCCAAGCTGCTCGAGGCGCTTCGGGGCGTGCCGGCCACCCGGCGCGCCGCCCGCTTTCGTTGCGTGGCCACCTTCGTCGATCCAGCGCGCGGGATCGAGCTGGCGCGAGACGGCGCCTGCGCGGGAGAGATCCTGGAAGCGCCCCGCGGGACCGGTGGCTTCGGTTATGACCCGCTGTTCTTGATCCCGCCGATCGGTCGGACCATGGCCGAGCTGCCGCTGGACGAAAAGAACCGGCTCTCGCACCGGGCCGCCGCGTTCCGCGCCCTGGCGGCGGCGCTGGCCGCGCTGCCCGGAGGCTGAGGTCAGCGCGTGAGGACGGTGTAGAAGATCAGCATCAGGCCGCTCAGCACGACGAACGCGCCGGCCAGCGCGACCCGCTCACGGATCCGCCGCTTGCGCTTGGCGCTCCGCAATTGCTGGCTCCGCCCCACCAGGCCCGCGTCCCGCCGGCGCTGCGACGCCTGCTTGTAGTAGGCGTCCCAAGTCTCCCAAGAAGCCGCAGAGGCGGCTTCCATCTTCCCCGTCGCCTGTTCCATGGCGCGCTTACATTAACCCCCATCCGCCGCGTTGCCAACGGGGCCGGGGGGACGGCGATGCCGCGTTGTATAAACGGCGCTGGGCCGCCTATATGGCGTCCGGATGGCCGGCGCGGCGGCCCAGCAGGAGGGCCGCGACGAACGGGATCGCCAGGAGGAGCGCCGCGACGAGGAGGCGGGTCATGCCTGGTTGCATCGGCGGGGCGCCCGCGCCGCTTGAGCCGCGCTTGACAGCGGCGGCGACTCGGCGGGAAATCGCAGCGATGAGCCTCAAAGACCGGTTGCCGCTGCTCGCCGACCTGCTGATGGACGCCGCCCACGCCGACGACCACCTCGAGGGCGAGGAGACGATGGCGGTCAAGCGTCTGCTGCGCGAGATCCTGGACACGCCGACGCTGCCGATGGACCTGGACTTCCGGATCGACGAGTTCGACCCGAAGCGGTTCGATCGCCCGGCCACACTGGCCGCGTTCGCCCACGACTCGCGCGACCTGAAGAAGCGGCTGATCGAGCTGATCGCGGCGGTCCATGCCTCGGACGGCGAGATCGACTTCGCCGAGGACGCGCAGCTGCGCGCGGTCGGCCAGGGCCTGGGGCTGCCCCCGGAAGATTTCCAGGAGCTGGTGGTCGACATCGTCGAGGAGGTCGACCTGGGCGAGGACCTCGAGCGCCTCCGCTACGGCGAGCCGGGCTGAGCGCGTCGCCGACCCCGGAGCTCGATCACCATTTGGCGTTCTGGGCCATCTCCAGCGCCTTCTGCGGCCACCAGCTGCCAGCGGCGGGGCCGTGGTTGCAGCGGCCGTCCGACTCCCCCGGTGGCTTGAGCCAGTAGAACGCGTCGCACAGCGGATCGCCCGTGTTGGTGGTGGGCGGCGTCCCCAGCGCGCGGCCGTCGGGGTTGCACCAGGCACGCTCATCGTCGCCCGAGACGCCCTGGGGCGCGCCGTTGCCGTTGCGGCTGGTGTCGATGATGAAGTGCTTGCCGCCGAGCAACGCCGACAGTTTGTCCCCGTAGGCCAGCAGATCCGGCGTGGCCTGGTAGTTCGAGACGTTCAGCGCGAAGCCATCGGCCAGATCGATCCCGGCCGCCTTCAGGCGTGGCGCGATCTCCTCCACCTTCAGCCAGGCGGAGTGGCCCGCGTCGATGTAGACGGCGGCGCCCGGCAGCGCCATCAACTTCTCGACCGCGTAGTGCATCATCGACACCCGCTCCTGCTGCTTCTCGGCGGACAGGCACTTGGTCATGAGCGGCAGCCCGTCGGGCTCGAGCACGAAGACCGCCCGGCGCGAGCCGACGCCCGCGGCGACGTTGTCGATCCACTTGCGGTAGGCCGCGGCCGAGCCGGCGCCGCCCGCGGAGTAGCTGCCGCAGTCGCGATACGGCAGGTTGTAGAGGATCATCACCGGAAGCCCGCCGGCGCGCGTGCGGCTCCAGACGTAGGTCTTCACGGCGTTCTCGATCTGGGGAAACCAGTTCCCCATCCAGCTGGCGGCCGGCTGGCCGGCGATCTTGTCCAGCGCGGCCGCGTCCCGGGGTCGGGTGGCGCGCCACTGGTCGGCGGTGCGGCGGGCGTTCGACTCGGGATCG
The DNA here is from genome assembly GCA_964618005.1 of uncultured Myxococcales bacterium. Taxonomy (GTDB): domain Bacteria; phylum Myxococcota_A; class Polyangia; order Fen-1088; family Fen-1088; genus JADGRB01. The sequence goes on from CAZTZM010000271.1 coordinate 23,504, forward strand.
AGCACCCAGTAGGCGTCCTTGAACGGGTTCTGCCCCTTCGGGCGGTCGGACGTCATGCTGGCGCGGTGCTGGCCCGCGACGCCGGACGAGGGGATGGTCGCGGCGCCGGGCGGGATCACACAGGCGGCCGCGACGAGGGCGGGCGCGGCGACGGAAAAAGCGAGGCTACGCATCCACCCTGGATATCACGCCGGGGGCGGCAGCAGACGGCGGAAGGTCAGCCCCTGCACCACGATCGAGAACACGACCACCACGTAGGTCATCGCCAGCAGCGCCGGCGCCGCCGAGATGGTCGGCTCGATCGACAGCGCCAGCGCGATCGCCAGCCCCCCGCGCAGGCCACCCCAGGTCAGGATGGCGACCGAGCGCGGCGGCAGGCTCAGCCGGCGGTGAAACGGCGCCAGCGTTCCCGCGACCGTGGCCAGGCGCGCCAGCAGCACGACCGGGATCGCCAGCAGGCCAGCCGCCAGCACGCGGCCGGTGAACGGGACCACCAGCACCTGGAACCCCACCAGCGTGAACAGGGCGACGTTCAGGATCTCGTCGATCAGCTCCCAAAAAGCGCCCAGCCGCTCGGCGGAGCGCGCCGGCAGTGGCCTGCCACCGTCCGAACGGCCGAGCATCAGCCCCGCGACGATGACCGCCAGGAACCCCGAGGTGTGCAGCCAGGCGCCGAGCGGCCCGAGACCCAGCGCCGCGGCCAGCGTCGTCATCAGCGCCACCCGCTCGTCGTCAGCCGCGCGGATGAGCCAGCGTGCCAGCCAGCCGGCGGCGATGCCCAGCGCCAGCCCGCCCGCCACCTGCCACGCAAACAGGCCGGCGATCGCCGCGGCGCCCACCGTGCGCCCGGCCGCGACGCCGGCCATGGCGAAGAAGACCACCACGCCGACGGCGTCGTTGAACAGTGACTCGCCCGCCATCTGCACTTCCAGCCGCTTCGGCGCGTGCGACGTGCGCAGCATCCCCAGCACGGCGATGGGATCGGTGGGCGCGACCACGGCGCCGAACAGCAGCGCCTCGCGCCAACCGAGCGGCAAGCCGACCAGGCCCGCCACCAGCAGCGTCAGTCCGCCCACCACGGCCGTCGAGATCACCACGCCCAGCGTCGCCAGCAGCGCGACGATGACCGTCTCGCCCAGCAACGCGGTCAGGTCGACCTCCAGCGCGCCGGCGAACAGCAGCGACGACAGCATCCCATCCAGCAGCGTCTCGCGGAAGTGGAGGCGGGCCACGAAGTCGCGGGCGAAGTTGCCCACCGGCGGCTCCAGCGAGCCGGCCAGCACCAGCAGCAGCGAGACCAGCAACGCGCCGACCGTCACGCCGATGGTCGGCGGCAGGCCGACCCAGCGGCGGTTGATCAGCCCCAGCAGCGCAGCCGCGGCGATCACCACAGAGAGCAGCGCCGGCGCGGACACGGCTAGCCGTCGTCGCGGCGCGGGCGATCGAGGAGACGCTGGGCGCGGCGCTGCTCACGCTGCGCCTCTCGCAGGGCGCGCCGGTCGTCGCGGCGCTGGTCGCGCAGCGCGTGCCGGTCGCGGTGCGACTCCAGCCGCTGGCGGCGGTGCGCCTGGTGCTCGCTCTCGCCCGGCAGCCGCAGCGTGATGTCGACGCCGCCCATGATGGCCACGCCGCGGATGCGCAGCAGCGGTGCGTCCGGATCGGGGTGGGCAGGGGCGCGGTTGATGTTCTGGAAGCCGCCCATGATCGCCGTGCCGCTGACCTCGACCGCCAGCCCGGGCGGGACGATGATCTGAACGCCCCCGAACACGGCCTTCACCTCCATGTCGATGACGCCGGTCGGGAAGCGCGCCTCGCGCAGGTCGATGAGCCCGCCGCCCATGACCGCCACCACTCGCCAGCGGCGCGGAACCGTCCAGGCGCCGCGGCGATCGACGCCGCCGAAGATCGCGTAGACCGTCTCGGGTGGCGCGCGGTCGTCGGCCGTCGCGGGGGCCAGCGCGACGACCGGCTTGGCCAGCGCCGCCTGGGCGGGCGCCGGCAGATCGGCGAAGAGGCCGTTGATCTCCTCGACCGACTCGGAGGTGTGCGCCAGCGTGACCCGCCGTTCGAACTCGTCCACGTCCAGCGCGTCGTTGGCGAACCCGTCCGAGAGGACACCGATGGCCCGCTCGCGCGCCTCGTGGACCCGCGCCATCGCGGCCCGGTCAGGCCGCACCAGCGCGCCGCGCTTGAGATCCTCGTCGGACGGCATGGTCCCGGAGTCTAACAGGGCGGCCCTGGCGGGGCCCAGTCCGGCCTGGGCCGCCTATCGGGCGGCACGTCGTCGGGTATGGTTCGCTTCGCTCACCGTCGCCCTACGGCGACGCCCTCCTATGCCGCTTCCGCGACCGCGGGCAGCTCCATGGTGAACAGGCTTCCCTGGCCAGGCTCGCTGGTCAGGTTGAGGCGGCCGCCGTGGGCCAGGGTGATCTCCTTCGCGATGTAGAGCCCCAGGCCGGCGCCGCCCGAGCTGGTGCCGGGCATGCGGAAGAACTTGTCGAACACGGCGGCCTGATACTGCTTGGGGATGCCGGGGCCGGTGTCCTGGACGTCGATGAAGGCGGAGCCCTCGGTGCGGCGGCCGCGCACCACCACGGCGCCGCCGGCCGGGGTGTAGCGGATGGCGTTGCCGATCAGGTTCGCCAGCACCAGCTGGATCCGCTCCGTGTCGACCTCGATCTCGCCCAGGCCGGGGAAGATCTCGGTCTTCAGCGTGACGTTCTTGTCGCGCGCGGTCTGCGCGAACGGCAGCACCGCCTCGCGCACCAGCGACTCGACGCTGACCCGGCGGCGGTGCAGCTCCATGCGCCCGGCCTGGATGCGCGACAGGTCGAGCAGGTCGTCGACGATCTGCTGCAGCCGTTCGGTGTCCTGCCGCGCCGCCTGCATCAGATCGAGCTGCTTGTCGTTGAGCGGCCCGACGCTCTCCTCCGCGGTGAGGTGCACCGCCATTCGCAGCGAGGTCAGCGGCGTCCGGAACTCGTGCGCCACGGTGGCGACCAGGTTGTTCTTCAGCTCGTCGAACCGCAGCACGCGGGTCACGTCCTGCAGGATGAGGGTGACCCCCATCAGGCCGCCCTGCTCGGTGGTGACGCGCGAGGCGCGCGGCAAGAGGAACACCTCGTTCCCCTCGTGCTCGGAGACCGAGACGCGCACAGCTTCGTCGAACCCGGACGGCGCGTAGCCGACGTCCTCCGCCAGCACCTTGGCGCGGATGCGCTCGACGACGGCGCGGATCTGCGGCTCGGCGCGGGTCATCGGGTCGCCGGTCGACTCCTCGACGTTGACGTGCAGGATCCGGTCGGCGGCGCGGTTCGCGCTCAGGAGCTGGCCTTCAAGATCGAAGATCAGCACCGGGTCGGGGAGACTGTCGATGGCGGCCTGCGCCTGCTGTTGCGCCTGGAGCAGCTCTCCCAGCGAGCTGTGCCGGTACTGTTCCAGGCGATCGGCCATGAGGTTGAAGTCGCGCGCCAGCGTGCCGATCTCATCGTGGCGGCTGACGTTGGCGCGCACCTCCATGTCACCCTCGCCCAGGCGCCGCGCCGTCGCGCCCAGCACCGACAGCGGGCGCAGGATGCGGCGGGTGAGGGCAATCGAGGCGCCGAGGCCAATCAGTGACGCGAGCAGCGCCGTCGCGATCATCGCCGCGCTCGACTGCTTGGCCGCGCGCCGGGCCAGGTCGCGCTTGCGGACCATGGCGTCCTGATTGAGATCCAGGATGCGATCCGCCGCGTCCTTGGTCTCGATGAACAGCGGGTTCATGGTGGCGAAGTACCGCGCCTCCAGCGTCGCGTGGTCGGTCTCGCCGATGAACTGATCGAAGGCCGCGCGGTAGGCCATCCAGTCGCGCAAGAGGGCGGTGGTCGCCTCCGGCTCGCCCCGCTCCGTGATGTTGCTCCTCTGGACCGCCATCTCGCGCTCGAACCGCTGGAAATTCTGGGAGGCCTGCGTGACGCCGCGCGCCCGCTCGCCCGCCACGATGAACATCGCGGCGCTGTCGATGCGCTCCAGCGCCTCCTTCATTCGCTCGGCCGCCAGGACGCTGCGGTAGTTGTCCTGCAGGATCGAGGCGGCGTTGCGTCCCAGCGCCGCGTTCGTGAACGCCGACAGGATGGCGATCAGCAACAGCGCGCCGGCCAGCGGCGTCTGCGCCAACAGGATCCGCGCCCGCAACGTCATCGCGCCTGCTCCCCTTCGAGCGAAGCGATGAGGACGTCGAACCCCTCCGCCTCCTGCACCAGTCGCATGGCGACCGTTCGGCCCAGCAGCTGTCGCCACCAGGCCGCGCGCGAGCGGCCGACGATGATCTGCCCGACGCCGTGTGAGCGCGCGAAGTCGAGCAGCGCGGGGACCGGGTCGTCGGCCTTCAGGTGCACCACCTCGGCGCCCAGCTCGCGGGCGCTCTCGGCGTTGGCCAGCAGGTGGCGCTGTGCCTCGGCGTCGATCAGGTGCGGCGCTTCGCGCGGCGTCTCCACATAGACCACGAACCAGTCGGTGTTCAGGCGGCCCGCGAAGCGCGAGCCGCGCCGCAGGAGCGCACTGGCGCGGGTGGGGAACGACGACATGCAGACCATCACCCGGCCGGTGACCGCGCCGCCAGCGCGCCCCGACTCGCCGGCGGCGGTTGGATCCTCCACCCGGCGCCGGTCGCCGCGGTCCAGGCTCTCGGCCACCTCGCGCAGCGCCAGCTCGCGCAGGGTGGCCAGGTGGCGGTCCTTGAAGAAGTGCTCCAGCGCCCAGGGGACCTTGTCGGCGGCGTAGATCTTTCCCGCCTGCAGCCGCTCGACCAGGTCCTCGACCGCCAGATCCAGGTTGACGACCTGATCGGCGCGCTTCAGGAAGCTGTCCGGGACGGTCTCGCGGATCGCCACGCCGGTCACGCGCTGGACGACGTCGGTCAGGCTCTCCAGGTGCTGGATGTTGAAGGCGCCGATGACGTTGATCCCGGCGTCCAGCAGCGCCAGCACGTCCTGGTAGCGGCGGCGGTTGCGGCTGCCGGGGACGTTGGTGTGCGCGATCTCGTCGACGACGGTGATCTCGGGGCGGCGTTCGATCAGCCCATCGAGGTCCATCTCTTCAATCGAGACGCCGCGGTACTGGAAGACCTTGCGCGGGAACTGATCGAGCCCCTCAATCAGGGCCGCCGTCTCGACGCGCTGGTGGGTCTCGACGAACCCCAGCACGACGTCGACGCCGCGCCGCTTCAGCGCGTGGGCCTCCTCCAGCATCCGGTACGTCTTCCCGACGCCCGCCGCGAACCCGATGTACAGCTTCAGCCGCCCGCGCTTGGCGCGGCGAAGCATCTCGAGAAAGTCTTCCGAGCGGGTGCCGCGCGTCGGGTCGCCCGGCCGGTTCACGGGAGCTGCTCCCGGCCGACGGCCTCTCCCCGCGGAGCGGGGCGAGGCGAAGAATGCGTTTCGAGCACGGTGCCCAACAACTCCGCAACCGTTTGTCCTCGCCCCGCACAGCGGGGAGAGGATAAAGGAAAGGGGTCCGCCGCGTAACCAGTCGGGGTCACCGCGGAAGACCTACGTTCCTTCGTACTTCTTGCGTTTGCGCCAGAGGGTGGAGGCGTCGATGCCGAGCAGGGCGGCGGCCTCCTCGACCTTGGGGACGCGCTCCAGGACCGAGAGGATGTGCTCGCGTTCGACTTCGTCGACGGTGAAGTCGCCGCCCACGCTGGGGCGTCGCTGGGCCGCGCGCGGCACCCGCTGCGGCAGCGCCTCCGGCTCGATGACCGACGTCGGCCACAGGATGGCGATCCGCTCGATCGTGTTGCGCAGCTCGCGCACGTTGCCCGGCCAGTCGTGCTGCTCCAGCGCCAGCGCGGCGGCGGCCGAGATCTCGGGGGCCATCGGGCGCGTGTTGCGCGTGAACGTGCTCAGGAACGCGCGCGCCAGCGGCAGGATGTCCTCGCGCCGCTCGCGCAGCGGCGGCATACGCACCTCGACGACGTTCAGCCGGTAGAAGAGGTCCTCGCGGAACCGCCCGGCCTTCACGTCGGCCTCCAGATCGCGGTTGGTGGCGGCCACGATCCGGACGTCGCCGTGGCGCGTGCGGGTCTCGCCCACGCGCTCGTAGTCCTTCTCTTGCAGGAAGCGCAACAGCTTGCTCTGCAGCGAGGGCGGGATCTCGCCGATCTCGTCCAGGAACAGCGTCCCCCCTTCGGCCACCTCGACCCGCCCCGGCTGATCGCGCACCGCGCCCGTGAACGCCCCCTTGGCGTGACCGAACAGCTCGCTGGCCAGCAGCTCCTCCGACAGCGTCGGGCAGTTGGTGACCACGAACGGGTTGGCGGCGCGCGGGCTCTGGTGGTGGATGGCCCGCGCCAGGATGCTCTTGCCGGTGCCGTTCTCGCCGGTGATCAAGACCGGCGCGTCGGTGGCGGCCACCCGCGCCGCCGTGTCGAGCACGGCGTGCATGGCGCCCGAGCGGCTGGTGATCTCGACGTCGGGGACCTCCTCGGCCAGCCGCTGCTCCAGCTCGGCGACCCGCGCCGTCAGGTGCCGCTGGGTCTTGTACTTCTCGACCAGGTGCCGGATCTGCGCCGGCGTGAACGGCTTGGGCAGGTAGTCCCAGGCGCCCCGCCGCATCGCCTCGACCGCGGTCTCGATCGTCCCGTAGGCCGTGATGAGGACAATCCCCAGGCTGGCCTCCTCGGCCAGCAGCTTGGGCAGCAGGTCGAGCCCGCTCTCCGTCCCCAGCGCCAGGTCGACGAAGGCCAGGTCGTGCGGCTGCCGGGAGATGGCCGCCACCGCCGCCTCGCCGGTCCCGACCGCGGTCGCCTCGGCGCCCAGCCCCTCCAGGCAGACCGCCAGCGTGGAACGAATGTTCTTCTCGTCGTCGACGATCAGGATTCGCATCCCGGCCGCCAGGGACGATGATTCGGCGCGCGCCATCGAATGGCGAATCTACCGCGTTCCGGCCATGGCGGCGGCGCCGGGTAGCGGGATCGGCCGGCCGAACTGCTGATCGAGCGCCAGGTTCACGTCCAGGACGTTGACGCGCGGCTCGCCCAGGAACCCGAGATCGCGCCCCTCGACCCGGTTCTCGATGACCGCCCGCACGCGGTCCTCGGCGATGTTGCGGGCGCGCGCGATGCGCGGCGCCTGCCAGAACGCCGCGTCCGGCGACATCTCGGGGTCGAGGCCGCTGGCCGACGCGGTCACCAGCCCGTCCGGAATCGGGAGCGGCGCGTCGGGGTTCTCCTTCTGCAGCCGCGCCACGTCGGCCGCGGCGCGGTCACGCAGCTTCTTGGCGGTCGTCCCCAGGTTCGACCCGGAGGAGGCCGTGGCGTCGTACCCGTTGCCCGCCGCCGACGGGCGACCCTGCAAATACGCCGGCGAGGCGAAGGCCTGGCCGATCAGCTCGGAGCCGATCACCTGGCCGCTGTCGTTGCGGGCCAGGCTGCCGTTGGCCTTGTCGCTGAACAGCAGCTCGGCGGCGCCGGTGGTGGCCAGCGGATAGAGGATGCCGGTCAGGACCAGCGTGACCAGCGTGGCGCGGAGAGCGATCATGAGTTCTTTGCGCATGACGAACCTCAAACCAGGTGAAAGGCCTCGAGGGCCAGGTCGATGAGCTTGATGCCGGCGAACGGCGCGATGACGCCGCCGACGCCGTAGATGAGCAGCGAACGCCGCAGGATGATCGCTGCGCCCAGCGGCCGGTAGCGCACCCCGCGCAGGGCCAGCGGGATGAGCAGCACGATGATGAGCGCGTTGAAGATGACCGCCGACAGGATGGCGGAGAAGGGCGACGCCAGGTGCATCACGTTCAGCGGCGCGATCTCCGGGAACACCACCACGAACAGCGCCGGCAGGATGGCGAAGTACTTGGCCACGTCGTTGGCGATCGAGAACGTGGTCAGCGTTCCGCGCGTCATGAGCAGCTGCTTGCCGACCTCGACGATCTCCAGCAGCTTGGTGGGGTTCGAGTCGAGGTCGACCATATTGCCGGCCTCCTTGGCCGCCTGCGTGCCGCTGTTCATGGCGACGCCCACGTCGGCCTGGGCCAGCGCCGGCGCGTCGTTGGTGCCGTCGCCGGTCATCGCCACCAGCTTCCCCTTGGCCTGCTCTTCCTTGATGAGGCGCATCTTGGTCTCGGGCGTCGCCTCGGCCAGGAAGTCGTCCACGCCGGCCTCGCGGGCGATGGCGGCCGCGGTGCGCGGGTTGTCGCCCGTGATCATGACGGTCCGGATCCCCATGGCGCGGAAGCGCTCGAACCGCTCACGGATGCCCGCCTTGACGATGTCCTTCAGGTGAATCACGCCCAGGATCTCGGACCCCTCGGCCACCGCCAGCGGGGTGCCGCCGCTGTCGCCGATGCGGGCGGCGATCTCGGCCAGCTGCGCCGGGGCGGTGCCGCCCATGCCGACCACGTGCTTGGCGATCGAGTCGACCGCGCCTTTTCGAATCTGGCGACCGCCCACGTCCAGGCCGCTCATCCGGGTCTGGGCCGTGAACGGCACGAACGTCCCCTTCTCCGCGACCGCGCCGGCGATCGCCGCCGTGGCGTACTTGTCGTGCGCCAGCGTCACGACCGAGCGCCCCTCCGGCGTCTCGTCGGCCAGGCTGGCCAGCAGCGCCGCCTCCGCCAGCGCCTCGACGCGCACGCCCGGCATCGGCAGCAGCTCGCTCGCCATCCGGTTGCCGTGCGTGATCGTCCCGGTCTTGTCGAGCAGCAGCGTGTCGACGTCGCCGGCCGCCTCGACGGCGCGGCCGCTGGTGGCGATCACGTTCTTCTTCAGCAGGCGGTCCATCCCCGCGATGCCGATCGCCGACAGCAGCCCGCCGATGGTGGTCGGGATCAGGCAGACCAGCAGCGCCACCACCGCGGTGGCCGACAGCGCCAGCGTCGAGTACTTGGCCAGCGGCACCAGCGTCACGCAGGCCAGCAGGAAGACGATCGTCAGCCCGACCAGCAGGATGTGGAGCGCGATCTCGTTGGGCGTCTTCTGGCGGGCGGCGCCTTCGACCAGCGAGATCATGCGGTCCAGGAACGACTCGCCGGGATCGCTGACGATGCGGACGATGATCTTGTCGGACAGCACCTTGGTGCCGCCGGTGACCGCCGAGCGATCGCCGCCGCTCTCGCGGATGACGGGCGCCGACTCGCCCGTGATGGCCGACTCGTCGACCGAGGCGATGCCTTCGATGATCTCGCCGTCGCCCGGGACGAGCTGGTTCGCCTCGACGACGACCAGGTCACCCTTGCGCAGCGCCGACGACGCGACATTCTCTTCGCGGGAGCCATGCTGCCCGTCGAGCAGCCGCCGCGCCATGGTCTCCTTCCGCATCTTGCGCAGGGTCTCGGCTTGCGCCCGCCCGCGCCCCTCGGCGATGGCTTCGGCGAAGTTCGCGAACAGGACGGTGAACCAGAGCCAGATCGACACGGCGCCCGTGAACCAGACCGGCGGGTGATCCGGCGCGTGGACGAAGATGTCGCGCAGCACCAGCAGCGTGGTCAGCGCGCTCCCCACCTCCACCACGAACATGACCGGGTTCTTGGCCACCAGGCGCGGCGACAGCTTGCGGAAGCTCTCGCCCACCGCCTGGCGGATGATGGCGCGGTCGAACATCGAAACGGATTGAGCTTTGGCAGACATGATTAGAAGACCTTTCCGTGCAGGGCCTGGAAGTGCTCCACGATCGGGCTCAGCGACAGCGCCGGGAAGAACGTCAGCGCCCCGACGATGACCACGACCATCACGAGCAGCGCCGTGAACAGCAGGCCGTTGGTGGGGAACGTTCCGAGGCTGGGCGGCACGACCTTCTTGTCGACCATCGCGCCCGCGATCCCCATCGCCGGGATCATCATCAGGAAGCGCCCGCCCAGCATCGTCAAACCCAGCGTGACGTTCCAGAACGGCGTGTTGGCGTTGAGGCCGGCGAAGGCGGAGCCGTTGTTCCCAGCGCCGCTGGAGTAGGCGTAGAGGATCTCCGACAGGCCGTGCGGGCCGGCGTTGTTCAGCGACGAGGTCCCCATCGGCGACACCGAGGCCCAGGCCGCGAACCCCAGGATGATGATCGGGAAGACCAGGATGTAGAACATCCCCAGCTGCATCTCGCGCGCCTCGATCTTCTTGCCCAGGTACTCGGGCGTGCGGCCGACCATCAGGCCGGCGATGAAGACCGCCATCACCACGAAGATCAGGATCCCGTAGAGCCCCGCGCCGACGCCGCCGAAGATCACCTCGCCCAGCTGGATGTTGATCAGCGGGACCAGGCCGCCGAGCGGCGTGAAGCTGTCGTGCATGGCGTTCACCGCGCCGCAGGAGGCGTCGGTTGTCACGGTCGCGTAGAGGGTCGAGGCCGCCACGCCGAAGCGCGCCTCCTTCCCCTCCATGTTCCCCAGCGCCTGGTGGATGGGGAGGCCGGCGAACGCGCTGTTGCCCGCCGCCTCGGCGTGGTAGCAGACAGCCGCGCCGGCGAAGAACAGCAGGCTCATCGCCCCGAACAGCACCCACCCCTGCTTGGTGTCCTTGGCCATGCGGCCGTACGTGTAGGTCAGGCCGGCCGGGATCATGAAGATCAAGAACAGCGAGATGAGGTTGGTGAACGGCGTCGGGTTCTCGAACGGGTGGGCGGCGTTGGCGTTGAAGAAGCCGCCGCCGTTGGTGCCGAGCTGCTTGATCGCCTCCTGCGAGGCGACCGGACCGAGCGCCAGCGTCTGCTTGCCGCCCTCCAGCGTCGTGACATCCAGGTACGGTTTCAGGTTCTGGATGACGCCCTGGGAGACCAGCACCAGCGCGAACAGGAAGCTGAGCGGCAGCAGGACGTAGAGGATCCCGCGGTTCAGATCGACCCAGAAGTTACCAAGCTGTTTGCCGCCGCCCGGACCTCGGCGGCGGGTGAAGCCGCGCGCCACGGCCAGCGCGACGCAGATGCCGGCAGCGGCCGAGGTGAAGTTGTGCCAGGCCAGACCCGCCATCTGGGTCAGGTAGCTCATCGTCGATTCGCCGCTGTACGACTGCCAGTTGGTGTTGGTCGTGAAGCTGGCGGCGGTGTTGAAGGCCAGCGTCGGCTCGACGCCCGCGAAGTGCTGCGGGTTGGCCGGCAGGTGCCCCTGCGCGCGCTGGATGGCGTAGGTGACGATGACGCCGAACAAGCTGAAGGCCAGCAGCCCGAACGTGTATTCCTTCCAGTCCTGCTCGCGCTGCGGATCGACGCCGAACAGTCGATAGAAGGCGTGCTCGAGGCGGCCGAGCGGGCGCCCCAGCGGCGCCTCGCCCCCCTCGAAGACGCGAAACATGTAGAGGCCGATGGGCTTCGTGACCGCCACGATGAGCCCGAAGAAGACGATGACTTGCAACCAACCGACGAACGTCATGAGAGATCCCTTTCGCCCCCGTCAGAACCGCTCGGGGCGCACGAGCGCGTAGAAGAGGTACCCGGTGAGCAGCAGCGACAGCAGCGCTCCCAACCCGTAGTCCAGTGACATGGCCGATCCTCCTTCAGTGCCTCAGAGTCGGTCCGCCGCCCTGACGTAGAGCCAGGAGATCGCGAAAAAACCGACCGTGACCGCGACGAACAGCAAATCCTTCATGCGGAAGGGCTAACGCACGATTCATGCCTACCCAGTAGGTGCCGTCGCCCCGCGGCCGAGCGCCGGAGCGCATTGCATCTCGCACGCTCGCCGGGGGGGAGCGGCCGCGAGACGCAAGCTGCCGGGCGGTCGCGCTCGCCGGCCGAGGCTGCGTCAGTCGGAGACCGTGGTAAGTTGCGCCCGGAAATGCCGAGCCGCGGCGGAATCGACGCGCGCCGCGTCTGCGCGCGGCTGGGGCCGTTGCTGCTCGAGGAGCGGCGCGCGCGCATCGACGCGGCCGCCGCCAGCCGCCTCGGCGGCCTGCGGGTGGTGATCGAGAACCTCCACGACCCGCACAACGGCGCGGCCGTCCTGCGCAGCGCCGAGGCCTTCGGCGTCCAGCGCGTGGAGGTGATCGAGACGGTCGAGCGGTTCCGCTTCTCCAGCACGGTCACGCAGGGGTGCGAGAAATGGCTGGACCTGGTGCGGCACGCCAACACCCCCAGGGCCATGATCGCCCTGCGCGAGTCGGGCTTCGCGATCTACGCGGCGGTCCCCGGCGCGGCCGTGGCGCTCGACGACCTCGACTTCTCCCGCCCGGCGGCGGTCATGGTCGGCAACGAGCACGAAGGGCTGAGCGCCGAGGCGATCGCGGCCGCCGACGTCCGGTTCGGCATTCCGATGCACGGGCTGACGCAGAGCCTCAACCTTTCGGTGGCGACGGCGCTCATCGTCGAGCGGGCCTCGGCGATGCGGCGGCGGGCCCTGGGGAAGCCCAGCGATTTGGACGAGGCCGCGGTGCTCGAGCTGCGGGCGCGGTTCTACATCGCCTCCGTGCGCGGCGCCGAAGCCGTGCTGGCGCGCGCGGAGCGCGACCCCATGGTGGACACGGTTTCTTGAAGCGCTGGACGCGGGCGATAGACTGATCGGAATGGCCGCAGGACCTTCGCTCGACGATCGCGACCCGCGCCGTTCAACCGGCAAGCGCGGCGCCGCCAAGCGGGCCCCGCGTCCGTCCACCAAGGGGGGCGGCTCGGGCCGCGGCATGCCGCGCTGGCTCCGCCTCTCGCTGACGCTGGCCGTCCTGGGCCTCTTCGCGGGCGTCGCCACGCTGGTCGGCGTCTTCAGCTACTACGCCAGCGACCCCAAGCTCCCCAAGCTG
>CAZTZM010000272.1:0-19598 GCA_964618005.1 uncultured Myxococcales bacterium
AAGGGCGAGCGCCGCTTCTGGCACGAGTACTTCTACGAGCTGGTGCAGGCGGTCGACCCGAAGGCGCACCAGGGACGCGCCGACCAGTGCTGGCTGCTGGCCGCCGCGCAGGCCAAGCTGCCGGTGGTCGTCCCCGGCTACGAGGACTCGACGTTCGGCAACATCTTCGCCTCGCACGTGAAGCTGGGCGAGTGCAACGCCTCGATCGCGAAGTCGGGGATCGAGTACATGGGGGCGCTCTACGACCAGTACCGCGAGCTGTCGGCCGGCCAGGGCGTCGGGTTCTTCCAGATCGGCGGCGGCATCGCGGGCGACTTCCCGATCTGCGTCGTCCCGTCGATCAAGTACGACCTCGAGCAGCCGGTGAAGCCCTGGGCCTACTTCTGCCAGATCTCCGACTCCACGACCTCCTACGGGTCGTACTCGGGCGCCACGCCGAACGAGAAGATCACCTGGGACAAGCTGACCGAGGAGACGCCGATGTTCGTCATCGAGTCGGACGCCACCATCGTGGTGCCGCTGATGCTGCGCGCGCTGCTGGAGTGCAAGGCCCACCCCGAGGCGGCGCGCGCGCTCATCGCCCGAGCCAAGCTTTAGAACGCCACGTCGAAGGCCACGTCGCCTTCGACGCCGACCTGGTAGGCGGAGACGCGGCGCTCGAAGAAGTTCGTGACCTCCTGGACGTCCTGCAGGTCCAGGAAGGGGAACGGGTTCTTGGCGCCGTAGCGCTTGGGCAGCTCCAGCGTCGCCAGGCGCTGGTCGGCGCAGAACTCCAGGTAGCGACGCACCTCGGCCACCGATAGACCGGCCACGCCGCCGCCCAGCAGATCCTCGGCGAACTGCGCCTCGCACGCCACCGCCTCGTCGATCATCTGCGCCACCTCGTCCGCCAGCGACGCGTCGAACAGCTCAGGCTCCTCGGCGCGGATGGTGCGCACCACCTCGAACGCGAACGCCATGTGCGCGCTCTCGTCGCGGAACACCCAGTTCGTGCCGCCCGCCAGGCCGTGCAGCAGCCCGCGCGAGCGCAGAAAGTACACGTAGGCAAACGCCCCGAAGAAGAACAGCCCCTCGACGCAGGCCGCGAAGCAGATCAGGTTCAGCAGGAACGTCCGCCGCTGCGCGCGGGTCTCCAGCCGCGGGACCTCCTGCACGGCGTCCATCCAGCGCAGGCAGAAGGCCGCCTTGCGCTTTATGCTTGGGATGTTCTCGATCGCCGCGAACGCCTCGTGCCGCTCGCGCGTATCGGGCACGTAGGTGTCGAGCAGCGTCAGGTAGAACTGGACGTGCAGCGCCTCCTCGTAGAGCTGCCGCGACAGGTACATCCGCGCCTCGGGCGCGTTGAGGTGCTTGTAGAGCGACAGCACCAGGTTGTTGGCGACGATCGAGTCGCCGGTGGCGAAGAAGGCCACCAGCCGCTTGACCAGGTGGCGCTCGGCGTCGGTCATCTTCGATTGCAGGTCGCCGACGTCGGTGCCGAAGTCGACCTCCTCCACCGTCCAGCCGTTCTTGATCCCCGCCCGGTACATCTCGAAGAACACGGGATACGCCATCGGGCGCAGCGTGAGGCAGAGACCCGGATCGAGAATCTTGGCGGGGCGCGTGACGGAGCCGCTCATTGGCAGGCCTCGCAGCTCTCGGGGTTCTCCAGCGAGCAGGCCACCGCCTCCGCGTCCTTGGGCGCGGCAGCGGGCGTCTCGACGGTCGCTTTCGCGATCTTGGTGGCGGGGCGCGACCGCAGGTAGTAGGTGGTCTTCAGCCCGCGTTTCCAGGCGTGGAAGTACATGCTGGAGAGCTGCCCGATGTTCGGACTCTCGGCGAACAGGTTCAGCGACTGGCTCTGGTCGATGAACGCGCCTCGGTCGGCGGCCATGTCGATGAGCGACCGCATCGGCATCTCCCAGGCGGTCCGGTAGACGGCCCGCAACTCTTCGGGCAGCGCCGTCTCGCGCTGCACCGATCCTTCGGCCATCTTCAGTCGCACGCGCGTGGCCTCCGTCCACTGCCCCAGTGCCTTCAGCTCGGCGACCAGATAGCGGTTCACCTGCAGGAAGTCGCCCGACAGCGTCTCGCGCTTGAACAGGTTCGAGATCTGCGGCTCGATGCACTCCGTGCAGCCGGCGATCGAGGCGATCGTCGCCGTCGGCGCGATCGCCACCAGCAGTGAATTGCGCAGCCCGTGCTCGACGACGCGCGCCTTCAAGGCGGCCCAGCGCGCCCCGTCGTCAGGCGTCACGCCCCAGGCCTCGAACTGCAGCTCGCCACGGGCCGCCCGGGTCTCCGCGAACGACGGGTGCGGGCCGCGCTCGACCGCCAGATCGGCGGAGGCCGACAGCGCCTCGAAGTAGATCTCTTCGGCGATCCGCCGCGACAGCGCGCGCGCCGGCTGGGCGTCGAACGGCAGCCGCATCTGGAAGAAGACATCCGCCAACCCCATCACCCCCAGCCCCACCGGCCGCCAGCGCCGGTTCGACGACTCGGTGGACGGGATCGGGTAGTGGTTCAGGTCGATCACCCGATCGAGCTGGCGGACCGCCGTCCGGACCGTGCGGGCCAGCTTGTCGAAGTCGAAGGCCACGGTCCCGTCGGCGGCGACGGTCGTGTGCCGACCCAGATTGATCGATCCCAGGTTGCAGACCGCCGTCTCGCTGTCCGAGGTCACCTCCAGGATCTCCGTGCACAGGTTCGACAGGTGCACGGTCCGCCCCGGCTGCGCCGTCTGGTTGCACGCGCGGTTCGCCTGGTCCTTGAACGTCATCCAGCCGTTTCCGGTCTGGGCCAGCGTCCGCATCATCCGCGCGTAGAGGTCGCGCGCCTTGATCGTCTTCTGCGCCAGGCCGGCCCGCTCGGCCGCCTCGTACGCCTCCTCGAACGCGGCGCCGTACAGATCGGGCAACGTCGGGACCGTCTTGGGATCGAACAGGCTCCAGTCTCCGTCGAGCTCGACGCGCTTCATGAACAGGTCGGGGATCCAGTTGGCCAGGTTCAGGTTGTGCGTCCGGCTGGCCTCGTCGCCGGTGTTGTCGCGCAGCTCGAGAAACGCCTCCACGTCGGCGTGCCACGGCTCCAGATACACGCAGCAGGCCCCCTTCCGCTTGCCCCCCTGGTTGACCGCCGCCACCGAGGCGTCCAGCGTCTTCAGCCACGGGACGATGCCGTTCGACTGGCCGTTGGTCCCCTCGATCAGCGACCCGCGCGACCGCACGCGGTGGTACGCCAGGCCGATGCCGCCGGAGAACTTCGACAGCATCGCCACGTCGGTGTAGCGGCGATAGATCGCCTCCAGGTGGTCGGCGGGCGAGTCGAGCAGGAAGCAGCTGGACAGCTGCTCGTACCGCGTCCCGGAGTTGAACATCGTCGGCGAGCTGGGCAGGTACTCCAGCGTCGAGAACAGCCGATAGAGCTCCAGCGCCTCGGTGACGGACTCGCACAAGGCGCAGGCGATGCGCAGGAAGAACTGCTGCGCCGTCTCGACCACCAGCCGCGACTGCGGGTGCTTCAGGAGATAGCGGTCGTACAGCGTGCGCAGCCCGAAGTACTCGAACTCGCGATCGCGCTCGACGGCGATGGCGTCGTTCAGCTTGCGCGCGTGGCGCCCGACGAAGTCGGCCAGCCGCTCGTTCACCAGGCCCAGCCGCTGCGCCGCCGCCACCGACTGGGAGAAGGCGTGGATCTCCTGGTTGCGGACTTCTTTGTCGACGTAGGTCGCCAGCAGCCGCGCCGCCAGCCGCGAATACTGCGGCTCCTCGACGATCAGGCCGGCCGCGGTCTGGATCGAGAGCTGATCGAGCTCGCGCGTGGTCGCGCCGTCATAGAGGCCGCTGATCGTCTTGGTCGCGATCCGCAGGGCGTCGACATCACCCAGGCCCGCGCACGACCGGCTGACCGCGCGGACGATCTTGTTCACGTCGACCGGCTCGAAGGCTCCGTTCCGCTTGCGGACCCGCATCGTGGTCTGAGGCGCCGGCTCCTCCGGCGGCGGCACGGCACGAACGCGGATGTTGACGGGCTCGATCGGCGACAGCGACATGGGCTCCTCCTCCAGCGTTGAGACACCGACGGCAGGTGGAGGCCGGAGCGGAACCCATCATTCATACGGGCAGGGCGCGCCGAGCCGACCATCACCTCCCGCGAGGCGTCGAGTCGAACCGGCGACGGATTTCTCCCGACGCCGGGCGCTGGCAGGTCTTCGGGCTCGGGAGCGCGGTCCGGCGAGGCCGGTTTCCTTACCCCACGGCTTCCCAGCCCAAAGGCCAGTGCCCGTCGTGGGGTTCGTTCTCCCTTACCGCTGCGGGGCAGCCTCGGATTTTCACCGAGTTCCCTTTGAGCCGGAGCGACTGCCCCAGCACCAGCGCGAAAGCAACCTATCGTAGTGTAGTGGCACGGTCAACTAAATATTGGGGCCCATGTGGCGCCATACCCCCATATATGGGTCCCGGGGGCGCATTCCGCGGAGGTACGTCCGGAAACTCGTCCGCGTTGCGTGCCCGAGGGTCGTTTGAGAGACTGCCTCACCCCCATGATTTCCTTGCCTTACGCCAAGCCCTGGGTGTTGCTTTTCGCTTGTGTTGTTTTGGTCTCCTGCAACACGAGCTCTGAATCGAACGCCGATGGCGCGTGTCAGGCAGGTGGGGAGACCTGCGCCTGTCGCGCCGGCGGCACCTGCGACACCGGGCTCACCTGCGCGGCCGACCTCGGCAACATCTGCGTGCACCTGGCGGGCTCACCCCCGGTCAGCACCGGCGGCACCACGGGCGCGGGAACGGGCGGCAAGACCGGCACCGGCGGCGCGACGGCCGGCACCGGCGGCGCGACGGCGGCCACCGGCGGCAAGTCCGGAACAGGCGGCACCGCCCCGTCGACCGGGGGCACGACCGGCTCCGGAACGGGCGGCAAGACTGGCACCGGCGGCACGACCGGAACGGGCGGCACGACCGGAACGGGCGGGGCCAAAGGTGGATCGACGGGCACCGGCGGCACGACGACCGGCACCGGCGGCGCGGCCGCGACCAGCTGCGGGACCATCGGCCCGGCGGTGAACGGCTCGGGCGAGTTCACCCACTACAACTTCGGCCAGGGGACGGCCAAGGGCGAGCTGGGCGACTACCAGACCGCCTGCGGGTACCTGGGCACGGAGAGCGGCAGCACCGACACGGTGATGAACATCTCCAGCACCTCGCCCGCCAAGAACACCTACTTCGCGGCGATCCCCGGCGACGGCAGCTTCAGCAGCGACAAGTACTGCGGCGCCTGCGTTCAGATCAGCAACGGCGGCAACACCATCGTCGCCACGATCATCGACGAGTGCCCCGAGTCGAGCAACCCGATCTGCCAGCAGAACCCGAACGGCGAGCTGGACCTGAGCGTCGACGCCTTCAACGCGCTCAACTTCCCCAACGGCAACCCGACGGGGACCAGCTGGAAGTTCGTCCCCTGCCCCGTCACCGGCAACATCATCGTGCGCGTCAAGCAGGTGAACGAGCTCTACATCGAGAACGTGATCCTCCCGATCCAGTCGGTCAGCGGCCCGGGCGGCAACGCCTCCCGCACCACCTACGGCACCTGGCACTTCAACAGCAACATCAGCGGCGGCGCGTCGCTGACGCTCACCGACAGCGCCAGCCGGACGCTCACGGTGACGGTGGCGAACGCCAACGTCGACCAGAACCAGGACACCGGCAAGCAGTTCCCGAAGTGCCAGTAGCGCCCTGACCGTCGTTCAGGGCGTGCCGTGATAGAGGATCGCCAGCTCGATCCGGCTGGTCATGGCGGTCTTGCCGTCGACCGTCATCCGCTTCGGATCGATCCCACGCTTCACCAGCGCCCAGTAGATCGCGTTGGCGCGCGCCAGGGACAACGCCGCCGGATCATCGGGCTTGCTCTGCTCGTCGACGAATCCGGTGAGCTGCAGCGGATAGGTCGGGTACCTCTCCAGCAGGTCCTTCACGGCGTCGATCGGCTTGGCGCCCGCCGGCAGCAGCGCCGCGCTCCGCTCGGTGAACAGCCCGTGAAACACCAGCACCAGCCGCTGTAGATCGCCGTCGCGCTCCAGGCGGGTCTCGATCCCCTTGATCGCCGTGGCGTCCGTCTCCAGCTCGCGATCGCGGGCCCGGTTGCTGAGCGCCTCGGACGCTTTCTCGTACTGGGGGCGGGCCACCGCGATCCCCTTCTCGGCCTCGGCTTCGGCCAGCGTGGCGCGGGCCGCCGACTCGTCCCAGTGCCCGGCGTCGAACTCCTTGTGCGCGTCCTGCAGCATCCCGGTCGCCGCGACGTAGGTCGCCTTGGCGTAGTGCGGGACGTCGACCGTCTCGGCGATCTTCAGCGTCAGCTCGACCACGCGCATGCTGTTCTGCGCGTCGGCCTTGCTTTTTTCCGACGCCGCCTCGGCCGCCAGGCGCTGCCGCTCGGTGGCGGCCTGCTTCTTGGCGACGTCGACCGCCTCGGTCAGCGCCTTCTTCTCGGCCGCCGACGCCAGCTTCATCGCCCGCAACCGCTCGAGCAGCGCGACCTCCTCTTGCGCGGTCGCCAGCTGCGCGTCCAGCCGCGCCGACTCGTCCTGCGCGATCGCCAGCTCTTCGTCCAGCTGCCCCAGTCGCGCCCGCGACCGCTCGGCCTGCAGCAGCGCCAGGGCGGTCTTCATCTTGATCTGCCCCATCAGGGCGTCGCGCCGGGCGGCATAGTCGTTCCCGCGCTCCCACGCCCGCGACGCCTGCACCAGCAAGGCGTCGGCCGCGGCCAGCAGGTCGAAGGCCTGCCGATCGGGATCCGACAGCGTCGGGTTGGCGCGCAGATCCTCCAGCGCCAGGATCTCCTTCGGTTTGGGCGTGGCGGCGCAGCCCACTAGCACCAAGATCAGCGTCGCGACCGATAACCCCCCGAAGGTGCGCACCGGCATTCCCACCCAATCTAGCTCGAACCGAGCGCGCTCCGCGCATCGGGTCCGCCCCCGTCAGGACGGACCCGGCGCGCACAGGCCAGCCACACGATCGTCAGCGCACGACCTTGATGTTCAGCTGGCCGGTCTTGGTCGCGCCCCACAGGCGGATCCACATCGCCATGTACATCTCGGGGCCGCGCGCCGACGACAGGTCGCCCAGATCGAGCACGTCCGTCCAGCCGAAGGCGCGCAGCAGCGTGGCGACGGTCAGCTTGGCCTCGGCGTCGTTGCCGCTCACGAACACGGTGTGGTCGCCTCCGGCCAGCGCGCGCGGATCGACCATGACGGGCGCGCCGATGGTGTTCAGCGACTTGACGACGCGCAGGTTGGGAAACGCCGCCTGGATCCGCTCGGCCAGGCAGCGTTCCTGACTGGCCAGCGCGGCAGGCGGCAGGCCTTTGCTGGCGTCCAGCTCGTTCGCGACGTCGATCAGCACCTTCGGCCCGACTTCGCCGGCGGCGGCCAGCTTCAGCGCCTCGACGGAGATCGTCCCAGAGGTCGCGTTGATCAGCACGTCGCCGTGGGCGGCCGCTTCCTTGAAGGTCGCGATCCTGGCGCGACCCTTGGTCGTCTCCCGCCATTGCCGCAACGTGGCGGCGAACATCTTGGGCTCGTCGAGCTTCTCGGGATCCCGCGTCCCCAGGACCACCTCGTGTCCCAGCCCAATCAGCTTCGTCCCCAGCGTTTGCGCCACCGACCCCGAACCGATGATCCCGATCTTCATGATGTTTTTCTCCCCGGTGGTGATTTCTGGGCGAAATCCTGCTCCGGAAACGCAAATTGGCCAACGTCAGGGATGTCACATCAATGACACGCCAAACTCGGCGTCCGGAAATCTTCCCCTGCGATAAAATGTTGCGAAAAATGGGGCTTCGCTTTCTCCGCGATCTCAGCCGCCGGCTGACACCCGCCTCCCTGCGGACGGGGATGAAGGATGCCCGACAGCATACCTTCGTGCTGGGGGCCAGCCGGAATGGTCGGGAGATCCGTTTGGAGATCGGCCGTCTGGCGACATGCCCCCCCGACGGAGCACGCGCGGTCCTCGATTTCTCGGATGGTGGGCGCGAGTTCTGGCTGGCGGGAACGCTCACGCCCTCGGCCGACGGAACCGCGACTCTGACCGTCGAGTCGGGCCCCCATGAGCGACCGCCGCGTTCCCGCCGAATGACCCCGATGACGGATGTGGCGTTCGCCAACTGCGTGGTCGCTGCCGAAGGTGGGGGTCGCCACTGCCTTCCGGTCCTCGACATCGGGGCCCGGGGCCTTCGAATCGAATCGGGCATCCCGTTCGAAGCCGGGACCGTGTTGACCGACCTCATCATCCTCTTTCAGGGCGAAGTTCTTCGCTCCGGTGAAGGGGTGGTGACCGCTTGCGCCCCGGCGCTCTACGCCGACGGGCGGCGAGTTTACGAGTGTGGGGTGCGTTACCGCAAGTCGACGCAAAAACAGATCGACAGCGCGGTCAGCGAGCAGGCCGAGATCGACGACATTGGACGGGTGCGGGCCATCCTGTGGGCGCTCTGCGATCTGGAGTACGAGGTCGCGATTGCCAGCCCGACCGGCGTGGTGCGGGGGCGGATGCAGCGCTTTCGCGGCCTCGATCGCGCGCGGGCCCCCGAGCTCCACTGCATCGTCGACGACGCGGATCGGTTCCCGATCCGTTCCGGTGCGGTCACCGTGGAGTGCTCGCTGTTCGGGAGCGGCTACAGATTTTACGCTCGAATCACCGATCGGAGAGGCGATCTCCTCACGCTGTCGCCGTCCCCGAAGCTGCGGGAATGGCACCGCCGCGGCGAAGAGCGGACGCCGCTGGCGCCCGACAGCGGCGCGCTCGTCAGCTACCGGCACCCGCTGACGGGGGCCCGTCGCGCGCATCAACTGCTCGACCTGAGCTCGCGGGGATTCTCGTTTCCGCCCGGAACCAGCGACGAGGAGCTGTGGCCCGGCCTGCCGCTCAAGAACGTGCGAATCCACTTGGGCGACATCGCGTTCAAGGCGCCGGTCGTCACCGTCCGCGCCGTCTCCCCCGAGCGCGTGAGCGTCGAGATGCGCGAGCTCCCGACCGACGATGCCGATCTGATGCGCGAGCAGCTCATCGAACGCGGCCCGGAGCCGATCCGGTTCCACGACGGCCGCTTCTTCGACGACCTCATCGGCTTTCACCGCTCGATGAACCTGCTCGAGCCGGCCATGGAGGAGAACCTGATCGCCTCTTATGCCGAGTCCCGCCGGACCTGGCAGATCGCCCACGATCGGGCCAACGGGCTGATGCGCACGGCGATCGTCCCGTGGCGGGGGGGCATCGGCGCCTCGCTGACCTCCGTCCGGGCGTACGAACGGACCTGGATGTTTCAGCACAACGCCGTGGCCCGCGGCGGCGTCCCGGCCGGGGCCGGCCAGCTGCACGGGATCCTCATGCGGCTCGCGGCCCATCGTCCCGACGGCGAATACGTGGCCGGCGCCATCGACGCCAGCGCGACGGCGATGCACGCGCTGGTCACGTCATTTTTCGCGCAGTCGGCGCCCGCCCATCACGGCGCGACCCGGCTGGGGCTCTACGCCGCGCCCGGCACCTCCGAAGTCCCCCGGATGGATCGGTCGTTGCGGCGGTTGCGCGGCAAGGACGAGCTGCTCATCGAGCACGTCGGGGCGCGGCAGCTCGATCCGGTCTGCGCGCGCGCCCTCAGCCTGCGGGCCGGCGAGATCGAGCTTCCGCAGACGCGCGCCGCGTACGGCAAGCTGGGGATCGAGCGCACCCGCCAGGCGTTCGGCGCATTCGCCGATGAGCGCTGCGTGGCGGTGCTCCTGCGCGAGACCGCCTCGCCCGGCCTCTGCCTGAGCGGCCTGCTGTCGGCGTCGTTCTTCCTGCCCGTGCAGGGGGCGCCCGACCCGGACGGATCGAAGCGGCGGGCGCTGGCGGAGCTCGCCCGCGCGACGGACGTTCCCGGCAATCCGCCCCAGCGCTTCCTGTTTCTTCCGCTGGGTGAGGACGACAGCCCGCTGCTGGCGGGCGGCTGGCAGCAGATTGGCGCTTGCACGTTCTTTGCCCTGCACCGCTTCGGTATCCTCGATTACCAGCGGTACGTCGCCGATAAGTACGGGCTGGTTCAGGCACGAATGCGCGCGCGGGCGGCCCGCGTGTCGGAGGCAGCCTAACCGTCTCGAACGCCGAGAATTGGACTAGGATTCGGCGCGATGGGTTGCGAGGCGGTGGTTGGATGACGGTCGAGGGTTCGGCGCTCGCGCACGAGGTGAGCTGCCGCTTCGTGCGGCCGATCCTCGACCTCGCGGAAGCCGAGCAGCGCAGCAGCGGGCTAGCAGAGTTGCTGGCCCGCTGGTCGCTTTCGCTGGGCGACGTCCAGGACGAATCGAACTGGGTTTCGTTGCGCTTCTGCGAGGCGCTGGTCGACTGGCTGGGCGAAGACATCGGTCCCGACGTGCTCGCGGAGAGGGTCACGCGCGCCTCTTTTTCGCCCAGCGCGCTGGGCGGGCTGTACCCAGTGCTGCGGGCCTTCGGTTCGCCCCGCGTGGGATACGGGGCGCTGCCGCAGCTTCTGGCGCGCATGACGAAGGTCAGCGTGGCGACCGTCAGCAACGTTCGCCGCGGGGCGGCCGAGATCATCTATCGGCCGTCGCAGCCCGAGCACAAGGCGCGGTCGCCGCTCATCTGCCGCCTGCGAAAGGCTCAGATCGCGGCCGGCCCGACACTGTGGAAGTTGCCCCCCGCCCGGGTGGAAGAGACCGAATGCCAGACGCACGGGGATGACTGCTGTCGCTATCAGGTCCGGTGGGTCGAGCGCACGTCGGCCCGCGGCCTTCTGCTCGGTGTACTCGTCGGAGCCGCCTTGGCGATGGCGGCGCTCCACAGCTCTTGGATGGCGCTGGTCGCGGTGATCGCGGGCGGCGCCGTAGGGCGCATCTGGGACCTGCGCGCGCACGAACGCGAGCTGCAGGGGTTCGTCCAGGAGCACACGCTGGCGCTGACCCAGGCACTCGACACCACCGAGCGCCGGTTCGTCGAGCTGCAGAGAGCAAAGGCCGAGGTCGACGCGCGCGTCGAGCAACGCACCGCCGAGCTGCGGACGGCGACCGAGAAGCGCGTCCACACGGAGAAGCTGGCCGTGCTGGGAACGCTGGCCGCCGGGCTGGCGCATGAGGTCCGCAATCCGGCCAATGCCATCGTCAACGGCCTGCGGCCCGTTCACCGTTACCTGGCCGGCACCGGCTGCGACCCCGACTACACCGAGGCCGTGCAGATTGCGATCGACGCCGGCGACCAGATCGCGCGGCTGGTGGGCGATCTGCTGGACGTCGGCCGCACCGATCGCGGCCTGGAGCCGTGGGACCCGCACCAGGGGATAGAGGCGGCCATCCGGCTGCTCAGCCACCGGTCGGAGCGCGTCTCGTTCGACCGGGACTTCCGCTTCCGCGGGGCGATCCTGGGGAGACCGCCGGCGCTGAACCAGATCTTCCTGAACCTGTTCGACAACGCCTTGCGGGCCGCCGGCGACGGCGGCCGGGTGCGGGTCGCCTCGCGTCCCGACCGCGAGGGGGTGGAGATCATGATCGCGGACAGCGGGCCGGGGATCCCGCCCGATCTGGCTCAGCGAATCTTCGACCCGTTCTTCACCACCCGCGAGGTCGGCGAAGGGACCGGTCTCGGGCTCCACTTCAGCCGCCAAGTCGCGTACGATCACGGCGGTTCGCTGGATCTGGTGACCACGCCCGGCTGGGGAGCTTGCTTCAAGCTCTGGTTGCCGGGCCACCGGCCGGAAGCCATCCCATCGTGACCGCCACCGCCACCCTTCCCCACTCCGGCGTCCTGTACGTCGACGACGACGCGCGCAACCTGCACGCGTTCCGCCTCGGCTTCAAGACCCGGTTCCGGGTGATGACGGCGGCGTCGGGACGCGAGGCGCTGGAGATCCTGGCGCGCGAGCCAATCGCCGTGCTGCTGGCCGACCAGCGGATGCCTGAGATGAGCGGCGCCGAGCTGTGCGCGGTGGTCCGGCAGCGCTTCCCCGACGTGGTGCGCATGATCCTGACCGCCTATTCGGACATCGGGTCGGTGGTCGAGGCGATCAACGGCGGCCAGGTCAGCCGCTACTTCATCAAGCCCTGGCGTGAAGAGGAGCTGGCCGACGCGATCCGCGCCGGCATCGACGCCTACCAGCTGGTGACGGTCACGCGCGATCTGCAGATCCGGCTCTTGCAGCAGGAGCAGCAGTCGACCACGACGTACCTGCTGGGGCGGATCCTGCACGAGGTCGTCTCGCCGGCGATCGGGATCCGCGACAATCTGGGGTTCGTCGTCGACGGCGTCAGCCAGCTGGCGAGAATGGCGGCGGCGTCCGATCCGGACGTCCCGCGGGTGGCGAGCGATCTCGTCCCCGCGCTGACCGACGCGCACGACTCGGCGATCGATCTGGTCGGGCGGATCGAGCAGTTTCGCCAGGGCGAGGCGCCGCTCCCCTCGACCGACGGCGGCACCAGCCTGGATCGCGCCATCCAGACCGCGGCCGGCATCGTGCGGTCGCGGATCACCGAGCGGGCGCGCCTGGTGCTGGACACCACGCACAAGGCGTTCGTGCGCGGCGAGCCGACGCAGCTAAGCCAGGTGATCGTCAACCTGCTGCTGAACGCCTACGAGGCGATCGACCCGGGCGCGCCCGAGAAGAACCAGATCACCGTCACGACGGTGAGCAAGATCGATCGCTGCGGCTTCGTCGTCGAGGACACCGGCCGCGGCATCTCCGACGAGGTGGCGGCCCGCATCTTCGAGCCGTTCTTCTCGACCAAGAAGGGCGGCAGCAACAACGGCCTGGGCCTCCCGATCGTCCACGAAATCGTCGAGCGTCTCGGCGGCACGATCGAGCTCGATCGCGCCAGCCGCGGCACCCGGTTCTACGTCGAGCTCCCGCGCGCGGGGTGAGCGGGCGGCCCGCTCCGCAAGCCGCCGTTTAGAACAACGCCGCCAGCAGCGCGTTGCGGGGGGCTGACTTCGGGACGACGGCGTCGACCAGCTTGCGGTGCAGGAGGTCGTTCCAGACCTCCAGGTGCGAGAACGAATACAGGACGCGGCGGACGCGGGGATAGTTGTCGCGCACGAACTCGAACAGGTCGTCGGTCTTCTGCCACTCGAGGCGGTGATCGCACAGCAGGACGTGCGGCACGCGGGTGCGGATCTGCTCCAGGGCCTCGCGCTTGGATGACGCCAGGCGCACGTCGTGCTCCAGCGAGAGCGACCGCTGGACGCCGCGGGCCATCTTCGGCTCGTCCTCGACAACCAGGATGTCGAGCCGCGAGCGCCGCCAGTTGGTCTGGAAGCTCGAGCCCCCCAGCTCGGCGATCACGTCGGCGTCGGCCGTGGGCGGCGCCAGCTCTCGGCGCCAGAGCGGATCCAGGCGCACCATGTCGGTGACCAGATCCTCCGTGCGCGTCAGGATCTCCTGCACGGCGTGCGCGAACCGCTCCAGCGTGTGATTGACCACGTCGCCCCCGCCGTGCGCGGCCAGTTCGCGGAAGCCGCCGTCGACGCGGCGCAGGCCTGCGCGCGCGATTCGCAGCTCGCTGGCGACCGCGACCTTGATCGCCTCGTCGTTCTCGCCCATCGGCGCGGGGCCGGTGAAGATCGGCGCCCGCAGCGCGCCCGGCAGCGCCCCCTCCGGGACCTCCGCCGTGTACAGCCCCGAGCGCCGCAGCGCCGGGAACTGCGTCAGCGCGACGGCGCTCTGAAACACCCAGGCATACCCGCGTTGCAACGGGGCGTTCATCTCACGGGTGATCGCCTGCACATCGACGAGCTGCGCGAGCGCCACACCGTGGAACGGTTCCTCGTCGGCGACGATCAACACCTCGCCGCGATACGGTGTCCGGAAGCTCTTGTAGGCGATCGTCGCCGTTCCGGCCGCAATCTGCGATGCCCAGGGCTCACGAACGGCAAGTGCCTTGACGACCCTCATGACGCAACCCGATAGCCGACCGTACCACAGCCCGATCGGCAAACGGACGGCAAAATTGAGCTTCCGTGATGCCGGGATTCGCCTCAAAGCCCGGGGCCGCCGGTGCCGCGATGTTTGGCCGGACCGCTGCCATTGACCAGGTTGCGGCCCGTGTTGATCAGGGCCACGTGGGTGAAGGCCTGCGGAAAATTACCGACCAGGCGCTTGGCGACCGGATCGTACTCCTCCGAAATCAGTCCCACGTCGTTGCGCAGGTCCAGCAAACGTTCGTAAAGCGCCCGGGCCTCGTCTTTGCGTCCGGTGATCGCCAGATTGTCGGCCAACCAGAATGAGCACGGGAGAAACACCCCTTCACCAGGCGGCAACCCGTCGACCCCCGGCGAGCTGGTGTAGCGCTGCACGAACCCGTCGTGCAGCAGCTCGCGTTCGATGGCGGCGACCGTCCCCCGCACGCGCGGATCGGCCTCGGACAGGAAGCCGACCAGCGGAAACATCAGCGCCGCCGCGTCCAGCTCGCGCGAGCCGTAGTACTGGGTGAAGGTGTTCCGGCCCGGATCGAAGGCGCGCGTGCAGACCTCGGCGTGAATCTCGTCACGCAGCGCGCGCCAGCGATCGACCGGCCCCTGAAACCCGAATGATTCCACCATCTTGATGGTCCGATCGACGCCCACCCAGGCCATCACCTTACTGTGCGTGAAGTCCCGCCGCGGCCCCCGCACCTCCCAGATCCCCTCGTCGGGCGAGCGCCAGTTGTCGGCCACGTATTCCAACAACCCGCGCTGCAGGGCCCAGGCCTCATCGCCGGCGGGGATGTCGGCCCGTTGCGCCTGGTAAAGGCAGTCGATGACCTCGCCGTACACGTCCAGCTGGAACTGATTCACGGCGGCGTTGCCGATCCGCACCGGCCTCGACCCCTCGTAGCCCGGCAGGTCGTCGAGCTCCAGCTCGGTCAGGCGGCGCTCCCCGGCCGGGCCATAGAAGATCTGCACGTGCTGCGGATCGCCCCCCACCGCGCGCAGCAGCCAGTCGCGCCAGGCGTTCGCCTCGTGCTTGTAGCCCGCCATCATCAACGAGTAGAGCGAGAAGGTCGCGTCGCGCAGCCAGCAGTAGCGATAGTCCCAGTTGCGGACGCCCCCGATCAGCTCCGGCAGAGAGGTCGTTGCCGCCGCCACAATCCCGCCGGTGGGCCCGTAGGTGAGGCTCTTGAGCGTGATCAGTGAGCGGAGGACCGCCTCGCGCCAGGGCCCCTCCGTGCTGCAGGTATGGGCCCACTTGCGCCACCAGCGCTCGGTATCCCCGATCGCGCCCTCGGGATCGAGCTTGCGCCGCCGCCGATCGTGGGACGGCGCCCAGGTCATCACGAAGTGGGCCTTCTCGCCGGCGCGGAGCGTGAACTTCGACGTGAGGGCCTCGGGATCGACGGTCAGCGGCACGTCGGTGTCCAGCGCCACCGAGTCCGGTCCCCCCACGGCCCACTCGATCCCCTGCTGCGGGTGGATCCAGGGGCGGAAGCTGCCGAACCCGAACCGCAGCACCAGGCTGCTGCGCATCGGGACCTCGCCGCGCAGGCACTCGACCGCCCGCACGAGGTCGGGCTGCCGATCGCGGGGCGGCATGCAGTCGGTGACCCGGACCAGCCCGCCGTCGGTCGTGAAGTCCGTCTCCAGGATCAACGTCTCGGGGCGGTAGCGCCGGCTGACCGACCGGACCGGAACGTCAGGGGCCAACAACCAGCGCCCGTTGCGCTCGTCCCCCAGCAGCGCCGCGAAGCAGGCCTCGGAGTCGAAGCGCGGCAGGCAGAGCCAGTCGATCGAGCCGTCCTTGCCCACCAGGGCGGCGGTCTGGGTGTCGCCGATGACGGCGTAGTCTTCGATGCGCAGCGCCACGGGGATCCTAGTTGGCGGCGCCGCGGCCCGACCGCGCGCGCGCCGTGGCGGCGGTGGTGGCCAGCGAAGCGGGCGCGCTGGCGCGCGTGCGCGGCAGCTCGACGACGAACGTCGAGCCCGCGTCCGGGCGGCTTTCGACCCGCACCACCCCGCCCAACGCCTCGACGATCTGTTTGACGATCCACAGCCCCAGGCCGATCCCGGCGTAGTTCCGGCTGGAGGCTGCCCGCTCGAAGCGGCGGAAGATCCGATCCTGATCCTCCGGCGAGATCCCCAGACCGTGGTCGTGCACCGCCAGCACCGCCCGGTCGTCGCTGACGGTGACCGTGACCTCGATCGGCTTGCCCGCGCCGTACTTGATGGCGTTCGACAGCAGGTTCGTGACCACCTGGTCGAGGCGGCTGTGGTCCCACCACCCGACCGCCGGACAGGCGCGCACCTCGACGGCGCAGCCGCGGCGATCGGCCTCGTCGCAGAGCCGCGTCCGCACCTCGTCGACCACCTTCGCCAGGTCGACCTCCTCGATCTCCAGCTCCAGCCGGCCGGCGGCGATCCGCGACACGTCCAGCAGCTCGTCGATCAGGTGATTCAGGCGCGCGGCCTGCGCGTCGATCCGCTGGACCCGCGTGACCACGCCCGGCGGCACCGTCTCGCCCCGGCGCGAGAAGCGCAGCAGGTTCTCCACCTCCAACCGCAACGAGGTGAGCGGCGTCCGCAGCTCGTGCGAGGCGACCGACAGGAAATCCTCACGCAGGCCGATCGCCTCGCGCAGCGTCTGCTCGGCCTTCTTCTGATCGTCGATGTCGGTGGCGGTGGCGATCCAGCCGACGACCTCGCCGTCGCTGCCGCGCTCGGGGACGGCGCGCGCCAGGTGCCAGCGGTACGTGCCGTCGGAGGCTCGTCTCAACCGCACCTCGCGCTCGAACGGCTCGTTGCGGGTCACCCCCTCCTCGAACGACTTGCGCGCGGCCGCGCGATCGTCGGGGTGCACCGACCGCCAGAGCGACTCCTCGGTCACCGTGCTCCCGTCGCCGCCCTGATAGGCCAGCCCGGCGCGGTTCCAGAACGTGATCTGCCCGGTGGCGTCGGCGGCCCAGATGCTCTGGGGCATCGAATCGAGCAGGTGGCGGTAGCGCTCCTCACTGGCGCGCTCCATCGCGGCGCGCTCGTGCTCCCGCAGCAGGCGCTCCTGCGCCTTGATCCGCTCGCCCTTCAGGTAGAGGTCGACGAACACCAGCGCCTTCGAGCGCAGGATGTCGGGGTCGAACGGCTTGACCAGGTAGTCGACCGCGCCCTCGGAGTAGCCGCGGAACACGTGCGCGGCGTCGCGCCCCACCGCGGTGATGAAGATGATCGGGATGTGCCGGCTGCGCGGCCGCTGCTTGATCAGCGCCGCGGTCTGGAAGCCGTCCAGGCCCGCCATCTGAACGTCGAGGAGGATCAGCGCGAAGTCGCGGCGGAGGATCTGGCGCAGCGCCTCTTCGCCGGATGACGCCCGCACCAGCTCGTGTCCGAGCGGGGAGAGGATGGCCTCCAGCGCCACCATGTTGGCGGGGTGGTCGTCGACCAGGAGAATGCTGGCTTTGGGCGGGGGCGATGCGTCCAAGATCACCTCATGACGGGCAAGGCGCCGTCATGCCGCCGCTCAGCCGGCGAATCATGTCCAGCAGCCGGGCCACGTCGACCGGCTTGGGCAGATAGTCGGAGGCGCCCGCCTCCAGACACTTCTCGCGGTCGTCCTCCAGCGCCTTGGCCGTCACGGCGACGATGGGCAGCGCCTGCCAGGCCGGGTTGGCCCGGATCGACCGGATGGTCTCGTAGCCGTCCTTGCCCGGCATCATGACGTCCATGAGGACCAGGTCGATGTCTGGGTCGGCGGTGAGCATGTCGATGCCCGCTTGCCCGTTGTCGGCATACACGACCTCCAGGCCGGCCGTCTCGAGAACGCTGGTCATCGCGAATACGTTACGCACGTCATCGTCGACTACCAGGATCTTCCGTCCGGCGATCTCGGCCTTATCAAAGGCCGGGATCGGGACGGCGATGGGGGTCGGCGTGCGGTGAACCGCCGAGCGCTCCGGCGCCCGCAACGCCCGCACCACCCCCCGCTCGTCGTCGGGCGCCGGCAGCCCGATGTATCGCTCGGGCAAGTAGAGGGTGAAGGTGCTCCCCTCACCCGGCGCGCTCTGGACCTGGATCTCCCCGCCCAGGAGGCGCGCGATCTCGCGCGAGATGGAGAGGCCCAGGCCGGTGCCGCCGTACTTGCGGCTGGTGGTGCCGTCGGCCTGCTGGAACGCCTCGAAGATCAGCTCTTGTTTGTTGGCCGGGATGCCGATCCCGGTGTCGGCCACGGAGAAGGCCACCACCCGCTCGAAGCCCAGCGCGCCGTTCGAGAACCGCACGTCGGGGGCCGGGCGGTGGATCCGCAGCGTCACCGACCCCTCGGCCGTGAACTTGAAGGCGTTCGCCAGCAGGTTCTTGAGGACCTGCTGCAACCGCTGCGGGTCGGTATAGATGGCGCGCGTCACCCCGATCTCGATGTCGATCGAGAACATCAGGTTCTTCTGCTCGGCCAGCGGCCGGAACGAGCGATCGACGAAGTCGGCCACCTCGGAGGCGCTGACCTCGCGCGGATCGATCGGCATCTTGCCGGCCTCGACCTTCGACAGGTCGAGGATCTCGTTGATCAGCGTCAGCAGATCGCCGCCCGAGCCGTAGATGGTCTTGGCGTACTCCACCTCCTTGGGCGACAGGTGGTTCTCGCCGTTGTCGGCCAGCAGCTTGGCCAGGATGAGCAGGCTGTTGAGCGGCGTGCGCAGCTCGTGCGACATGTTGGCCAGGAACTCGGACTTGTACTTGGACGTGATGGAGAGCTGCTCCGCCTTCTCCTCCAGCGACAGCCGGGCCTGCTCGACCTCACGGTTCTTGACCTCGACCTTCTGGTTCTGCTCGGCGAGCAGGCGCGCCTTCTCCTCCAGCTCCAGCGCCTGCTTCTCCAGCGCCGAGTTCGTCCGCCGCAGCTCGTCCTGCTGCACCGTCAGCTCGTTCGACTGCGACTGCAGCTCCTGGGTGAGCGACTGCGACTGCTGCAGCAGCTCCTCCGTGCGCATGTTGGCGCCGATCATGTTCAGCACCACGCCGATCGACTGCATCAGCTGGTCCAGGAACAGCTGGTGGATGGCGCTGAACGACTGGAACGAGGCCAGCTCGATCACCGCCTTGACCTGCCGCTCGAACAGCACCGGCAGCACGATGATGGTGAGCGGCGGCGCCTCGCCCAGCCCCGAGCTGATCTGGATGTAGTCGGCCGGGACGCGGGTCAGCAGGATGGTCTTCTTCTCCAGCGCGCACTGCCCGACCAGCCCCTCGCCCGCCTTGAACCGATTGCCGACCCCCTTGCGCTCGCGGTACGCGTAGGTCGACGTCAGCTTCAGCACCGGCGTCTCGGCCCCCTCCCCCTCGGCGTCCATCATGAAGAACGCGCCGTAGTGGGCGGAGACCAGCGGGGTCAGCTCGCTCATGATGAGGCGCGACACCGTCTCCAGGTTCTTCTGCCCCTGCATCATCGAGCTGAACTTGGCCAGGTTGGTCTTCAGACAGTCCTGCTCGGCGTTCTTCTGCGTGGTCTCACGCAGGTTGATGATCATCTGGTTGATCTTGTCTTTCAGCGCGGCGACCTCGCCCTGCGCCTCGACCTCGATCGACCGCGTCAGATCGCCCTTGGTGACCGCCGTGGTCACCTCGGAGATGGCGCGCACCTGCGACGTCAGGTTGCCCGCCAGCTGGTTGACGTTGTCGGTCAGCTGCCGCCAG